>NZ_JAUSYQ010000002.1:5347500-5647500 GCF_030816965.1 Streptomyces canus
TCAACCTCTCCGACCAGGGGACCGCCGCCGGGTTCACGGCCCTGCGTCTGGTCTCGGAGTACGCCGCCGCCGACGCCTTCCGGCGCGCCCTGGTCGTCCTCCTCGATCAGCGGACCTTCCTGTACGACACCACGGGGGCGCGGGACGTGCCCCTTCAGGACTGCGCGGTGGCGCTGCTCTTCGGCCCCGAGGGCCGCGCGGGCGAGCCGGTGACGCGGCAACTCGCCGGTGTCGCGCCGGACGAGGTCCGCTCGACGCTCGAGGCGGTGCTGAACGAGCCCGACGGGGAAGGCGCCGGCCGGCCCGTCACCCTCGTCACCGGCCAGGGCCTGGACGCCGAACGGTTCGGGCCGGGCATCGACGTGCGTCCCGCGCCGCCGGGCCGTCCGTGCACCGGCCCCTGGTCGGCCCTGGCCGACGTGCTCCCCGAGTGCGAGGGAGCCGGGCCCCGCCGCCTGGTCGTCGCCGACTACGACAGCACGCTGCGGTACCTGTGCATGAGCACCCTGGATCTCGAGGAGGGGACATGACCGGCCGTACGGCCGCCGCCGACGCATGGATCCGGTACCGGCGGACCGCCCGACAGGACGGCCTCGTCCGGGCGTTGACCCTGCTGTGCGAGACCGTCGGCGACGGCGGGCCGCCCCGCGGTCCGGGCGGGCACATGGTGGTGCCCGTCGGCGTCGCCGGTGCCGACGCCGGGGACGTCGTGACGACCTTGACGGTGGAGGAGGGCACCGTCGTCGCGTTGCGGAGCCGGGCCGAACCAGGCGTGTCCATGACTCCTCGGCAGGAACGGGCGGCATGGGCGCTGGGGCTGACCTGCCTGCGCTTCGGCCTCTCCGAGCGGCTGCTCGACGCGGTGCTCGCCCATCTCGGCGGCCGTACCGTCGGCGACGCGAAGCTGCTCCACCAGCAGATGGTCAAGGGCGGCGTCGCGGAGGCGGTGATCGAGCAGCTGGAGATCGAGACCATGCTCGCCGGAGCCACGCCGGGCGACCTCGACGACGACGTCCTGGCCGGCCTGAACGCCCAGATCACCGAGACCGACCGGATGCTGCTGCGGTTGCTCGGCGCCGTGAGCTTCCTGGCGGACGGGCCGGGCCAGGTCGCCCGGGTGTCCGAGCTGATCGCCGACGTCCACTTCGGGTCGGCCCGCGCAGGGGAGCACGGGGGAGCGGCATGATCGAGCTGGACGACAGGACACGGGCGATCCAGCGCCAGGCCCGCGCGTGGGCGCAGGAGCTCAAGCCCCTCGCCCTGGAACTCGACCAGGACCCGGACGCGATCCACCGCCATCTGGACGTGGCCATCGTGTCGTACCTGACGAGGATGACGGTGCCGCCCGAGTTCAATCCCGACCCGGTGGTCATCGACGGGCGTCCCTTCTACGGCACCGGGACCCTGGAGCGGGTCGTCTTCGCCGAGGAGGTGGCGGTCGGTGACGCCGGCATGCTGCTCGCGGCGCCCGGGCCGGTGATGTCGGGTGTGCTGGTCGACGCCATGGGTGACGAGCAGCAGAAGAAGTGGTTCTACAGCCGGATCATGGAGAAGCCCACCTGGACCTTCTTCGCGCTGACCGAGCCGGACCGCGGCTCGGACGCGGGGGCGATGAACACCACCCTGACCCCGGACGGCGACGACCACTTCGTGCTCCGGGGAGCCAAGCGCTACATCGGCAACGCGGCCCGCGCCGACCTGGGCATCGTCTTCGCCCGCACCCGTCCGGGGCCGCTCGGCGTGACCGCGGTCCTCACCGAGACCTCGGCCGCCGGGTTCACCGCCGAGCCCCTGGAGACCATCGGCCTGCGCGGCCTGCGCATCACCGCCGTCACCCTCGACGACGTACGCGTGCCCGCCGGCCAGGTCCTCGGCAGGCATCTGCGGGCCACCCAGCGGGGCATGTGGAGCGCGGTGCAGGGACTGAACCGCCTGCGCCCCGGCGTCGCCGCGTTCGGTCTGGGCATCGCGCGGGCCGCGTACGAGTACGTCCTGGCCAACCGGCGCACCCTGAACACGGCCGAACGTCACCGGCTCGACCGGCTCGGCCTGCGCCTGACGGAGCTCCGGCAGCTCATCTGGCGGTCGGCGATCGCCGTGGACGACAACGATCCGGCCGCCGGCTCCCTGGCGTCGGCGGCGAAGGCACGCGCCTCGCGCCTCGCCGAGGAGGCGACACTCGAAGCGCTCGGCTGCTTCGGCCCCGGCGCTCGACTGGACCATCCCCTGCTGGACAAGCTCGCCCGGGACGCCCGTGGTGTGGAGTTCATGGAGGGGACCGGCAACATCCAGAAGCTCAACCTGTTCACCGGCCTGGTCCAGGGGCATCTCCGCCGTGACTGACGGCGGCCTGGTGCCGACGGGACCGGGGCGGCGCGACGACATCGACGCCCCCGAGGTGAATGTCTGGACGGTGCCGCTGAACGGGCCGCCGGCCACGGTGGCGACGCTGTCCCGGATCCTGTCGGCGGGTGAGGCCGAGCGCGCCGACCGCTGTCGCTTCGAGAACGACCGCAGGCGTTTCATCATCGCGCATGGAGCGCTGCGGCTGATTCTGGCCGGCTGTCTCGATGTTCCACCCGAGGAACTGCGCCTGGAGCGGGGACGTCATGGCAAACCACGGCTCGCGGGCAGCTCCGAACTGCGGTTCAACCTCTCCCACTCCGGCGAACTCGCTCTGGTGGCGGTGACCCTGCACCGAGAGGTCGGGGTCGATGTGGACCGGCTGCGGCCGGGCCTGCCGGTCGAGCGGTTCGCCGAGCGTTTCTTCCCCGCATCCGACGCCCGTTTCGTGGCCGCGGCCGCCGGGCCCGCGGAACGCGCCGAACGCTTCCTGCGGCTGTGGACCCGCAAGGAGGCCGTGGTCAAGGCCGCCGGAGCGCGCCTCGCACAGGGCCTGGGCCTGACGGTGCTCACCGACACCGACACCGACACCGACGTCGACATCTACGTCGTCCGCGATCCGTCCGGGCAGATCCCGGACGCCTGGTCGGTGTGCGATCTGCCGGTACCGGCCGGCTGTCTGGCGGCGCTGGCCGTCGCGGGGGCGGCGGCCCCCAGAATCTCGGTCAGACATACCGAACTACAGGTGGCGGCGCCTCGGCGATACATCCCGTGAAACTGAGGGGTCTTCACCTGCTGGTCCTCGAAGTCGGGCAAGTGAGCGTAACCATGTATGAGTGAGTGTCGTTGGCAGAGTGTGAATCTGACGGAATGGGCGAAGACGCAGGGCGTGCATCCGCAGACTGCGTATCGCTGGTTCCGTGAGGGAACGTTGCCGGTACCGGCTCAGCGGGTCGGGCCACGCACGATCCTGGTGAACATCGACGCGAACACCACGCCCGAGGCCATCGGCGGTCTGGGCCTGTATGCCCGCGTGTCCTCGCACGATCAGAAGACCGATCTGGAACGCCAGGTCGCACGGCTGTCGGCATGGGCAGCGAAGGCCGGTCACCGAGTCGTTCGCGTTGAGGCGGAGATCGCTTCCGGGATGAACGGCTGCCGTGCCAAGGCCCGGCGTCTGCTGGCCGACCCGAACGTGACCACCGTGGCGGTGGAGCACAAGGACCGGCTCGGCCGGATGAACGTCGAGCTTGTCGAGGCCGCCTTGGCCGCGACGGGCCGTCGCCTGCTGGTCCTGGACGACGGCGAGGTCGAAGACGACCTGGTGCGGGACATGGTCGAGGTGCTGACCTCGTTCTGCGCCCGCCTGTATGGGCGCAGGTCGGCGAAGAACCGCGCCCGCAAGGCACTGGAAGCCGCCGAACATGGCTGACCTCCGCCCGATCGCCGCGCCTTTCGTGGCTCTGGGCCCGTCCGGTGTGGCGGTACGTGGCCGGCTCAGGGGCTCACGCCCGAGGATGAGAAGGTTCTGCGCTTGGTGGGTGCGCACCTGGGCTCGCTCGCTTCGAAGGACTCTTGTCCGCTCGGAACTGCTGTCCTGCTGGCCCTACCGGTACGAGGAACTCGAAGTCGAGCTGCACCGGGTCGGACTCCGGACGGAAGTGAGCACGTTCGATCTTGAGGCCGAGAACTACATGGTGGTCGCGAGCAAGGTATAGACACCGGGCTCTCAGTCCCTGGCAGGACCGCGCGGTTGCTCGCAGGACGCTTGCGCCCTCTCATCGGTGCGGGTTCAGGCGGTCAACGCTACGCCTCGGACGAGGAGTCATGCTGCGTGCATTACGGCGAGCGGACACGGCGGCCCGCGTAGCGCGCCCAGGGTTCTGCAGGGCAGCTGATACCGGTGTGATCCGTTCCCCACCATCACCCCCTCCCGCTCCGTGGACGAGTTGTAAGGACCTGAAGAAGCAGGTGTGCCTTGTTCGACTCGGTGTCATCGTCGCGGACTTTGCCAGTATTTTAGTCTGATGACGCGCGCCGGCGGCATGGGCCCGGCTCGCAGTCGAAGAAGGGGGTCGCCGCATGGCGGAGGAATTTAAGGTCGACCTGAGTCAATTGGACTCTTTTGGCCGGGTGTTGAAGCAGTCCGTCACGGATCTGGAGGAAGCGCGCACCGCGCTCTCCGCTGTCAGTGCCGAGCAGATCGGAACTCCGCGGCTGGACGAGGCGTGTGAGACCTTCCAGAACAGATGGAAGTACGGAACGGGCCAGCTGAAGGACATGATCAAAGCGGTTGACGAGGGCGTGGAGAAAACCGCGTTGAGCTACCGGCAGTTTGAGGAGAACCTCTCGAAGGCCCTCAAAAAGATGGAGGAGACTCACGCCGCGAATACCGGGGGGAAGTAGTCTGTGGGCAACAATCCGTATCCGAGCCTCGGTTGGAACCCGGTACCCGGAATTCCCGAGCAGGTCACCTCCCTCTACCGCAAGGTGAAGTCCGCGGCCGACACACTCAACAACTGCCACCGGCAGATCGAATATCTGCTCGGGGCGAGCTCCAGCTGGCAGGGAGACGCGGCGAGCGCGTTCCGGGACACGCTGGACGGCGACCTCAAGACCGCCATGATGAACGCCGGTCATTCGCTCGACAAAGCCGCTGCGGCGCTGGGCACATGGGAAGGCGATCTGACCTCCCACCGCGACCTGGCCAAGAAGTACGACGATGCCGCGCGCGAGAACAAGGGTGATGTCGAAAAGGCCCGGACCCGCTACGACCAGGCCAAGGGGAACCCGGACCTCAAGCTCGCCGGCAAGGAATACCCCAGCCAGGCGGAGGCGGATGCCGCGACGGAGCGCCTGCGGACCGCCGAGCGCGAACTGAACGCGGCCACCACCCACCTCAACAACGCCAACACCGCCTACAACGACGTCATCGCGAAGGCGAAGGAGCTGGAGGGCACCCACGCCGACGCGGCCGAGGCCGTCGCCCGCAGCCTCGACGAGGCCGACGACAAGCTGGCCCCCAAGGAACCGGGGTGGTTCAGCAAGGCCCTCAGTGCCATCGGTGAGGGTCTCAAGGCAGTCGGCGAATTCCTCGTGGAGCACGCCGGAACCATCGGAGCCATCGCAGGACTGCTGGCCCTGCTCCCCACACCGCTGGCCCCGGTCTTCGCCGGTATCGCGGTCGCGGCGAGCGCGGTCTCCATGGCCAAGAACCTTGCGAGCGAGGACTTCAGAGACTCGCTGATGGGCGAGTACGGCTTCAAGGAAGGGGCGTTCGCCTGGGCCGCCATGGCCGGTGACAGCCTCGGCATGGTGCCCGGCGTCGGCGCCCTCGCCAGGGCCGGCAGCGAGGCGGGTCTCGCGGCGGCGGTCGCACGAGAGGGCGGCGAGGCCCTGTCGGTGGGCTCGAAGCTGGGTGCGTTCGGCAGGGAAATCGTGCCCGCGTTCAACTTCAAGGCTCTCGACGTGGCGACCGAACCCGCGACCGGAGCGCTCCAGTACGGCATCAACGGCGTCAACGTGGCGGCGAACATGGCGTCGTCCCTGGAAAGCCTGGGCGTGTTCCCGAAGAACGGTCCCGGACATGACGCGTCCGAGATCACGAAGGGTGTGGCTGCCTCGACAGGTCTGAAGGGCGGCGTGACCGACATCATGACGGACGTCGCCGAAATGATGAGGGGTGTCCACCTGTGAACGGATTGCTCGACACGGTGGATGCCGAGCCGAAGCCCGAATTCTGGTACGGGCTGCCCTACGGATACCTCCAGCTGGACCTTCAGCCGTCACCCGACGGCATCCAGGAGGTGGCCCGGCAGATCGAGGCACTTCCCGATGACGTCCGGGACCGCGCCGACCAGGTGTTCCGGCTGTACGCCATCGTCCTGACGATGCTGCGGAGCCAGGCGGTGATGGGGTGCGCGCTCGGCATGCACCCGGACGAGCGCGGCGAGCCCACGCTGTCCGTCCTCACGGTCTCCACTGTCCCGACTTCGGGAGCACACCCTGAAGCCGTCCTTCTCCAGATGCTGGGGGACAGCGGGACGGGGACCGGTTCGGAAAACGGCATCGTGCCCGTAGAACTGCCGACGGGCACCGGATACGTGCTGGAGACGGAGCGGACCACGCTCGCGCCGACCGCTCCCCCCGAGGGGCAGGACGAGCCCGCTCAGGGGACCGTCTGGCAGGGCACGGTGGCCATCCCGGTTCTTCGCACCTCGTCGATCATCACCGTGCAGCTGGTCAGCCCGGCGGTGGAGCTCGCCGACGACTACCGCGGCGTGCTGCTCGGCGTCGCGCGTACGGTGACGTTCGACGACCCGGCGGCACCGGACCCGGCCGAAGTGGACAACGCGCCCGGGCCGTTCTCGGATTCCGGCCAAGGGGCAGAAGAAAGGAGCCCGTTCGGATGACGGAGCGAGATCGGCGGAGAGATGATCTGGTGTCGGACACCCCGCCCGCGCCGTACGCGACCGACGGAACGGACTTCGGGGGCGCGGTGCGCTACCACTACGGTGTCGCACTGAAGAAATTCCTCAAGTTCTTCCCGGTGTTCCTGCTGCTGTGGGTCCAGCTGTTCGTGCTCCACCTCGACTATTTGCTGCCGGTGGCCATTGTCGGAATGTTCGGCACGGTCTGGACGCTGTTCCTTCTTGCCGACCGTCTGAGTTTGACCCGGAAGTGCTCGAAGGTGTTCCGGACCTATCCGCTCGAATTCCGCACCCCGGTCGAGAAGTACGGCATGGAGTCGACCCACACGCTCTTCCTGCGCTTCGGAGATCAGGGTGGCACCCCCTTCACCCTGCGTGCGAAGCACGCGTTGGGGCGTGGTCGGTGGCCTGCCGGCATCACGGACGGTGTCTGGTTCGCGGGCGACGAGCCCTTCGGCGGCGCGGTCATCGTGCCGGGCAGCGGTGAGCTGCTCTTCCTCCAGCCCAGGGACTGGGCCGCGAGGGACGAGGACCGCGACAGCGCCGGACCTGAGCGAACCGAGAAGGCGGGGCGCGCAGGCATCAAGCGTCCCGCTCGTCGTTAGTAGTCCACTCGGAGCGCAGTCCACTCGGAGCGCAGCTCGGAAAGCGACGGCGTCCTGCCCGGCGTCAGAAGCTCGGGCAGGACGAAGTGGGGTCCAGCATGGCGGGGCAGCGGGTCGTTGTGGCCGCGGCCCCGCCCGGGCGTTGGGTCAGGACGCGTCGCCGTACTGGAGGCCGCGTCCGTTGGTGCCGACGTAGACGCGCCCGAAGGTGTCGGGGTCGCCGGTGACGACGCCGACAGCGCCGATGCTGCCCCACTGGTGGGCGTCGTCGTTGATGCGGAGCCAGGTGGCGCCCTTGTCGGTGGAGCGGAAGACTCCGGTGACGTCCTTGACCGTACCGATCAGGTACAGGGCCTGGTAGGAGGCGCCCGGCGCGGCCTTGCCGAAGCCGAGAGCGGAGGCGGACCGCACCGTGGTGAGCGCGGTGAAGGTCCGGCCGCCGTCGGTGGAGTGCAGCAGCCCCTTGTCGCCGCCGGAGATCCACAGGTCCCCGGCGATGCCGGGGACGGCCGTGAGCCGGCCGACGGGCAGGCCGGTGGCGCGGGCGGTGAAGGTCGCGCCGCCGTCGGTGCTGGCGTAGAGCTTGCCGTCGGCCAGTGAGTAGAAGGTCCTGGCCGATGAGCGGTCGGCGACAACCACGGCGCCGCTGCCCAGGCCGCCGGCCTTCGACCAGCTCGCCCCCTTGTCGGTCGAGCGGTACGGGGCCTGACCGGCCTCGGTCCAGACGATGACGGAGCCGTCCGCCGAGAGCGCGACCCGGCCGCTGTCGGCGCTGCCCACCGGCTCCGACCTGAAGCCGCTCCAGCTGCTGCCGCCGTCGGTGGAGTAGGCGCCGTCCTGTGCGCCGCCACGGCCGACGCGGACCATCACCGAGGGGTTGGACTGGGCGAAATCGATGTCGGTGCTGGTGGTCATCTTCGGGCTGTCGAGCCGCCCGGCGGGCACCTTGGTCAGGGAGCTGCCGTACCGGAAACCGCCCAGGTCACCCATGGCGGTGATGGCGGTGGCGCCACCGGGTGGGGCGATCACGTCCGAAAGCGCGGTCTCCTCCAGTCCTCGGGCCCCCACCGTCCAGTGACTGGTGCCGCCGCTGTCGGTGGCGGTGACGTCCTTGCTGCCCCAGATGCCGCTGCCGGTGCCGTACAGCACGTGCCCGGAGTCGAAGGGATCGATGGTCAGGGCGGTCATCCAGTGCCCGATGCCGGTACCGACGTAAGGAGCGGCGGAGGCATCCCGCACCGACTTGGCGGCCAGCGCCTTCCAGGTCGTACCGCCGTCGGTGCTCCGGTAGAGCTCGTCCTCGGGCCACCAGCGGTCGAGGGTGGTGACCATCACCGTGGACGGCTTCTGCGGGTCGACGGCCAGACCGGAGAATCCGTAGCTGCCCGTGGACGGGGAGACGTTCTTCCACGTCCCGCCCCCGCCGGCCGGCGTGTACTTCCACACCGAGCCCGCGGTCACGCCGTTGGGCCCGAGGGCGTCGGTGTACGTCAGGAACAGCGAGCCGTCACCGGAGAGCACGCCGTGCTGCGGCAACTGGCCAGTGGGCTGCCCGGAGACGGCCTGCCAGGTGCTGCCCCCGTCGGTGGAGCGGTAGAGCGGGTGGGACTTGTCGGCGACGCCGACGTAGACCGTCCTGCTTCCGGCCGGGCCGTACGTCACGAAGGAGATGCCCGCGCCGCTGCCCGCCCCGTCCTTGACGGGGAACGAGGCGACCTGACCCCATGTCACGCCGCTGTCGGTGCTGCGCCACAGGCCGTTCTTGCGGGTGCCCAGCAGCAGGGTGCCGTGGTTCCCCGGGTCGATCGCGAGCCGTTCGCCCGCCCCGCGGCCGTCCTCGTTGGAGCCCAGCTTGAAGGGCAGATCGGTGCGCTGGAAGGTGCGGCCCCGGTCCGTGGAGCGCAGGATCGCACCGTTGCCCGCCCAACTGTTGGTGTAGGTGCCCGCCGCGACGTAGAGCCGGTCGGGGGCGACGGGGTCGGTGGCCAGCGAATCGATGCCCAGCAGGTTCCAGTCCTTCTCACCGAACCGGTCGGTCAGCGGGATCCACTGCTCGGCCGCGGTGTCCCAGCGGTAGGCGCCGCCCATGTCGGTGCGCGCGTACAGCAGACCCTTCTCGACCGGGTTGAACACCAGACCGGTGACGTAACCGCCGCCCACCACCTGGGCGTTGTTCCACACGTACGGCCCGGTCGCGGCCGTGGTTCGCGCACCGCCGGCCCCCGCCGCCTGGGGCTGGGCCGTTTTCACCAGCTTCCACTGCTGGTTGGTGCTGTGTCTCTCGGGATACTGCACGACCGCCGCACCCTGGGCCGTGGAGCCTCCGGAGACGTCCAGGACCAGGCCGCTTCTGCGGGAGGTGAAGGTGACGGCGTCGGAACCGCTCACCTCGTCGATCCGCCACTGCTGGGAGGTGGAGGAGCTGTCGGTCTGCTGCTCGGCGGCCGCCTTCCCGGCGGTCGAGTCGCCCGCTATGCCCAGCACCTTGCCGCTGTTGCGGTTCACCAGCTCGTAGTAGCCGTCCCCGGTGGGCCTCAGCCTCCACTGCTGGTTGGCGGTGTTCTGGTCGGTCCACTGCTGGATACGGGTGCCGTCGGCGGTGGAGAAGCTGTTGACGTCCAGCACCTTGCCGCTGCGCACGGAGGCCAGCCGGTAATAGGCGTCGCCGTCGACCGTCGCGGCCTGCGAGTCCTCCTGCGTGAACAGGAAGTACGGCACGACGATGGCGGGCACACCGAGCAGAAGACCGGTCGCGGTCCAGCGACGGCGGTGACGCCCGCGGCGCCCGCCGTTCGGGGGGTTGTTCATGGGACGTGCTCTCCTTGCGTACCGGTCACCAGAGAAGGCGGATCCAAGATCCGTAACGGCCGGATCCGACTCCTTGTGGTCACAGGCGACACAAAGGGTTGCTTTGAGCCGGAAACTTTTTACCGGCCACCTCGTAAGGACGCCGAGCCGGGCGTGGGCACGCGGTCCTGAGCTCGATCGGGAACCCGGTTGCGCACGACGACGGCTCAACTCGGTTGCGGCCCAGCAGGGGTACCGGGAGCCGGCGCCGCAGTCGGCGCCTCCTGCCGAGCCGTCCGCTCCGGGGCGGCCGCACGGCGTGCGCGGTTCACTCGTAGGGCGCACACGGGTCGCGCGTTCTGCGTCGCATGGATCTTCTGGTGTCCATGGCCCACACAGGCGACGAGCCGCTCTCAAACGGGGAACGCAGCGAACTGGATGAACTGCGGCACCGCGTGGGCGCCCTGGAGAGTGCGGCGCACCCGCGGGCGGCACGGCATCACTATGTCCGGTCCACGGGCTCCGTCCTGCTGATCCTCTTCGCGGCCCTGCTGTCGCTGCTGTCCGTCATCGCGGTCTGGGCGAACAGCATTGTGCGGGACACCGACCGCTACGTCGCCACGGTGGGACCGCTGGCCTCCGATCAGGATGTGCAGAAGGCCGTCACCAACCGGGTCACCGACGTGGTGCTGGCACAGATCGACGTGGACGCGTTGGTCAAACAGTTGCAGGACGCCGTGTCGGAGAAGGGCGTGCCGCCGAAGGCGGCCCAGCTGGTCGGCGACCTGGACGGGCCGATCACGAGCGGTCTGAAGCAGCTGGTCAGCGGCATCGTGGAGCGGGTGGTCAGCAGCAGTGCCTTCGAGACGGTCTGGGTGGAGGCCAACCGCAGGGTGCACTCGTCCGTCGACAAGGCCCTGACGGGCGAGAGCGGCGGCGCGGTCTCGCTGAAGAACGACGAGGTGGCCATCGACGTGGCACCGATCGTGGCCCAGGTCAAGGAGCGCTTGGTCGGCGCAGGTCTCGGAGTCGCCGCGAAGATCCCGGACGTCCACACGGACTTCGTGGTGGTCCAGTCGAAGGACATCGGCAAGATCAGGACCTATATGCGGGTCCTGGAGATCATGGGCAGCTGGCTGCCCCTCATCGCCCTGCTGGTGGCCGCGGCGGGGGTGTACACCGCGTTCAACCGCCGGCACGCGCTGATCGGGGCCGGGTCGGCGGTGTTCGTGGCCATGCTGGTCCTCGGCATCACCCTCACCGTCTTCCGGGACGTCTACCTCGACCATCTGCCCTCCGGCGCGTCCCCGGCCGCCGCCGGAGCGGTGTACGACGCGCTGATCAAGTTCCTGCGCGCCGGTGTACGGGCGCTCGGTGCCGTCGCCCTCATCGTCGCCGTCGGCGCTTTCCTCAGTGGCCCGTCCCGGATCGCCGTCCTCGTCCGCATCGGCTGCCGCGGGAGTATCGGCGCCCTGCGCGACGTGGCGGTCTCCGGAGGGCTTCGGCTGGGGGCGGTCGGGCGGTTCGTGCACCGCTTCAAGCGCTGGATCGGGGGCGCGATCCTGGTGGTCGCCGCGATCGTCCTGTTCACCTGGACCTACCCGACCACGATGGTCGTGGTGTGGACCACGGTCGTCGTGCTGGTGGGCTTCGCGATCCGTGAGTTCCTGGACACCGGCTCCGCCCCGGCCGCCACCGGGTCCCGGACCACCGCGGCTTCCTGAGACCGCTGGGCTCATGCGGGCCCGTGCGGCGGAGACGACATCCGGTGCGACTGACGCTCCTCGGACATCGGACGCTGGTCGGACGCGGCGAAGAGGTTGTCGCGCTGGACCACGCACAGGGCCCAGATGATGAAGCCCGAGATCGCGATCATCACGACCGACCACACCGGGTAGTACGGCAGGGAGAGGAAGTTGGCGATGATGACGAGCCCGGCGATGGCCACGCCGAGGATGCGCGCCCACGTCGAGGTCCGGAGCAGCCCGATGCTGACGAGCACGGCGACCGCGCCCAGCGCGAGGTGGATCCAGCCCCAGCCGGTCAGGTCGAACTCGAACGCGTAGTTGCGCGTCGTGACGAAGATGTCGTCCTCGGCGATGGCCATGATGCCCCGGAAGATGTCGAGCAGACCGACGAGGAAGAGCATCACGGCACCGAAGGCGGTCAGGCCCGTTGCCCATTCCTGCTTCGCGGTGTGTGCCTGCTGAGTGTGTGTCTCAGTCATCTTGTGCCTCGATTCGTGGTGTACGTACGCTCAGCGACCGTTGGTGGTGTGCGTGGTGGAGCCGGCGTGCTCCGCCGGGCCGTGGCCGGCCAGGACCAGTTCCTTGGCCCTGCGGAACTCCTCGTCCGTGACGTCGCCGCGGGCGCGGAGGTCGGACAGCTTGGCGAGCTCGTCGATGCTGCTGGGCCGGCCTTGGGTGCCCGCGGCCTCCCTGATGCGGGCGTCGAGGGCTTCCTGCTGTGCTCGGGCCTGGGACATTTCCCGGCGGCCCATGTTCTTGCCGCGTGCGATCACGTAGACGAAGACGCCCAGGAAGGGCAGCAGGATGGTGAACGCCAGCCAGCCGGCCTTCGCCCAGCCGCTCATGTCGTCGTCACGGAAGATGTCGACGACGACGCGGAAGAGCAGGACGAACCACATGATCCACAGGAAGAACAAGAGCATGCTCCAGAAGACGCTCAGCAGGGGATAGTCGTATGCGAGGTACGTCTGCGTGCTCATGTCTCTCCTCCGTCCCGGGCGCTCGCCCGGCTGCCGTTGCGTGCAGTCTCAGCGTGGGCACGGCCGGGGCCGGTTGGCCTCACCCGACGCGGGTGACCTTGCGGGGGTTCGGCCCGCGTACGGCGGGGGCGGCGGCTGCCCCGTGCCCGTCGCGGAGGTGACCGCACGGTCCGGGTGCGCGCGCCGGAGTGGCGGACGCGGTGTCAGACCCTCGCGGCCGGACGCCACGAAGAGACACGAGATGAGCGATCCGAGCACTGCCCGGTCGCTCACCACCCCTGTCTGCCGGGGTCAGGTCACGGGCGGCGCTTCCTCCACCAGCATCCCAGCCTCTCCGCCACGACGCGCGTCACACCGGGCCACTGGCCGTTCACCAGCCCTTATGCAGCGAACTGCTCACCGGGAACGCGCCTGTCGGGCACCCCGACATGCGCAGCGAACCCAAGAGGACGAGATGGGAGGTGGCCCGACCGGCCGAGCGTGCCGTATCCGGATCGGAGACATCCATGAAGGACCTCAAGTTCGAACAGAAGCGCTCCCTGTCCCGCCTTGAGGCGGCTGACCAGCTCACGGCACTCGCGGCCGCGCTGAGGGAAGGCGGGGATGCCGAACTGGAACTCGGCCCGGGAACGCTGAGCCTGCGGATACCCGACGACCTTCGCAGCGAGATGGAGGTCGAAATCGGTGAGGGGGAGATCGAGCTGGAGATCGAGTTCAAGTGGCCGACTGCACCGACCCGGACAGCGCCGTCGCGGACGGACACAGGCACGGATAAAGCAGGCACGGAGAAAGCAGGCACGGAGAAAGCCACCACGCGCAGGCGCACGCCCGCAAAGTCGGAGCGCAGCGGTACGAGCACCAGCAGAAGCAAAGGCACGAAGGGCCCGTGATCCGCTGACGCGTCACGCCGGTTCCGGGACGAAGCGGTGCAACTCGTCGGCTCCGGCATGTACGACGCCGTAGCTGCTCTCCGGCACCTCGTTCCAGGCACCCGGCAGATCACCGAGGGGCTCGGACACGATGAGACGGGTCTCGTCGGACACTTCCCGCAGGAACGCCAGGTCGGGGTGCAGCTCTCTCAGCGTGTCCACGCGGGTGCTGTAGAACAACGACCGGGAAGCGCCCTGGCTCGAGTAGCGGAAGGCCCACAGGCGTTCGCCGTCCGTCACGGCGATGGTCATCTGGACCGGGAACTCCACACCGTGGGCACGGCCGCTGCGTTCCACCAGTCCCACCATCCGGGCCACGGCGCCCGGCGGATCCTCATCCAGGCCGAAGGTGACCGCCAGGTAGAACATCATCTCCGAGTCCGTGGTGCCCTCGATGTCGGAGTACAGCCCGGGGTCGACGAGCAGGGACAGCTCGCGACGCATGAGGTGGAAACCTGTGATGGCACCGTTGTGCATCCACATCCAGCGGCCGTGCCGGAACGGGTGGCAATTCGTCTGCTGCACGGCCGTACCGGTCGACGCCCGAATGTGGGCGAAGAACAACGGAGAGCGGACATGATCCGCGATCTCCCTCAGGTTGCGGTTGTTCCAGGCGGGGCCGATGTCCTTGAGCAGGGCTGGGGTGTTGATGTCTTCCTGCGCGTACCACCCGACGCCGAAACCGTCGCCGTTCGTCGTCTCGACTCCCAGTCGGGAGTGGAGGCTCTGATCGATCAGGGAGTGGGTCGGTCTGTAGAGAATGGTGTCGAGCAGCAGGGGTGTTCCCGAGTAAGCGAGCCATCGGCACATGAGCGATCACCTGTGTTCCTGGCGGCACCTTCGATGAGTCCGCCGATGAGTCCGCCGGTCATCTGGCTGCTGCACCCCACCCATCCCATTTTCGCCCCCCTCGCCGGGCATCGCCATGCGGACACGGACCGGCCGGTCCATCGCTCCGGCGGTGTCGAACGGGCTCGTGGGATCCGTTGGCAGGAGGGGGTCCTCGATCCGGCGGCTCAGGATGATGATCAACGCGATCACCAGGGCCTGGAAGCGAAGGTCGCCCGCCGGCCGATGGCGGAGGTGATGAGTCCTTCTCGACTCCCGGTTGGCCCGAGCAGTGCCGTCGCGGCTGCACACGGATGCCCGGCCCTGCCTTTACGGACGGCTCCGCGACGTGATCCGCCGGCGCCGACTCACTTCGATCGCCGCATCGCGTGGGCCCAGCGAGGGGGCCCTGCAAGCCCGGGTGGTGTCGTCGAGGGGGACGAAGACCAATGTGTCCACGTAGACCGCGTTGAGCACGTCGCTGTTGTGGCCCGTCGGATCGATGACCCGGCGATCGCGCCACTCGATATCCATTGCCTGGATGCCTTCTCATTCCGACCCGCGCGCCTGACGCGCAGTCTGCAACGACTCCGGCGTAACACGCCGGAGTCGCCCTTCCGGGTGGTTCACGTGAGAGTGAACCGACCCACAGCCAATAATACTGCGGACAGTGCGGCACGGCGGATCTTCTGGCGGTGGTCTCCCGTTCCGTCGATCGTGCCGGATGGCCGTCTCTGGCGATAGTTCAGATTTTTTCAGAGCCATCCAGCCCATTAAGTATTCCTATGTATTCCGAGGTTCATTCAGTGATTCCGGATAACTCACTCACATAAATCATCGACCGGCACGCTCCTCAGTAATATGCCAACGCCGGAAACAGGCGATTCTGTGCGACCGGGATCTGCCAAGACTTCATCCGTACAAGGAGTTGGCCCCTCGATGACGCTGAACATTCCTGATGCGCCGCTACGGCGCCCCATGGCGGTGTGGTTCGCGGCGGTGATGGCCGTAGTGATCGCCGCCGCCGTCCTCGCTCTGACGCCGACACGCGCAAACGCCCTTGCCAGACCCGTTCCCTTGGGCACGGCGGGAAGCTTCGCGGTACTGGCCGGTGCGGCAGTCACCAACACCGGCCCCTCGCGGATCTACGGTGATCTCGGGGTGAGTCCGAAAACGGCCATCACCGGATTCCCGCCCGGCCTCGTGTACGGGGAGAAGCACTCCGCGGACGCTGTGGCGCTCCAAGCCAAGCTCGACCTGATCCAGGCATACAACTATGCCGCCGGCCAGTCGGCGGACGTTACGTACCCCAGCGCTCCCGCCCCCGTGGAGCTCGGTGGTAAGAGGCTGAACCCGGGCGTCTACAAGGCACCCAGCTCCGCGGGTATCACCGGCACGCTGACTCTCGACGCGCACGGCGACTCCAGTGCCGTATGGGTGTTCCAGGTCGGTTCGACTCTGACGACGGCTTCCGGCAGCAAAGTGTCTCTTGTCAACGGTGCCTCGCCGTGCAACGTGTACTGGCAGATCGGCAGCTCGGCCACCCTCGGTACCAACTCCGCCTTCGTGGGCACCATCCTGGCCGACACATCGATCACCGTCACCACGGGAGCGACCATTCGCGGCCGGGCGTTGGCCGGCAGCGGTGCGGTGACGCTGCAAAGCAATACGATCAACCGCAGTGGCTGTCCGGCCGGCGGCACCGGTGGCACCACCGGCGGTCCCACGTCAGGCGGCATCACGGGCGCTACCACGGGCGCCGTCATCGGTGGCGTGCCGACGGGTGGCGTTATCGGTGGCGTGCCGACGGGTGGCGTTATCGGTGGCGTGCCGACGGGTGGTGGAACCGGTGGCGTGCCGACGGGTGGCGGAACCGGTGGCGACCAGGGTGGTGTCATCGGCGGCGTCCTGCCGTCGGGCGGAATCATTGGTGGTGTCCTGGACGGTTCCGTCGCGGGCACCACATCGGGCGGCACTCCGAGCACCCCCCCGGGCGGCTCGGTCGGTGGTCCGATCGATGGCAACGGCCATGACCACGGCGGGAAGCCCGATGACCATGACCACGGCGGGAAGCCCGATGACCAAGGCCCCGGCGGTAAGCCCGATGACCACCACCAGAGTGGCAACCCGGATGACCACCACCAGGGTGGCAACCCGGATGACCACCACCAGGGTGGGAAGCCGGATGACCACCA
Source organism: Streptomyces canus (assembly GCF_030816965.1). Classification (NCBI taxonomy): domain Bacteria; kingdom Bacillati; phylum Actinomycetota; class Actinomycetes; order Kitasatosporales; family Streptomycetaceae; genus Streptomyces; species Streptomyces canus. The sequence goes on from NZ_JAUSYQ010000002.1 coordinate 5,364,346, forward strand.
CCAGGGTGGGAAGCCCGGCAAGGACGAGGGCTATGACAGTGATCATGAAGGCAACGACAAGAAGTCTGCCTGACTCTGTCTGAGCGAGCAGAAAGAGCGGCGCGCGGCGGATCATTTTCGATTCCGTCGCGCGCCGTTGGCGAATTCTCAGGAGAAGTGATGAGAGAAGCCAGGATCAGCGCTGAGCCGACAACAGAGCAGAGGGGCGGGGGTCGGGAATTCCCTGAGTGCCAAGAACTGGATGAGAAGCCTTCCCACATCCTCCAGAAGGCGGGAACGAGTGCTGTCGTGTTCCTGTGTCTGGCGACGGCCCTGGTCCATGTTCTCCTCGTGTTTTTGCACGTGGCGCCACCGAACCCGCTCTCCCGGCAATACAGTCGGCAGGTCAATGCCTGGGTGTTCCCGCTGTTCGAGCAGAACTGGCGGCTCTTCGCGCCGGATCCCGAGTCGGTCAACCGGCAGATTTCGGCGAGGACCATGCACACCGCCCCGGACGGCAGTGTGCGGGTGAGCGGCTGGTTCGACCTGACCGCCGTCGACAACTCGGCGGTGGAGCACAACCCCTTCCCGAGCCACACGGCACAGAACACGCTGCGGCGGGCTTGGAGTTCGTACCTCGACACCCACGGTGGTGACGATCAGCCTCGCTCGCAGCGGGCGCTGATGATCCAGCGGTACCTGACCAACATCGCGGCGGATCGCATCACCGGCCACGGGGGCGGAACCTTCGAGTCCGTGCAGCTGCGGGTGATCACGGTGCCCATCGCCCTGCCTGCCGCGGTCGGTGGCCCAGGCTCGGCCGCCGCCGTGCCGAAGCCTGCCGAAACGCGGTATCTGCCCTGGTGGAAGGTGACCTCCCATGGAAACTGAGCAGACGCGCGCACCGCACCGGATCGGTGAGTTTCTCGCCGTTCTCACCGAGAGGCCGGTCTCCCTCCACGCCGCGGCGGTCCTGCGCATCGGATACGGCCTTCTCTACCTCGTCTTCCTGCTGCGCGAGTTTCCGCACCGCGACGAGATCTGGGGTCCCGGGTCACCGTGGACGCCGGAACTGGCCAGGCAGCTGTTCGACCAGACGGGGTGGGCCAGCATCCTCACCCTCTCGGACAGCCGAGCGTACTTCGAGGTCTGTTACGCGTTGGCCCTCGTCACGTCCGCGCTGTTCATGCTGGGCTGGCGGACCAGAGCGGTGTCCGTGCTGTTCGCTGTCGTGGTGGGCTCGTTCCACGCCAGAGCGATCTTCATGACCGACGGAGGAGACAACCTGATCCTCCTCATGGCCCTGTACCTCGTCTTCACCGCGTGCGGCAGACGCTGGTCGCTGGATGCGCGCAGAACCTCCCTTCGGGCCTCCGCGGGCACAACGCCGCGCACACCGATGGCTCTGGGCGCAGAGGAACTCTGTCGATTTCGTCGGACGTTGACGGCGGTACTCCACAACTGCGGCATGTTCGTCATCGCGGCCCAGGTCTGCTTCCTCTACGGATCCGCGGGTCTGTACAAGGTGCAGGGCGGCTCGTGGGGCAACGGCACCGCCCTCCACTACGTCCTGAACCTTGACCTGTTCCGCCCCTGGCCCGAGCTCTCACTCATGGTGGACGAGCACGACGTAATGATCAGCATCGCCTGCTACCTGACGGTGCTGCTGCAGGTCGCGTTCCCGTTCGTCCTGTTCGGACGGCTCAAGTACCCGGTCCTGACCATGCTGCTGGGCATGCACCTGGGCATCGCCGTCCTCATGGGACTGCCCCTCTTCTCCGGCGCGATGATCATCGCGGATGCCGTGTTCCTGCCGGACCGCTTCTACCGATCACTGGGACGACTGTGGCGGCGCACTTGCAGGCGGCCAGACGCCTGGAGCACGGGGGTTCCGCCGGGCGGAGGGCCGGCACTCGTGCCGTCGCAGTCCGTACCGTCGAGCAACTGAAGGCCTGGTGGTCGAGTGTGTGCCGCACAGGCACTCAGGGCCGGTCGGCATTCCCGGGCGGTCCTTGGACGGCTCTCGCCGCGGCAACGAGCAAAGCGCAGCGTGAGTCGTGGGTGCGTGGCACTCGTGCCCTCGCCCCAGACCGCTGGCCTGGGGCTTCATGAAGAGCGGGTGATGACGATCGAACTCGCGCTCTCAGTCTGGTACGTGATGGCGCTTGCTCGCCGAGTACCGCGTTGGCCTGCGGTAACGCGGGGCCTGGGGTGCGGACGCTGCTCGGCCATCTGCGTGAGGCCGATGTCCCGAGCAGCGAGCCGGAGCGGTTCCGCTCTCTGGTGATCCGCGTCCTCCGGTATCTCTACCTGGCCGACCAGGCCGATCCCGGTGCTCTCCTGGCGGAGCTCGTACACCGGGACTGGCAGACGTGGAGGCCTCAGGTCGCCCTCGCCTGCCCGGTGGCGACGGGTCACGAGAAGAAGTGGAGGAGCAGACATGTGTCGCCTGGAGACCATCAGGTGACCGCTGTCTGTCAGGTGATGTGTGGGGTCACAGGAAATGATGGGGGGAGCGTCCCGCGAGCGATCAGCCGCCGACCCGCCGCGCGAAACACCCGAACCGCCCCGGAAGGAATCTCACGCCATGACCGCGACCGCGCCCAAGGCTCCGACTGCACCAGGGGTGCGGTCCTGGTGGGGAATCCCGTTCGCCACCGCCGAGCGGTACCGCCGCCCCGTGGTCGCGGATTTCGATCCGGACCGCCCCTATGACCGCAAGGGTGTCGTCTCTGTTCAGCCCGGCAGCGGCGACTGGCTCGAAGCGGACAGCGGGATGGGCGAGGACTGCCTGAACCTGAACGTGTGGGCTCCCGAGCAGCCGGCCGGGAAGGCACTTCCGGTGGCCGTGTACATCCACGGCGGCGGATTCGAGTACGGCGCGAACACGCAGACCACCTCGAACGCCGCCGGTCTCGCCGCGACGGGACGCGTGGTGAGCGTGTCGGTCAACTACCGGCTCGGCGCACTGGGCGCGCTCTCGCTCTCGCAGTACGGCGGACGGCTCGCCGAGGTCAGCAACCTGGGTCTCCAGGACGTCATCGCCGCGCTTGCCTGGGTCAAGCAGAACATCGCCTCCTTCGGCGGCGACCCCGACGACGTCACCGTCTTCGGCCACAGCGCCGGCGCCTACTTGGCCCTCGGGCTGCTCGGGGCCGCCTCCGCGGACGGCCTGTACCGGCGACTGGCCGGGTTCTCCGGCGCGCCCTCGCGTCTCGTCCCGGCCTGGTGGGCCGAGGAGCTCGCGGAGCGGTTCGTCACCGAACTCGGTGTCGCGGCCAACCCCGACAAGCTGATCGATCTCGACGCGGCCTCCCTGGTGGCCGCCCTGCACAAGGTCTGCCCGACGGATCTCGGAGTCCGTGGCGGGATGGACAACCAGAGCCTCGGCGTCGTCCTGGACGCCGAACAGCCCGGCGGGGTGCTGCGCGCCCACCCCCTGGACGTCCTGGCCTCGGGCTCGCACCGGGACATCGACGTACTCCTGAGCACGGCCGGCGACGAGATGGGGTGGTGGGTGGCGAACGACCTCGACCGGTTCGACCCGCACACCGTCGACCGCGTCACCGACGAAGTCGCCAGGTGGCGCATTCCCCGCTCCCGCGCCAAGAAGATCGTCGACAGCTACGACCAGGGCGGCCGCACCCCTGCCGAGGTCCGCGCCGCGCTCCTGGCGGACTACATTTTCACGCTCCCCGCAGCCCGCGGCGCTCTGGCCCACGCCGCCGCAGGCGGCAACGCCCATCTTCTCGCGATCGGGCCCGCCGAGGGCGCGCCCGCCGTGCACGGCACCGAGATGTACGCCCTGGTCGGCCAGGAACAGCCGGGCCGCAGTCCCGAACAGGCCGACCGTGACACGCGTATCCGCGACATCGTGCTCGACTTCGTCACCGGCGAGCAGACCCGCCTGCGGCCCGCCGTCACGGACCGGCCCACCTCGGGAAGTGTCGGCAACCCTCCCTTCGAGCCCAGCGCCCACTACCAGGCGGTACTCGACCTGTTCGAGAACATCGCCCGCCCCTGACGGCCGTCGGACGACAGGGAACAGCGCAGGGCCACCACGGGCTGATCACCTGGGTTCCCGGTCCCGACATCGCCATCTTCTATGACCACGACGGCCAGTCCATCCCCGTCCCCGGCATCGTCATCCACGGCGAAATCGACTCGGGGGCCGATGCCTTCAAGAAGTACGACGGCACGGTCGACGTCACCATCGAGGCCGTCGACTGATACCCGGCCGGAAACCACCGAGATCGTCAACCAAGGAGAGGAGGGGTGGCGGTCGTGGCCTCGTCGGCCGCGAAGGCGGCCGGGGTGAGACCGGTGCGGTCGCGGAAGAAGCGGCCGAAGTTCGCGGGGTCGGTGAACCCGAGGTGGGCGGCCACAGCCCGGGCATCCCACCGGGCGCCTCCCAGCAGGCGCCGGGCTTCGAGGAGGCGCCGCTCGTCGATGAGTTCACGTACTCCCTTGCCGGTGGCGTCCCGGGCGGCACGGCTGAGGGTGCGGACGGAGCAGCCGAGCAACTCGGCGTAGTCCGCGGCTTGGTGCAGTTCGCGAAAGTGCAGCTCCAAGGCGTCCAGGAAGCGTCCGTACCTGTCGGCGCGGTCGGTGCCGGCCGTGGCCGTGCCGATGGGGGCGATGCCCGGGGAGTTGGCCAGGCGCAGCAGCAGCGATTCGAGCAGGCTGCGCCGCAGGGCGTGGTGGGTGTCGAGGGGGCGGCGCCCCAGTGCGCGGTGTTCGTCCAGGAGCTGGAGTGCCGTCTGCCGGAGCCAGGCGGTGTCTTCGGGGTGCGGGCTGAGCACGGCAGGGGCTTCATGCGCGGTGAGCGGGGCCAGGAGACGGGCGAGGTCGGGCCGCAGTACGTCCGGTTCGAACAGGATGAACGGGCCGCGGGCCGCGCCGGGCGGATGCCAGCACTGCACGTGCCCGGGACGCACCCACAGCCACTGACCGGGGGCGACGGTCCACGTGACGTGGTCGACGTCGTGCCGTAGCTCACCCTCGGTGACCGCGATGAGGTAGTGGAAGGTGGCGCGGCCCGGACGGGGCGGGTTCCACGGCCAGTCGTCGTGCTCGGCGAAGAAGTCCTCGACGGTACTCACCTCGAGGCCGTACGGAGTACCGACCGGGGGCTGGAAACCGTAGAGCGGAACCGCAGCTGGTCCGGCCTGCCTGATCGGCCCGGAGTGTCGCTTGTCGACCATCACGTGTCCGCAGCCTACCGCCCTTCTGGTCGGCGGTGCCGAGGTGTGCCCGTCAGCCGGCTCCTCGCCGACGGCAGCGACATGGCCTTCGAGCCGATGCCGGCCACCTTCTCCGGCGTGGCCGAACCGCTCCAGGCCCCCGATGGTAAGTGGATCGACTTGCCTTAAGGGTGGCGCGGGAGTTACCTTCACGAGGTGAGTCCATTGACTTACCTTCGACTCGGCAAGGAACAATCACCATGAATCGTCTGGCGGGCAAGCGCGCCCTCATCACCGGCGGCACAAGTGGGATCGGTCTGGAGACCGCGCGGCGTTTTGTCGCGGAGGGGGCCGACGTGCTGGTCACCGGCGTCACCCCGGCCAGCATCGACAGGGCGCGACAGATCCTCGGGGACAAGGTGCCGGTGGTGCAGGCCGATGCCCGCGATCTCGATGCGCAGCGCGGCCTGGCGGAGCGGGTGCGTGAGCACTTCGGGGAGCTGGACGTGGTGTTCCTGAACGCCGGCGTCTCGGACTGGCGGCCGTTCGAGGACCACACGGAGGACAGTTTCGACCGGCTCTTCGACATCAACGTCAAGAGCGTCTTCTTTCTCACGCAGGCCCTGGTGCCCGTGCTGGCCAACCCGTCCTCGGTCATCCTCAACGCGTCCAACAGTGCGCACGGCGGCTATGGCCAGTCGAACGCCTACGCCGCGACGAAGGCGGCTGTCGGCTCCCTGATGCGGTCGTGGAACGCGGACCTGCTCAGATCGCACGGCATCCGGTTCAACGCGGTCAGTCCCGGCCCGGTGGACACCCCGCTGTACTCAGCCTCCAAGCTCGGGATCGAGGACCCCGCGCACCAGACGGCGGTTGTGGAGGCGATCAGCTCCGGCATCCCGCTGGGTCGCATGGGTATGCCCGAGGAGGTCGCGGAAGCCGTCGTGTACCTGGCCTCCGATGTCTCCGCCTTCGCTGTGGGCCTGGACCTTATCCTGGACGGCGGCCAGACCGTCCTCTGACAGCGAGGACGCGGCTGGGAGACGGACGAGGGGCGTGGATATGTCGGTGGCGGACCGTGACCGAGCGCAAACCGGCGGCGATACGTGCCAGGCCGGGTATCACGCGCAGATCAAAGCGGAGAACCGCGCGCGCATCATCCGCGCCGCCCGCGACCTCTTCCTCGAGCGGGGATACGACAAGACCTCCCTGGCCCAGATCGCCAGGGAGGCCCGCGTCTCCACCGGCACCCTCTTCAAGCGGTACCCCTCCAAGGCCGCGCTGTTCGCGGCCGTCGCCTCCGAGCAGTGGCAGCTGGACGTGCAGTACGCCGAACCGCCCCCGCCCGGTGATCCCCGGTACGGGCTGGACCACATCGGCCGCGACTACGCCTGCCTGGTCTCCCGGCCCGGCACGGCGGCCCTGTGCCGCCTCATCATCACCGAACTTCCCCAGATGCCGGAACTCGCCGACATCGTCGGCACCGGCTTCGCCATCGACCGCGGACCCTTCTTCGACCGGCTCCGCGACTACCTGGACGCCGAAGTACAGGCCGGCACACTCGACTTCCGTTCGGCCGACGGACAGACACAGCCGGCATCCGCAGTGGCCGAACAGTTCCTCGGCATGATCTGCGGCCAGCTCCTGTGGCCTCAACTCGTGCGGACCGACTTCGTCCCGCCCGACCCCACCGACACCACGATCGTGGACGAAGCCGTCGCCCTCATGCTCACCCGCTATCGCGCCGGATCCTGAACCCCGTACTACCGGTTCACGCTGCCAGGGCCCCGACGTCGCCCCACCGAGGCACGGAGCTCAGGCGGGTCCAGGCTGTTGCCGAGCCTCGTCGGCGACCTGCCTGCCCGAGTCGCGTGCCTGGTCGGTCACCCGGGTGGCCTGGTCGCGGGCCTCGTCCTGAGTGGTGCGGGCACCTTCCGCGGCGGTGTCCTTCACCTCCTGCGCCGCGCTCTGCGTAGCCTCCTTGGCGCCCTCCATCAGGTCTTGCGCGGAGTCGAGGGCGGCCTGCTTCGCCGGCTCCAGCGCCTCGCCTCCGCGTTGCATCAGGTCGGTGGCCTTCTCCTGCTCAGCCTGGGACGCGGGCAGCATCGAGGAAACCAGCATGCCGAAGCCGAAGGCGATCAGACCGGCGGCCAGCGGATTGCCCTGGGTCTGACGCATCGCCTGGTTGGGCGCCTGCCGTACCGCTTCCCCGGCCTGGCCGGCCGCCTCACGCGCCGTGTCGGCCGCCTGCTGGGTGCTCTCCTGCAGCGAGCCAGCTGCCTGCTGAGTGCTCTCCTGCACCGAACCAGCCGCCGACCGAGCACTGCTTCTGACCCCGTGGGCGGTGTCCGAGGCGGACCCCATGACCCGTTCCCGTATGCCCGAGACAGCGCCCCGCATCCTTCGGGTGCGGCGACGGACCACACGTCGAGGGCTGGCACGGTCCGCGAGCCGGTCCACGTCCGCGGACAGCCGGTCCCGAGTGGCGTCGATCTCGGCTCTCACCTGGTCGGATGACGTGCCCATTGCGCATTCTCCTTCATCGTTTCGACAGTCTGCTCAGGCTTCGGCGCCACGGCGCGCATCCGTGTGCGGCCCCGCTGGTACAGCACGGCTGCGATCACGGCCCACACCGCGGTGACGATCAGGGCGGCCCAGCCCCCGTCCATCACGTTGGCCAGGCCCAACACCGCGGCCAATGACAGGAACAGGAGCACCATGTAGCCGGCGAATCCGGCGCCGCCGTACATGCCGGCGGCCTTGCCCGCCTTGGTCGCCTCCTGCTTGACCTCGTGCTTGGCCAGTTCGACCTCCTGGCGGAACAGGGTCTGGACGTCCGAGGTCACGGCGGACAGCAGTTCACCCACCGAGCTGTCCCCACCGTGCGACTCCGCCGAGTGGGACGGGATCGAGGACATCTCTCACACCTCCGGATACGGACGACCCGGAGCACCGCCCGGGGGCATACCGACGGACGGCGGGACCTGTGGCGGAGCGGGCGGCACCACCGGCGGCGGCTCCTGCGCGGTGCCCGGCGGAGGACCGGCCGGGAGTGCCGCGGATCCCTGCTCGTTCAGCGGCGCCTGCTGCGAGGTTCCGGGGGACCTCTGCTGTCCGTTTCCAGAAGACTGGTTCGCCTTGGCCGCCACCTTCACCAGTCGCCCGACGGCCAGCCCTGCCAGTAGCGCGCCACCCAGGAACGCTCCGGGGCGACGGCGGGCGAAGCCCTGCACATCGGAGAGAACGCCCTCGACTCCCTGCTTCTCCACGTATTCGGCCGCCCGGTGCCCGCCGTCGGCCGCCTGGGCCGCGAGGCTACGGGCGGGGGAGTCGCTCTGGGCGTTCTCCGCCAGTCCCGCCAAGTCGTCCGCCCAGTGGCGCAGCGCCCCGGCCACCCGCCTGGTCTGGTCCTCGACCTCGTCTCTCGCGCGACTCCGCAGGTCCTGGACGACCAGGCCGGCCTGCTGCCGCGCCTCCCCCGCCACGGCCTTGGCCTGATCGGCGGCGGTACCCGCGACCTCGCCCGCGGCCTGCTTCGCCTGACCGGCCGTGACCGACATCTCCGCTCTGGCCGTCTCGCCGGTCTGCTGCAACCTCGCCGCGTTGCCTTGTATCGCCTCACTCATCAGCCACTCCTCCTCGACACACGCTCAAGCGTCGGCAAGTTGGGTTTATTGGCGAGTGACTGTTTTGGGGGCATTCACACATATACGCGAAAATTACCGCGAAAAGGCCCACTACGTGGTCCTGTCGAACCGTTCCTCGAGAGCGAGTGGGAGGTCGTCCCGACCGCCTCCACGACGGGGTCGGCCTGATGCCCCTGGTCCCCGCCGGCCGAGTAGCGCACAGTCCGTCGACATGCTCATGGGCAACGTCGTCAACGACACCTGCACCGGCGTGCTCGACGTCAAGGTGACGCGGACGACGGCCGTACCGCGAGATGCCGACAACCTGCGCGTTCGGGTCCGTCTCGCCGAGCCGGAGCGGATGAACCGGCGACGCGTCCAAGGAGACACCAAGTCCGAGGCCGGCACCGGACGGTGATTCTTCCCGCCTTCCTCCGCCGCGAGCTCCGCTGGCACCTGGAGAGCTACGCCGAGCCGGGCTCCGATGGGTCGCTCTTCGTCGGTGAGAAGGGTGCTCCCTCCGGCGTAGCACCTTCGGGCGGAAGTGGCGAGAGGTGGGTGAGATCGTCGGCATGCCCGAGGGCCTCCGGTTCTACGATCTCCGGCACACTGGGCACACACTGTCCCGCCCTCCGGTGCCACGCTGAAGGACACGGTCCGGGCCGGGCAGTCTTCTGAGAAGGCGGCGCAAGCGCAGGAAGCTGCGGCCGTGCCAGAACCGAAGACCATGGATCCCGACGATCAACGGGCCGGCACGAATCTGGCACGCGAGCGCCGCCCGTGCCCGGCGGCTCCTGATCGTCTTCCACCTGCTCTTCGCCCGCGCGGTTTTTGTTCCTGCTCGCCCACCAGATGCCGTGGCTCGGCATGCTGCTGTCGACGGTGATCACGGTCGGGCTGAAGCCGCGTTTCCGGCAGCTCGGCCGGATGTCGCGCAAGGTGTGGCTGACGCTGCACATCGGCGTCGGTGTCGGCCGGCTGGGCGTCTCCCTTACCGCGCTCGCCCTGTCTGTCGTCGGCGTGACCACGGCCGACCATGAGGTGCGGCACAGCTCCTATGTGCTCATGAACACGTTCGACGTCGCCCTGGCGATCCCGCGCGTCTTCCTGGCGCAACATCGCCATCGCGCAGGCCCTCTCCCGCCCGCGCTCAGCCGGTTCGCCAGGCCGACTCGAGGGCCGTCCGGTTGGTACGCAGAAGATCCTCCAGGTCCGTCTCGTAGAGCGAGTCCGGCACGTTGTCGGAGAAGATCTCCAGGACGCAAGGGCCGCGGTAGCCGACGTCGTAGGCGGCGTGCAGCAGTTGGCCGACCGGGATGTCGCCGGTGCCGACGCCACGTCGGTCCATCCGCGAGCGGGGTGTGCGCCAGTCGCTGACCTGGAGCAGGAACAGGCGGTCGGGAGCGTCCGCGAGGCGGGGGACGAGGTCCGGGTCCTGCCACAGGTTCCACAGGTCGAGGCAGACGCCCACGTTCTCCCGGTCGACCTCCTGGACGATGTCGAGCGCCTGCCGGTAGGTCCAGATGGCGGTCTCCGCGTTGAGCAGGACGGGGTTGAGGGGCTCCAGCGCGATCCGTGCACCGTGGTCGGCGGCGATGTCCGCCAGTTCGCGGTGATGGGTGACGACCTGGCGGATCGCCTCGTGCAGGTTCCCGTCGGGCGCCGGCCCGGTGTTGGTGACGAAGACCGCGCCCGGGGCGAACGGTGCGATCAGCTCCAGGCTGCGGCGAAAGCGGTCCAGACGGTCGCGCCGGTCGGCGGGCTCGGGCTGGGTCTCGCTGGGGAACACGGTCCGTACGAGGGGCTGGACCGAGCTGATCGGCAGTCCCGCCCCGGCGACCGAGGCGAGTTGCGCCTTGGCGCGGTCACGGTCGTGGTCGAGCTTGGCCTCGCACAGCTCGATCGCTTCGACACCGAGGTCGGCGTAGTGCTTCAGGTCCTCCTCGAAGGACCAGGGCATGGTGGTGAACTGGTTGACGCCGTAGGGGAAGGGGAACGGAGGCGTGGGGCTGTTCATACGAGTACGTCCGTGTCGTTGCTGTCGTCGTTCCTGCTGTCGTTCGCGCCGTCGTTCCCGCTGTCGGTCAGGAAGCCGGTGACCGTCCTGTGGAACTTCTCCGGCTCGTCGAAGAAGAGCGCGTGGCCGCTGTGCTCGAAGAAGACCGTCCGGGCGTCCGGGAGCGCCTCGCCGACCCAGGCGGGGCCCTGCCAGGGGAACACCTGGTCCTGACGTGCCACCAGGACCAGGCTGGGCAGCCGGATCGTGGGCAACAGGTCGCGCCAGTCGTGGCGGGTGTGGTCGGCCATCAGGGCGTTGCGCGCGTACGGGGGCGACTTGGCCATCTCGGCCAGGAGCAACTCCCTTTCCGGCGGGGTGGGTTCGGTGGCGAAGACGGTGCGGATCTGGTCCTCGTCGAAGGCCGGGGTGTCGCAGGTGAGCTGTGTCCGCAGGGCGGCCAGGGAGGGTTCGTCGTAACAGGTGGCGTGGGCGTGCTTCCAGTCCGGTGCGTAGTACTGGCGGGGCGCCTGCTCGACGTACACCGCGCGGGCCACGCGGTGGCTGCCGAACAGTTCCAGATAGCTCCAGATGACCGGGCAGCCCAGTGACCAGCCCAGGACGGTGACCTCGCGCAGGTCGAGTGCTTCGAGGAGGTCGAACAGGTCCTTGGCCAGCCTCGGCACCCGGTAGCCGTGGCGGGGTTTGCCGGAGTCGCCGTGACCGCGCAGATCGACGGTGACGACGCGGGCGTGTTCGGCGAGTGCGTCCACGTTGCGGGTGAAGAAGCGGCCACTGAAGCCCCAGCCGTGGATCAGGACGAGAGGGGGGCCGGAGCCCTGTTCCTCGTAGTGGATCGTGACGCCGTCGCTGGTGGTGATGTCGCCCATGGATCTCCTTCGACGCGGTGTGTTCCGCCATGCGGTGTCCGCGTCAGCGGTGGCGTGCCGGGGTGTTCCCTCAGCGCCCGTCCCCGTGCCGCCCGGCGCCTGGCCCGGGCGGCCCCGGGGCCAGACCCTCGCAGAGCGCGGCCACGGCGGCGGCCCCGTGCCCGGCCGCGAGCAGCGGCGTGCGGACGTCCTGCTCCAGGTCGGGCAGGTAGCCGAGGAGGACGTCGGCGGGCCCCTGGATCCGTACGCGGCCCAGCGCGGCCGGCAGCAGCAGGCTGCGGGCGCGCCCGAGCCGCTCGGAGCGGCCACCGGACTCCACGGTGACCGGGGCGCCGGCGTTGCTGACCACCAGCGCGGTGGAGAAGTCGTGCACCAGGGGGGCCGCGGTGCCCGCCCGCCACTGCTCCAGGGCGAAGTACGGCCCGGCGCACAGCACGGTGCGCTCCACCGCGTCGTCGACCCGGACGCTCAGGCCGGAGTGGAACTCGGGGCGTGGACCGGGGCGCCACTCGTCGAGGAGCCGCCCGAGGTTGGTGTGCCACTCCCCGTCGTCCAGTTCCGAGCCGTCCTCCATGTGCCGGCGCATGGCGTGCTGCTGGATGTCGGAGGTCTGCTCGATCTCGTAGACCAGGGTGCCGGGGCCGAAACTGTGCAGGGTGCCGCCGGGTACGTAGACGGTCTGCCCGGCCCGCACCGGAAGCCGGCGCATGACCGCGTCGAAGTCCTGTGCGAGCAGGGCCCGGTGCAGCGTCTCCCGGTCCACACCGGCCTTCGTCCCCACCAGGGCGGTGGCTCCCGGGGCCGCGTCGAGGATGTGCCACGCCTCGGTCTTGCCGTGGGGCTCGCCCTCCAGCCGGCGTGCGGTGTCGTCGTCGGCGTGCAGATGGACCGGGAGGGCACCCGTGCCGTCGATGAACTTGGTCAGCACGGGGAACCACGGACCGCGCCACCCGCGCCCCACGAGTTCGTCGGGATGATCCTCGACCAGCCGGCGCAGCGTCTGTCCGGCCAGCGAGCCGTCCGTGACCCGCGCTCCCTCGCCGTCCACATCGCTGACCTCCCAGGTCTCGGCGACCGGGCCGTCGGGCAGGCCGGTGCGGCCCAGCCGTTCGCTGAGGGCCCGGCCGCCGAAGACGTGCTGCTTGACCGGGGTGGTCAGCCGCAAGGGGTACCAGTCCACAAAACCCTCCTGGCTCCTGATGCCTTGTCAGGGAACGTGAACGTCAGAGGATGGGCTGGCCGCCGGTGACGGCGATGCGCGCGCCCGAGACGTACGCGGCCTCGTCCGAGGCGAGCATGACGTACACCGGGGCGAGTTCGGCCGGCTGCCCGGCCCGTCCCAGCGGTGTCTGGCCGCCGAAGTCCTCGACCTGCTCGGGCGGCATCGTGGCGGGGATCAGCGGCGTCCAGATGGGGCCGGGGGCGACGCTGTTGACCCGGATGCCCCGCTCGGCGAGCGACTGGGACAGGGAGCCGACCATGTTCGCGATGCCCGCCTTCGTCGCGTTGTACGCCAGCAGGCCAGGCGGCGGCGAGTCGGAGTTCACCGAGGTGGACGCGATGATCGACGCACCCGACTTCATGTGCGGCACCGCCGCCTTGCAGAGGTGGAACATGGCGCTGAGGTTGGTCGCCAGCGTGTGGTCCCACTCCTCGTCGGGGATCTCCTCGATCGAGTCACGGAACATCTGGAACGCCGCGTTGCTGACCAGGACGTCGATGCGGCCGAACGCCTCGACGGCCCGGGCCACCACCTCCCGGCAGTGGGCCGGATCGGACAGGTCGCCCGGCACCAGGACCGCCTCGCGGCCGGCCTCCTCCACCCAGCGCGCCGTGTCGCGGGCGTCGTCCTCCTCCTCGTTCAGGTGCGAGAGGAGGACATCGGCGCCCTCGCGGGCGTAGGCGATCGCGACGGCCTTGCCGATGCCGCTGTCGCCACCGGTGATCAGGGCTTTCTTCCCTGCCAGTCGGCCTGATCCGCGGTAACTGTGCTCACCGTGGTCGGCCTTGGGCCGCAGGTCCGCTTCGGTACCCGGAGGCTGTTGCTGCTGTGCGGGCTTGTTCATGGGGACCTACCTCGTTCTCTTTCCTTGCGTTGTCCGGTCGTGTGGCAGGGCTCGTGCCTGCCCGCTCCTGGCCGGAGCACCCCGAGCGAGCGGGGAAGCGAACCCCCTGGGACGGAGGTGGTGGTGCCGTCGGACCTGAGGGGACGGCCACGTCAAAGGAGCGGCAAAAAGGGACGGGCGGCGGTGCCCCTGTCCCGGCGAGCGGGTTACCCGGCTGCGCGGGGACAAACAAGCCCCGACGGCACGCACCCGACATGAGGAGACCCGATGACCCCGCCCCGCAACCGCGCACAACACGTCGACAAGGGAGAGGGAAAAGGCCGCACCGACCGTGAGGGACCGAGCGGCCGCGCGCTGCTCGCGGACCCGCTGAGCAACAAGGGCATCGCCTTCACCCAGGAGGAGCGGGAACGCCACGGCCTGGTCGGGATGCTGCCGACCGCCGTGCTTTCGCTGGAGCTCCAGGCGCGCCGCGCCTGGGAGCAACTGCGCTCGCAGCCGGACGACTTGGCGAAGAACGTGTACCTGGAGCAGCTCCACGACCGCAATGAGGTCCTCTACTTCCGGTTGCTCACCGACCACCTCACCGAGCTGCTGCCGATCGTGTACGACCCCACCGTGGGCGAGGCGGTCAAGCGCTACAGCCACGAATACCGGCGCCCGCGCGGCGTCTACCTCTCCATCGACCGCCCCCAGGACATCCGCCCCGCGTTCGAGGCGCTCGGCCTCGGCCCCGACGACGTCGACCTGCTGGTGGCCACCGATGCGGAGCAGCTCCTCGGCATCGGCGACTGGGGCGTCGGCGGCATGCAGCTCTCGGTCGGCAAGCTGGCGGTCTACACCGCCGCCGCGGGCATCCACCCGGGGCGGGCCGTTCCGGTGATGCTCGACGTCGGCACCGGGAACCAGGAGCTGCTCAACGACCCGCTGTACGCAGGCAACCGGCACAACAGGGTGCGCGGCGAGGCGTACGACTCGTTCGTCGCCGCCTTCGTGGAGGCGGTGGGCGAGCTGTTCCCGCACGCGCTGCTGCACTGGGAGGACTTCGGCCCGGGCAACGGCCGCCGCATCCTCCAGCGGTACGGCGAGAAGATCTGCACGTTCAACGACGACATGCAGGGCACCGGCGCGATCACACTGGCCTGCGTCATGAACGCGGTACGGGTCACCGGCACGCCCATGCGAGACCAGCGGATCGTGGTCTTCGGCGCCGGGACAGCGGGCGTGGGCATCGCCGACCAGCTGCGCGACGCCATGGTCCGCGACGGACTGGAACGGGAGGAGGCCACCCGCCGCATCTGGTGCGTGGACCGCCAGGGCCTGCTGCGGCAGTCCACCGAGGGACTCCGCGACTACCAGCGGCCGTACGCGCGCCCCGACGACGAGTGGCCCGACGACAGCCCGGCCGACCTGCCGGGCGTGGTGGACCGGGCACACCCGACCGTGCTGGTGGGGACCTCCACCCAGCACGGGGCCTTCACCGAGGACGTGGTGCGTTCCATGGCCCGCCACGTGGACCGGCCGGTCGTCCTGCCGCTGTCCAACCCTACGGAGAAGATCGAGGCCATGCCGCAGGACGTGCTCCGATGGACCGGCGGCAAGGCCCTGATCGCCACCGGCATCCCGGTACCTCCGGTGGAGCTGGACGGCACCACGTACGTCATCGGCCAGGCCAACAACGCCCTCCTCTACCCGGGGCTGGGGCTGGGCGCCGTGGTGGCCCGCGCCGAGCGGATCACCGACGGCATGCTCCAGGCCGCGGCGGAAGCCGTCGCCGGCCTCGCCGACCTGTCGGAGTCCGGCGCCCCCCTGCTGCCGGAGGTGGGGAACCTGCGCACCTCCTCGGCCGTGGTCGCCGCGGCCGTCGCCCGCCGCGCCGCCGAGGAGGGCGTCGCCAGGACCCGCCTCGACGACGTGATTCAGCAGGTCCAGGACGCCATGTGGCAGCCCGAGTACGCCTGACGGGACGAGGCAGCGTACGCCGCGACGCGGACCTGCCCGTGATCACCTCGGCGGCGGCGCCGGCCGAGGTGATCCACCCGGAGATCGACGAAGCCGTGCCCACGGGAAGCTCCCGGCTCCGGGTGTCCGGAACCGGGAGCTTTCGCCGGTGCCCGGCGAGAGTGGGTCAGTGGGCCGTGGCGATGCGATAGGCCCGTATGACGGTCTGGGTGACGGTGTTGCCCGCCTTGTCCGCGGCGGCGATGCGCAGGGAGGTGTAACCGGCGTGGCCCGGGTGGTGGAGGAGGGCGTCGGCCGTGGCGCCGTGGCGGGTGACGTGGACGGTCTTCCAGGTGCGGCCGTCGTCGTAGGAGACCTGGAGGGTCAGCCGGGTCACGGGGGTCCGCTCGGCGCCCGCGGGGC
Source organism: Streptomyces canus (assembly GCF_030816965.1). Lineage (NCBI taxonomy): Bacteria > Bacillati > Actinomycetota > Actinomycetes > Kitasatosporales > Streptomycetaceae > Streptomyces > Streptomyces canus. Next base: position 5,380,450 of record NZ_JAUSYQ010000002.1, read on the forward strand.
GCCGCACGGTGAGGGGGAGGCGGAAGGCGCGGCCGGCGGGGGCTGAGTCGGTGAGGTCGACCGCTCCGCCGGCGCGCACGGTGAGCAGCGGCAGGACCGAGGACGCCGAGCCGCGTGGGCGTGCGGAGGTGAAGCCCCAGGTGACCGAGGAGCGGGTGCCCAGTGCCGTCCAGTCCGCCGTGCGGGTGGTGTGCGCGGTGAGGGTGTAGCGGCGCTTGCCGGCGGTGGGTGTGGTGATGTCGACCAGGAAGGGGCTGGATCGGTCGATCACCCGTCCGCCGGACGAGAGCACCACCTCTCCGTCCAGTTCCCCGGTCGCGTAGGACTCGTCGGACTGCTGCCCGGTGCCGGCGGCCGCGTAGGGCGCGAGGTCCAGGTACAGGTCGTCGCCTTCGCGGGTGGGGCTGTAGACGGCGGGGCCGACAGGAGCCCGGTTCCAGTCGGTGCGGTAGGTGTGGCCGGCCTGGTAGCGGCGGACCGCGGTGGTCGTGTCGTGGTCGGGGAGGCTGCCGTCGGGCAGGGGCTGCGTGCTGCCGAAGAGGTCCAGGGTGTGGGTCCAGGTGAGTCCGGGAGAGTAGTACTCGGTCACCCGGCTCGGCAGCGTCGTGCGCAGGGTCGGTATGAACGGCATCTGGTAGTCGTTGGTCGAGGGCTCGTCAGAGCGCACGGCGACCGCCCGCCTGCCGCCCTGGGAGGCGTAGGTGGCGTGCACGGTGGCCAGTTGCCGGTTGTGGACGACGGGGTCGGTGCCTGCGGGGACGCCCCCGTTGTGGGAGGTGCGCAGGGAGTAGCGGTAGGCGTGGCCCGCGTCCGTGCCCGTGAGGGTGGTGGAGGCGGCGTAGGTGACGCGGTGGCCGGTGGCCTGTGCGGTGGGAGTGGCGTACAGGGTGGCCTTGCGTCCGGCGACAGCGGTGAGGGCGTAGACGCCGTCTCCCTGCACGGGGTCCAGTTCGACGGTGGCCGTGGTGGAGAGGGCGGTGGCGTCCCGGTGGTCGGTGCGGGCTCCGACCTTGCCTGCCGTGCGGCCGTCGAGGGTCACGGAGCGGTCCTGGTCGGTGCGTACGCCGGTGGCGGTGAGCAGGGTCCGGGGGCCGGTGGTGGTGCCGGAACTGCCGGTCCTGGCGAGGCTGTCGTCGAGGCCGACGATGTCGTAGTCGTCCTCGGGCAGCCGCAGCCGGAACGTGCCGTCGGGGCCCAGCTTGACCTCCTGCTGGATGCCGGTGCGCGGGCCGAAGACCGTCAGCAGCGTGCCCGCGGCGGGCCTGCCCTCGTGGTTGAGGCCGGTGATGGTCAGCGTGTGGCGTGCGGGTTCGGCGAAGAGGCCGACCGCGGTACGTACCGTGGTGGTCCCGGCGGTGGCGACCACGGCGCCGCCGAAGCGGCCGACCTGGGCCTTCGTGGTGCGGCCGGTGACGGTCGCGGTCGCGGTGCCGTGGGCGGGGACGGTGAGGCCGGTGGCGCCCAGGGAGAAGATGCCCGCCGGGGCCGGCTTGCCGCCGGGACCGTACACGTCCAGGGCGAGCTTGAGGGTGACCGGTTCGTCGCCGTCGTTGCGGTAGGTGACCTGCCGGGCGGCGGTGGTGCCGGCGTGCGGCCAGGCGAACAGGCCCAGGTTCGCGGCTCCGGAGGTGGCGTACACCTTCTGCCTCAGCGCGCGCACGACGTCGAGGCGGCCGGAGCCCTGCTGGAAGGCGGTCAGGTTCTTCAGGCCGTGCGTGGAGGAGGTGAGGGCCTGCTTGAAGTCGGCGGCCTTCCAGGTGGGGTGGGCCTGGGCAAGCAGGGCCACCGCGCCGGTGACGTGCGGGGTGGCCATGGAGGTGCCGGACGCCTGCTCGTAGCGCGGGTTTTCCACCGGGGCGTCCATGTTGGTGCCGTCGGCGCGGGCGCCGACGATGTCCTCGCCCGGCGCCACCAGGTCGGGTTTGACGGCGTCGTCGCCGAGCCGGGGGCCCTGGCTGGAGAAGTCGCTGAGGGTGTCGCGCTTGGTGCTGCTGCCGACGGTGAGCGCGGCATCCGCGCTGCCGGGGCTCCCCACGGTGCCGTCGACGCCGTTGCCCGTCGGTCCGCCCTCGTTGCCCGCGGCCACCACGAACAGGGTGCCGGTCTGCGCGGTGATCCGGTTCAGGGCGGTGGACACCGGGTCGGTGCCGTCGGTGGCCGTGTCGCCGAGGCTCAGGTTGACGGCGACGGCGTGCTGGGCCGCGGCCCACTCCATGCCCGCGATGATCTCGCTGTCGGGGCACTCGCCGTTGTCGTCGCAGACCTTGCCGATGAGCAGCCTGGCGCCCGGCGCGACTCCCGCGTACGTGCCGTGGGAGGCCGCGCCCGTGCCGGCGATGGTGGAGGCGGTGTGGGTGCCGTGGCCGTAACCGTCCTTCATGCCGGTGCCGGTGAAGTCCTTGGTGCCGGCGATGCGGCCCTTGAAGTCCGGGTGGCCGGCGTCGATACCGGTGTCCAGGTCGGCGATCAGGACGTTCTTGCCGGTGACACCGGACTTCCAGGCGGTGGGGGCACCGATGATCTTGTTGCTCTCGTCGTCCAGGACCTTCGCCCTGCCGTCCAGCCAGAGCTTGCTGACGCGGTCGGACAACGTGCCCTTGAGCAGCGACTGCCACAGGCCGCCGGTGCCGTCCTTGGGCTGGGTGAGCGTACTGCCGTTCAAGGCGCTCAGGGTGCGGCCGAGCCCGGCGCCGTGAGCGGTGAGGGCGGAGAGAGCGGGTGCCCGGCCGCGCCGCCCGGCGACGATCAACGGCAGTGAGCGCGAGTGCGCGTCGTCCCGGCCGATGCGGACCAGCTCCGTGACGTCGAACAGCCGCGCGTCCAACGTACCGGCGGACAGCAGGCGTTCGGCGTCGGCGGGGACCACGCTGATGTGCTGCTTCCCGGCACGACGGGTGTGCTCCACGCGGAAGCCCATGTCCTCCCGGCCCTTGCCGGGCAGCACGGACACGGAGGGGCTGCCGCCGCCGGCCCGGGTGCGCAGGGTGACCCGGTCTCCGGTGACGAGGGTGACCGTTCTGGCCGCCTCCTTCCCTGTCCCCGCATGCCGCTGGGCCGACGTCGCGGCCGGGCCGGCGGCCTCGGCGACCGGCCCCGACACGGCGACCGCGACGGTCACCACGCCTGCGACGGCGGGGAGCATCCCCCACCTGACTGACTTGGGCAGCAACGCATACTCCTTCGGTGTCCGGCTCCGTGCCGGAATCTGATGAATCGTCAATAGAGGTGCTGCTGAGCGGAGTTCCTGCCGCCCTGGTCACTCAGGGCAGGAGCTCGATCACGTCGTACGACACGCCGGGGCTGAGGTAGGCACTGCCGCCGGATCCGCTGACGATGTCGAGAGTCAGCTCCTGGTAGGCGTCAGGGGACTTGACCCAGGCGCTCGCCGGGACGGCGTAGCTGTAGGTGTGGTTGTTGCCCCGGTAGGAGCCCACGGTCAGTGACCGGGTCGTCGGCTCCTTGGCCGGCGCGGGGACGGCCGAGACCCAGTCGTTGACCCGGACGCGCGGCCTGCCGTTCGCGAACGCCGTGGTGATGGCGATGTTGAGGGTGTGGCCCGAGGCCAGCTGCTGGGCGGTGAGCCTGAAGCGGATCTTCTGGCGGTCGTTGACGTCCGCCCACTGGTAGCAGGGGAAGTCGTCGGTCCGCGAGGCACCCACCGTGAAGACGGCGCCGGTCCAGGGCCTGGCCCGTGCGTCGGAGGGGTGCATGGTGGTCATCAGCGAGGCGTTCTTGAAGCCGCGCGGTGTGCCGCTGAAGTCGCCGATGCGCCAGATCGCCTGCTTCCTGCTCGGGTCGGCGCCGATCGTCAGGGTGTGCAGCGGGGCCGTCCGCCCGGCGGTGACCGTGACCCTCGTGGTGTGCACCGCCAGTTCTTCCTTGTAGACGGTGAGCGTGTAGGTGCCGGGCAGCATGTACGGGGACAGGAAACGCCCGGTGGCCGGGTCGACCTCGGTCCAGTACTGCGCCTCGGCGTTCGCGAAGCCGACGGTGTAGGCGTACGCCGTGTCCCGCCCGGCGATGCCGACCCCCGCGACCCGGCCGCGACCGCTGCGGCCGACCCAGCCGGCCAGTCCCAGGCCGTCGGCCCAGGAGGTGTCGACACGGTCGTGGCGCAGCGAGGCAGCGGGCTGTCCGCCGTCGGTGAAGGCCAGGACGTACGGACCCTGCAGGCCGAAGCGCATCGGCTCGGTCTGGTTCTCGCCGTAGTAGAGGATCTCGTACAGGCCGGCGCCGTCCTCGTAGTGGTGGCGCATGAGCGAGCGGTAGAACGGTCCGCCGGACGCCTTCTCGTGGTTGCTGCGCACCATCCACATGCCGACCTTGCCGTCGCTCCAGCCGACGTGGTCGTAGTCGATGACGCGCTGGTTGGAGTAGTGCTTGGAGCGGGTGGTGCCGTTCGGCTTGCGGCGGACGTCCTGTGCCTCGATCACGGTGTCGGTGCGGGCGTCCCAGGAGTCGGGAAGGTTGTTGGGGAACAGGCCGGGCCGGACGCGGACGATGTAGCGGGTGGCGGTGATGGAGGCGTCCGCCTTGTTCGTCCACATGTAGACGTTGTTCTCGCCGCGGCGGGCGGCGTAGTAGTGGTGCATCGTGCCGTGCACGACCGTGATCAGGATCGTGTCGCCGGTCCTGCGGATGCTCACGGACGACGTCCCCAGGCCCGTCTCGACGTGCGAGTTCTTGCCGCCGTAGCCCTGGTACTCGGTGCCCTTGTACACCAGCGAGGTCAGGTCGCCGTTGCGGTGGTCGACCTTGAAGACCAGGTCGGCGCCGGTACCGACCACGTACGCGTTCCCGTCGTCGCGGTAGCCGAAGGTCGAGGTGGCCGCGTCGGCGCCCGAGACGAGCGGTCCGGCGATCGCGGCGCCCCCGGCGAGGGCGAGGCCGCCGACGGCGGTTCTGCGCAGGACGGTGCGTCGGGTCAGGTGTCGGCGAGCGTGCTGGGGCATGGGTGTTCCGTTCGTGCGTACGGGGGTTTGGGCGTACGGGATGAGGGTGTGGTGCGCTCAGAGGGTGGCGCGCAGGTGGCTGACCGTGACGAAGTGGTAGCCGCGGGCGGTCAGCGTGCGCAGGATCTGCGGGACCGCGGCGACCGAGGTGGGGTGGATGTCGTGCATCAGGACGACGCTGTTGCGCCGCGCCTTGGCGATGACGGTCTGGGCGACCTTGTCGGCGTCGGGGTACTTCCAGTCCTCGGTGTCCACGTCCCACAGCACGGGGGAGAGCGTGGTCGCGGCCTTCACCTGGGCGTTGACGGCGCCGTAGGGCGGGCGGAAGAGGGTGGGGGCCTCGCCGGTGGCGGCCTTGATGGCGGCGCTGGTGCGGCTCAGCTGGTAGGTGATCTGCTCGGAGGTGAGCTTGGTGAGGTCGGGATGGTTCCAAGAGTGGTTGCCGACCTCGTGTCCGGCGCGTGCCTCGGCGCGGACCAGGTCGGGGTGGGCGGCGACGTTCTGGCCGACGGTGAAGAAGGTGGCGCGCGCCCTGTACTGCGCCAGGTAGGTCAGCAGGGTCGCGGTCTCCGGCGCCGCCGGCCCGTCGTCGAAGGTCACCGCGATGCACGTGACCTTCTTGCAGTCGGTGTCGTCGTCGCCGGAGGCGGTGGGGGCGGCGGCGGTCGGCGTGGAGGTGTGGGTCGCACCCAGGTCGAGCGAACGGCTGGGCGTCACCGTCTGCCGCTGGACACGCCTTCCGAACGCGGACAGCCAGGGGGTGACCGTCCCCCTGGAGAGGACCACCGTGTAGGCCCCGGCCGCCGGGACGCCCACGTCACCGCGGTCGAAGGTCACCCGCAGCCCGCCGTCGGCGGTGAAGGCCATGTCGTCCAGGACGGTGGTGCGGGAGGCCGGGTCGGAGAAGGTGTCGTCGAGGGCAGCGGTGTCGACGCCTTCGCGCCCCTTGAGCCGGTCCTTCAGGGCGGCGAGGAAGGCTTCCCGGGAGTTTCCGGCGACGAGCCCGAGGGCCGTGCGGTACGCGCCGGCCTGGCCGTCGTACCAGTACGTCCTGCTCGACAGGCCCGACCCGGCGGCGGCGTGGTCCAGCGTGGTGAGCCGGACACCGAGGACGTCCCCGGAGGCGACCAGGAACTGATGGCTGATGTTGAGCTCGCGGCCCTCCGGGCTGTCCGAACCGCCCCCGCACGTGTCCGAGCGGAAGCCGGACAGGCGCTCCTCCACGTCCTTCTTCATCGCGGCCGTCATCGCCTCCGCACCGGGCACGTCCGGATAGCTCGCGGCGAAGGGGCAGGAACTCTGCTCGCTGCTGTCGCTGACGATCCGCAGGTCCTCGATCTTGGAAGGATCGATGCTGCGGACCGGTGAGGGAGTGGCGGCGGATCCGTGTCGGGCGTCGGCGCCCGCCACACCCGAGGAGCCGTCCGATCCGGACGAGCAGGCCGCCGTGAGGGAGAGGGAGCCGAGCAGGAGGAGCGAGGGGACGAGGACGTGAGTGCGCATGAGACCAGAACCTGACTGAGGGGATGTGCGGACGCCGCCGACGGGACGCCGCGGTCGTTCTGGTCACTGATCGTCCAGGTCAGAGGCGTTTTTCAGCGACCCGCGAGGCCACCCTGAACAATCCGGTCCCCAGGTGGTTCGTCCGGTTTCAGTGGCTTCAGTCGCTTTTGGCGCACACGTTCTCGTACGGCGCGTCAGGGACGTAGGTCCGCCACTGCGCCTCGGTCAGCCCGCCACCGGTCCGGGCGCAGATGGTGCGGACGGCCCGGTCCGGGGCGATGGCGAAACGCTGGAGCAGTACGTCGGGGCCGCCGGCGTAGACCGTCCCGCCGTCCTCGGCGAAGGCGAGGGAGCGGATCCCGTCGCCGGGCGTGGGCAGGTCCGTCCCGAGCGGTTGCTGGGTCGCGGTGTCCCACAGCCGCAGGGTTCCGTTCGCGCCGCCCACCGCCAGCGTGCCGCCGTCCGCGGAGAAGGCGAGCGCCCCCACCGCCTCCGGCTCGCCCTGGGAGGCCGTGTCGGAGGTGCCGGTCAGTGCACCCGCACGGTGACGGACATCGCCGTCCCACAGGGTGACGTGCCCGGTGGAGTCGCCGACGGCGAGCCGGGTGCCGTCGGGACTGAACGCCAGCGCGGTCACCTGGCGGCCGTCGGCGAGCGCGCGCCCGGAGACCTTCCCGGCCCTCGGATCGGCGTACTGGTCGTCGGAGGTCACGAGCAGATCCCCGTCGGGTCGCACGGCCAGGGCCGCCCCGGACAGACCGCGCACGGTCCCCGACCGCCGGTGGGCGCGGGTGTCCCAGACCTCCGTGGTGGAGACGTCGGGGGCGGCGCGGGCCGCCAGCAGCGTGCGGCCGCCGGGACCCAGGGCCAGGGCGGTGACCGGACGGTCGGCGGCGCCGGACGTGTCGAGGACCGTACGCACCCGGTGCGCCCTCACGTCCCACACGGTGAAGCGCAGCCGCAGGGAGCCGTGCGAGGACACGGTGTCGGCGACGGCCAGCGATCCCCCGTCCGGGCTGAAGGCCAGCAGGGGGACGTCCGTATCGGACACGCTCGGCAGTGTGCCGAGCGCTGCGCGGGCGAGGACCGCGCCCATGGGGGTTCCCCCGCTCGAGCGAAGCCGGGAGTGGGGGAGCGTCGAACGCAGCTCGAAACGGTAGCCGCCGCCGGACCCGGTGACGATGGCCAGGGCGGTGCCGTCCGGGCTGAGCGCGCTCGCGTCGGCCGGAGTGCTCTGCCATGGCGGGGTGAGACGGTCGGTCAGGTCGAAGGTGTGGACTGTGGCACCGTCCAGGTAGCGCAGGAGGCGAGGCGTGCCCAGGTCCCAGGTCAGCCCAACGGCCTCGTCCTTGGACAGCTGCCGGTGGAACACCTGCGTACCGCCGGTGGACAGTCGCCACACGGCGAGTTCGTGGTCGTCCGCCGTGGCGAGGAACTCGCCGTCGCGCGAGAGAGCGGCCTGGGTGAAGCCGGTGATCCCGTCACCGGCGAAGTCGGCGAGCGTGCGTCCGCTGCGGATGTCCCAGGCCAGGGCCCTCGTGCCGGAGGCGGCGGCCAGCCGTCTGCCGTCCGCGCTGAACCGCAGCAGGCGTGCACCGCCGTCCGCGCCGGAGCCGGTGCCGCACACGGTCCTGTCCGCCTTCTCCCAGGCACCCGGCAGCCGCTTGCGGCCGGCCGTGTCCCACAGCTGGAGCGGCCCTTCGGCGGGACAGAGGGCGAGCAGGCGTCCACCGGGGCCGACGGCCGCCGAGGCGAGCGTGCGCCCGAGGCCGGTGGTGAAGAGGACCTTGCCGTCGTCCGTCCGGCGCAGCCGGACCGTGCCCGGACCGTCCGGCGGCGCGACGAGATAAGCGCTCCCGTCGGGCGCGCTGCCCTGGAGCGACGCGTCGCCCAGTTCGGCTTCGGACCTGCCCCGCGGAAGGTTCCACACCTTCTCGCCCGCGTCCGGCCCGATGACGTCGAGATACCGGGAGCGGGGCCCGACGTCGGCCACCTCGGTGCCGCTCGGCAGGCGGTAAGTGGCGGTGACCTTGTGGTCGGCCACGTTCCGGGCAGTCACCGCGGAGCCCTCGACACTGACCAGCGTCCGGCCGCCGTCGGAGAGGAAACGCCTGACGCCCTTGCCCGCCTGGGGGTCGGTGAAGGCGTCCCGTTCCGGCTGCGCCAGGGCACCCAGCAGCGCCGAGCGGGACTCGGTGAGCGGGGCGGTCTTCCATGCCGCCACCCCGAGCAGGGCGGCGGTACGGGGATCGGTGGAGCGCAGACTGCCGGCCACGGTGGCCAGGCGGCGGGCGGTGGCCTTGGCGGTCTCCTCCTGGCTCACCTCATTGCGCTGCCAGGCGACCAGGCCGGCGGCCAGCGCCAGCACGAGGAACACGGACAGGCCGACGGTCAGGGAACGTGTCCGCCGCACGGAGCGGGTCGCGGTCTCCCGCTCGGCGTCCCGGGCGGCGAGGGAAGCGGTGAGGAAGGCTCGTTCCGGCCCGGTCAGATCGTCTTCTCGTGCCCGCTGGCCGTCGTTCTCCTGCCGGGCGAACAGTTCCTCGGCCCGGGTCAGCCGCGTGCCCCGGTACAGTGCGCCGGGGTCGTGTGCCAGCTCCTCCCAGCCGCGCGCCGCCTCACCGAGCCGACGCTGCTCGCGCAGCCGCTCCCGGCCCTCCTCGATCCAGCCGGCCAGCCGCGGCCAGCCGGTGATCAGCGCCTCGTGCGCGAGTTCCACCGTGTCGCCGTCCAGGGTGACCAGACGGGCGGCGACGAGACGTTCCAGCACCTCCTGCACACCGTTGCCCAGCTCGGCGCGGGACGCCGGACGACGGGTGTCGGCCGTGTTGTCGCCGGGCGTGATGAGCCGCAGCAGGATGCGTCGGGCCGCCCTGCCCTGCTCCGCCGGCAGCGCCCCGTACGCCTCCTCCGCGGTGGCGGCGATCGCGCCGCGTGCGCCGCCCGTCTCCTCGTAGGCAGCCAGGGTCAGCAACCGACCGCGGCGGCGGTGCCAGGTCTCCAGTAGTGCGTGGGAGAGCATGGGCAGCGCGCCCGGCTGGTCCATGACCTCGTCGAGGATGCGGGCGGTGAGAGCGCGCTCCACGTTCAGGCCGACGGAGGCGGCCGGTCCGGTGATCACCTCGCGCAGCTCGTCCCGGCTCATCGGCCCGACCAGCAGAGCGGCCCGGCAGACGGTCTCTGCCAGCTCACGGTGATCGGCGCAGTGGCCGTAGAAGTCGCCGCGCACCGCGACCAGCACGCGCAGTCGGCTCTCCGGCCGGCGGGCCGCGAGCAGCAGATCCAGGAACCGGTCCCGTTCCGCACGGTCGCGGCACAGGGTGAACAGCTCCTCGAACTGATCGACGATCACCCAGGTCTCCCCGTCGCCGTCGCGGGGGAGGAACGCCTTCTCGTGCGTGCGGGCCGGCCGCTCACCGGGGGTGAGCACACGGATCACCGCCGGCCGCTCGGCACCTTCCGCCTGCCGCAGTCTCGGAATCAGCCCTGCCCGCAGCAGCGACGACTTGCCACTGCCGGATGCCCCGAACACCGCCGCGAACCGGTGCTCGCGCACCAACTCCATCAGGTCGGTGACGAGAGCCTCCCGGCCGAAGAACAGGTCACTGTCGTCCGGCTCGAAGCGGGCCAGCCCCCGGTACGGCGGCCTCTCGTCCGGCGCAGGCGCCCGGACCTCGGCGTCCGCCTCCCGCCAGCGCCGTTCCCATTCGTCCGGGTCGGCATCCAGTGCCTCGGCGTACGCCCGCACCACCGCCGGTGAGGGCAGCCGATCTCCGGCCGCCGCCTGGGACATCGCGGTGAGCGAGTATCCCGACCGCTCGGCCATCTCCCTGTACGGCGGCTTCCCCGCCTTCTCCCGCAGGACACGGAGGTCGTGCGCGAGCCGTTGTACGGGACCGGCGTCCGGGTCGACCGGCTTTTCGCGACGTCCCACCGAAAGTACCTTTCACCTGGTGAACCCGGACAGCAGGCGGTCAAGGTACGTTTTTTTCCGATTCCCTCGCAATCCTGGCCCCTGTGAGGCTGCCCACGGGTTCACCCTGAAGGGCACGCCATGGCCCGACGCCGTGAGGGGGACGAGTGCCGTGACTGCGTCGCCTTCTCCGTGCTCGGGGCTCGTCGACGCGTAGGTCGACTGAGGAGGGCGTCGCGACTGCACGTGGATGCCGGTCCCCGCACTGGTTTGCGAGATCACATGGAGCGGATCGGGGACCGGTCCCGGACGCTCGTCCTAGCATCCGACATCAGCTGCGGGCAGCACCCACGACCGGCCTCCACCGGAGTCAAGTGCCTCGCGTGCGACCAACGATTCGGGTCCGGTACGCGCAAGCCCGGTCTTCATTGCAGATGCAGTGTGTGCTGGAGACACCGGTGAAGGGGGACGACCGTGGGGCAGGTGCGCGAGGGTGCACGATTGGCGGCTTGGGCCGTCAGCGGGGTCATCGGCCTGGCGGTGTTGTACGTGATCGGGGTGTTCGCCTTCGGCGGTGCCGAGTGGATCACCGCCCCGTTCCGCGGTGAGGCGGACAAGCGCGAGAACACCGTCGGCTCGGGCGAGTTCCGTCAGACCGCGTACGAGGAGTTCTTCGATCTGTGCGAGGCGGTGCAGAACGCCGAAGGGACGATCCAGGCGCTCCAGGAGGAGCGGGAGGTCGCTTCGGAAACTCGCACGACGCAGATCGACCAGTCGATCACCGCGCTGAAGGCCACGCGGATCGAGTCGGTCAACACCTACAACTCGAAGGCCGCCCAGGAGCACCGCGCACCCTTCCGCGACAAGGATCTGCCGTACCGGCTGGATGCCACCGCCGAGCACACCACGTGCACCAACTGATCCCCGTCTCATCCCGGGAAGAGGGCAGCACCGCATGAAGAAGTTCGCACGCATGGCCCAGGCCACCGTTGCCGCACTCGTTGTGGGCCTTGCCCTGACGTCCTGCACCGACTCCAGCCAGGACAAGGAGAACAAGGCCAAGCAGGACAACTACGACCACCTCGTGGCCCAGCAGCCGGCGGGCCGCATGGCGTACTCGCCGACCCGCGAAGCGATCAACCAGTGGATCAGGACGTGGGGGAAGCGGGGCAAACTCTCGTACGTCTACATCCAGAACGCCAAGGGCGAGTACGGGTACTTCATCATGAAGGGCCTGCCGGTGCCGCGCTGCAAGATGCTCACTCCGACGGAGAGGGTGGAGTCCTCCTCCAACGGCGTCGCGGTCCTCGCACAGCCCGGCATGGACGGCACGTACACGTCGGGTTCCACCTGCAACGCCTACTACGGTTTCGATGCCACGACGGGCGCGTACATGGAGTTCACGGTCGGCACGAACCAGTCGTTCTTCCTGTTCGACAAGCCCATGACGATGCCGGAGTACGCCAGCGCCAAGCAGTTGGGGCCGACCTCGGTGAAGGATGTCGGGCAGCAGCCTTGAGCGGGCGGGGCCGGTTGGAAGAGTTCCGGCCCCGTGCCCCGTCACGCGGCGTCGATGGCGACGGTGTCCCTGCGGGCAGGTCAGTACGCCGACTTCAGCGTTCCTCCGGGGAGTTTCTTCCCGTCCTCCCGGGCCACGCCGCACAGCACCCATCGGAACCCGGCGTCCCACTCCTCGTCCGAGGAGTACCAGCCCCACATCTCGTGTCCCTGGCCACGGGCCCAGTTGACGCCGTACTTCTCGTCGCAGAGGTCTCCCGCGTCGACACTGCCCGCCGAGCCGTCGCCCGAGGCCCGGGTCCAGCCCACCATCTGCTGGTCGTGCGGTCCGCCGCAGTTCACCAGGGTCTCGGTGTGCGTGTCGTCCTCCTCCTCCCGCGTGTCGATGCAGTCACCCGGGCCCAGTTGCGTGACGTACACCTCGTCGCCGAACTTGCGGAAGTCGCCGAGCGGGCCGCCTGCGGTGGCGTTCTTCAGGAAGAGCAGGCAGGCCGAGGGCGGCGGCTCGCTCTGCCCCGTCCCGGGCGTGAGGACGTACAGCACCGGGTCGGCCATGGTCGCCCGCAGCTTGGCGGTGCGCCGGGTGCACTCGTCCCGCACCGCCCGCGCGCCGCCGGCTGCGACGGTCGTGATGACCTGGCCGTCGGGATTGTCGTCGTAGCAGTCGACGAGCTTCACCTTGCGCAGCTCCTTGAACTTCCCGTCCTTCCCGTCGGCGTCGACGCACTGTCCCGGTGTGAGCTCCTCGCGCAGCCCCGCCTGCCGGCCGTACGGGTACGCAAGTCGGGTCACGGTCGGGGAAGGGCCCGCGGCCACCTTCTTGCCGACCTCCGACCCCTTCACCCCGGCCTTCTCCGCCGAGTACGTGGCGGCGCCCAGCGCGAATCCGCCGCCCCCCACCAGCACGGCAACCAGCGTCAGCAGTACGGACGTTCGCAGGCCGGGCGCTCGGCGAGCAGCGCCCGAGGCGCTCCCCGACGCGCTCCTGGAGCCGGTCGCGGCGGTGGAACCGGCGCTGGAACCGGTCCTCTCCCGGGCGGTTCCGGCGAGCGCGGGCAGCGGCGTACGAGGGGTCCCGGTTCCCTCGGCCTCCGCGAGCAGCTCACGCGCTCGCTCCACTCGCATACGCTCCGCCGGATCCTTGGCCAGCAGCCCCATGATCACGCGCCTCAGCGGGTCGCTCGCCCGCTGCGGTACGGCGGGTTCCGCGGTCAGCGCCGCCATGAGGGAGGCGTCGAGCGTGTCCCGCTCGAAGGGGGAGGCGCCCTCGACGGCGAAGTAGAGAGTGGCACCGATCGAGAACAGGTCGGTCGCTTCCGTCGCTTCGCCGCCGGACAGCCGTTCCGGCGCCAGGTAGCCCGGGGTGCCCACCACCATGCCGCTCCGGGTGACCCGGGTCTCCCGGGGCCACAGCGAGATGCCGTAGTCCGTGAGCAGGACCCGTCGATCGGCGGCGCCGGACGGGTCCGGCGCCAACAGGACGTTGGAGGGCTTCACGTCCCGGTGGATGATGCCGAGCCGGTGCCCGGCGGACAGCGCGTCGAGGGTGGCGGCCCCGATCCCGGCCACCTCCTCGCTCGGCAGCGGCCCGCGGTCCTCCACCACGGCCCGCAGATCCCGGGTGCCGGGCAGGTACTCCATCACGATCCACGGGCGGTCGTCGTCCTCCACCACGTCGTACACCGTGATCACGTTCGGGTGCTCGCGCAGCTGCGCCGCCTTCAGCGCCTCCCTGCGCCCGCGGTGGACGGGGTCGTCGCCGGGTCCGTCCGACTGGTGCGGAACGGCGATCTCCTTGACCGCGACCCGGACCTTGAGGTCCTCGTCCTCGGCCAGCCACACGTGTCCGCCACCGCCGGAGCCCAGCCGCTCCCGGAGCCGGTACCGTCCGGCGATGACCCCGCCGAGGCCACGGTCCGCGCCGCCGCTCACCGGACGACCAGCGGGCGGAAGGCGGACCGCACATCGGACGTGGACGGGTCGACGTACATCGAGACCGTGCTCTCCGCGGTGAAGATGGTCGAAGGGCAGCTTGTACCGCTGATCTGGATCTTGCGGTCGGCGACCAGCCTGCCGGTGCGCAGCTCGTAGACCTTCACCGGGATCTCGATCTTGTGGAAGCTCACGTACGAACTGGATCCGGAGAACCCGCTGTTGTAGTACGGGCAGGTCTCGACAGAATCCCCGAAGGTGTCCTCGCCCATGCAGACCACCAGCACCGCGTCGGCGGCATCGTGCGCCTTCCAGGAACCGGGGAACTGCTTCGGGTAACCGGACGCGGTGCCGTCCTCGTCAAAGGCGTAGAACAGCGCGCGGTTGGTGCCCTTGCCCATGGGCTTGGCGCCGCTGTACTTCGCCGGATTGGCGCAGTACTCGGGTTGTGTGCCGGTCTCTCCGGAGAGCAGGTTGCTGACGTTCGCCAACTCGATGCTCAGGGTGGCCTTCCTGGCTCCCTTCCGGGCCCGGTCCGCGAGGACGCTGCCGGGATACCGGTCGAGCAGCCGCTCGTAGTACGTACGCGCCTCCTCCCAACTGTCGTCCGCCAGGTGGTCGTCACCGCATCCGACGAGTGCCGCGGGCGCGGTCAGCGCGGCCGTGTCGGCGGCCCGGTCCAGTACGTCGTGGCTGCGCCCCCGGTCGCTGAGCCAGTCGGTGACGGCGGCGGTGTCGCAGGGGTCCTTGGCGGGCAGCCTGCCGAGGAATCCGTTCAAGGTCGCTTCGACCGTCTTCTCGTTGCCGCCTTCTGCCAGCACCGAGGCGAGTGTGCCGAAGCCGTCCGCCAGGGCCTCGGTGTCCCCGGTCAGCGCCGTGCTCAGCTCGGCCCGGGCCGTCCCCAGCCGGTCGCACGCCGCTACGGCCTCGTCACCGCGGGCGGTGAGCGGGGCGTCGGCGACGCGGTGCCCGAACCACACGCTGTCCTGGGCGGTCGACACCCGTGCGCAGTCGCCGCTTTCGCGTGCCTCGGTGACGCTCCGACCGATCCTGAACGCGTCGAAGCGCAACAGCCCCACCACCAGCAGCACCGGCAGCGTGACGCCGAGCGCGACCAGGCGCTGTCTGCGCGCGGTGCCCCGGCCACCGCCTCCGCGCGCCAGGAACCACCCGTGGACGACCACGGCCGCCCACCACACGAGCACGGCCACCTCGTACGACGGCGAGGCGGTCGTGACGAGACCGAAGACGAGTACGGCGGTGCCGGCCACGGCGGCGAGGGCGAGCCGGCGTCGCCGCAGCATCAGATAGCCGACGCCGAGCAGCGAGGCATTGCCCAGGGCGACGGCCACCGGGTCGGGTGCCCTGGGCTCGTCGGGCGCGGCACTCGGCATGGTGGGCAGGGCGTACGTCGGGTCGCTCATCCTGATCTCCCCCGGTCTCGATCACGAACAGGTCCGGTGCCCGCATGGTGCGGCGCCGTTCCCGGGAGGGGTCCCGGGGCGGACCGTGAACCGGCCGTGCTGTGGGGGATCTGGGCGGGTCCGCGCGAAGTCCGGTGAAAGAGATCACCGCCAGGTGTGGGCTGAGTACACTCCGTGGTCTGGCAGGACCATTGGCGGTGGGGTGAGGGGCGGGTCGGTGCTGGTGACGCCGGAGGCCGGGGACAAGATCGCCGGCCGGTACCTCTTGCGGGAGCCCATCGGCAGAGGCGGGATGGGCGTCGTCTGGCTGGCCTGGGACGAGCGGCTCGAACGGCGGGTCGCGGTCAAGTGCGCACGCCTGGACGACGATCGGGCCACGCGACGGCTCATGGGCGAGGCGCGCAACGCCGGGCGGCTGCACCACCCGAACATCGTGGGCGTCTTCGACTTCGTCGACGAGGGCGCCACCTGCTGGATCATCATGGAGTACGTCCCCTCGCGCAGCCTCGCGCAGATCCTGACGGAGAGCGGTCCGCTCACGCCCGAGGCGGCCGGGTCGATCGGCTGCCAGATCGCGGCCGCGCTGGCGAAGTCCCACCACGAGGGCGTGGTGCACGGCGATGTGACACCGGAGAACATCCTCGTCACCGGCGAAGGCGTCGCGAGACTGACCGACTTCGGGATCTCGCGGGCCCTGTGGAGCGACGTCACACACAGCGGGACGAGCAGTGTGCCAGGCAAACCCCGGTATCTGGCCCCCGAGTTGGCCAAGGGGCAGCCCGCGGGCGAGAAGTCCGACGTGTTCTCCCTGGGCGCCTCCCTGTTCATGGCGGTCGAGGGCCGGTCGCCGTACGGCGAGGTCGAACACCCCATGGCCTACCTGGCCCGGGCCGTCGAGGGACACATCGAGCCCGCGCACCGGGCCGGCCCGCTGGAGGGGCCGCTCACCGCCCTGCTGGAGGTGGAGCCCCGGCGCCGGCCCGACGCCGCCAAGGCGCAGAGGCTGCTGACGCGCGCCGCGCCACCACCCCCGCACATAGCGGAGCAGTTGCACGACAGCCGTATGCGGGACTTCACGTCCCCAACCCTCCGGCTGCGGCGACTCGTACGCCGCGCACCGGACTCCACGCCCTCCTTCGTGCCGCAGTCGCAACAGCCCCCACGCCGACGCCGGTTGGCCATCACGGCGGTGGCGCTGGCCGCGGCGGGCGCGATCACGGCAGGGCTGGTTGTCTTCGGCCCGTGGGCCTCGAAGGACGAAGGAGACGAGGGCGGCCGTAAGGGCGCGACCGACGCGAAACCCTCGGCCACGGCGCCGGCCGGTGCCGTCGGCGACGAGCGTACGGCGGACCCTTGCGGACTGCTCGACGCCGCCTCGCTGAGCCGCTTCGGCGACACCGTACTCGCCCCGGAGTACGGGGAGTTCGACCGCTGCGACGTCCTGGTGCGCAACAACAGCGGTGACGACAACGCGGACGTCCAGGTCAACCTCGACTCGGACCGGGACGACTTCGACGACATCGAATCCACCCACCTCGCCGGCGGCCTCACGGTCGTGACCCTCAAACGAAACGGGAGGGCCTGCGAGCGGGCCGTCCTCACCGCCGACGGCAAGCAGATCCGCGTCATCGGGAAACAGCTCGGCGAAGTGGCGCCCGACCCGTGCCAGATGGCCGACGCCGCCACCGACCGCGTGGTCGGCGTGCTGGCCGACGGCCCGGTGCCCCGGCGTTCGTCGTCACCGGCCGCGAACTCCCTGGCCCGGCTGGACACCTGCACCCTGCTCGACGCCACCGCGCTCAAGCGGCTGCCCGGCGTCGACGCGGACAACCGGGACCGCGGCTTCGGTTCCTGGAGTTGCGACTGGTCCAGCGACGACGGCAAGCGCGAGGTCGAGATCCAGTTCAGCCGGGACAACTCGCTGGACGCCGACGACGGAACGGCGGTGGACGTCGCCGGGACGCGGAGCTACTACGTGGCGGACGAGGCCGAGGACGACAGCTGCACCGTACGGACACCGCACCGTACGTACACGGACTCCGTCGGCGACCGCACGACCGAACTGGTCCAGCTGACCGTGTACGCCCCGCAGCCGGACCGGCAACTGTGCGACAGCGCGGCGGAGTTCGCGGCCGTCGTCGTGCGGAACATCGCGAAGCGGCTGCCGGAGGCGTGAGATGACGGAGCTGGGAACTCCCGACGGCACAGGCGCCAGGCGGTTGCCCGCCACCCATGGGAGCCTCGCCCGTGGCGCGTCCGCACCGCTGCCCGGCACCGTCTTCGCGCTCGCGCTGACCGGCGGTATGACGTTGGGGCCGGGGGAGGGCCGCCAGGTGCTGTTCGGGCGCAACCGCCCCGAGGTGCATGTCTGCCTCGGGGAGGACGACCCGCAGGTCAGTCGCCACCAGGGCACGCTCACGCACCGGGGCGGCCGCTGGTGGGTGAGCAACTCCGGGCGGCTGCCGATCCGTTGTCCGGGTGGCCGGCTGCTGTTCCGGGACGAGGAGCCACTGCCGCTCGACACCGGCTACACGCCGCTGTTCGTCGGCGGTTCCCGCGGGCGCGAGCACCTGCTGGAGGTCTTCGTCACCGGCCCCGGGGGCGACCGGCCGCCGCCCCGGCACGAGGACGTCACCCGCCCGCCCCGGGTGTGGGCGCTCACCGAACAGGAGAAGCTCGCCCTCGTCGTTCTCGGCCGGCGCTACCTGCTGCACGAACCCCGGCCACAGCCGCTGACCTGGCGGCAGACCGCCGCCGAACTCGCCGAGGTGCAGCCCGGTGCCGGCTGGACGGACAAGCGCGTCGAGCACCTGGTCAACGGCGTGCGCACCCGGCTGTCCCGCGACGGGGTGCCCTGGCTGACCCGCGAGGAGCTCGGCGAGCCGGTGGGCAACGCGCTCAACGACCACCTGATCCGGGCCCTGCTGGCGTCGACCACGCTCGTACCGATGGACCTGGCACTGATCGACGCCGCCTGACGCCGTCACCATGGCCGCCGACGGAAATACGTGTTGCCGCGACGGCCGTAGAGCAGGGCCACGCCGGTGCCGGTCAGGACCACCGCCACGACGGCCAACACGGCGTACTCCCGCCCGTACGGATTCTCCGGGTCCATGAAGCCCCACGCCAGGGACCCCGGTACGACGAGGAGCCACACGGCAGCGGCCGTGCCGACGATCCTGGCTGTCCACCGGCCGCGACGGATGCGTGCGGCGGCCCAGATGTAGCAGCAGAAGATCGCAACGGTCCCCTGCTGCTCGGCCAGGCCGACGCTCCCGCTGACCAACACCCAGAGCACCGCGGACGTGATCAACAGCCAGAACGCCACGGTGATCACCCGGGGCCTGCGGGCGTCCGCCTCTACCTCTACCTCTACCTCTACCTCTACCTCCTCTTCCTCCTCCTCGGGCTCCTCGGGCTCCTCGGGCAGGAGTTCCGCCGCGCCAGCTTCGTTCGGCGAGCCGGTCACGGGCGTACCTCCGCTGTACGCCGACGGGCCGCCCGCGCGCCGATCGCGGTTCCGAGCACCAGCACCGCGACGACCTTTCCCTCACCCGGCACGGAGGTGATGTCGGCCGGCACGAGGATCACGTCGTCGGGGAGGAGCAGCGTGATCAGCTCCAGCGACCGGTTGCGACGCTTGACCAGAACGGAGCGTTCGAACGGCGTGCCGCGAGAGGCGAAGTTCGCAGTCCGATCCGCACTCGTCCCGCCCTCGCCGCCCGACCAGTCGTTCTTCACGTGGGTCGGATTGACGTACTCCTGGAACAACTCCTTCCGCGACGTCTGCGGCGCCGCCGCGCCACACGCCGACACCGGTACGGCGACCAGGGCCACGACGGCCGGGGACGCCCCCGAGCGTGCTCGCACCATGCACTTCCCCCTTCACGAGTCTGTCGGGCAATGCCTACCGGCACAGCGTCGGGAGGGGTCCCGGAACGGCCCCGGGAAGCTGGGGCGCGTTCAGGTTCGGAGGGGAGAGGGGGGAGGATCTCGTGGTCACTCAGGCCAGGCCCAGGTGCCGGAGCGTATGCCGAGGGGCGTCAAGGGCGCGTTGGTGGTGGTGTGGTGCCAGGCCGTGCTCAACGGCCTGGCCGGATGGCTCGGCTGGACCCTGATGAACGACCGTCTCACCCACCGTCAGGACGTCGAAGCACTGGGTGCCGCGTTCACCGTGGACGAGCGGGGCACGGCGTCGGGAGACCGGGAACACGAGGTCGACCTCCTGCTCCGGACGAAGCGGTGACGATGATGACCATCGGCGCGGAGCCTGCGTGCTCGGTGATGACGTACGTGACGTGCCCGGCGACTCTCCCCTCGGATTGGTCTGGACAACAAACAACCCCCAGGCCGCTGGCCTGGGGGTGAACTCTGGAGCGGGTGACGAGAATCGAACTCGCGCTCTCAGCTTGGGAAGCTGCGGGCATTTGCGGCGGGTAGGGCTGCTGAACTGGGCGTTCACCTGGAACCGGGTCTCATCGCCCTCGGTCGCTTTCACCGTGGTTCCCCGCAGTTCCCCGCTCGATCTGGTGCGCTTGTGGTGCGTCGGTCATGTCCTGGCCCGCTGCCGTCGACTCGTCGGCTCCGCTGTACAGATCGGCGCGGAGACGCTCCTTGGCCGCTTCAAGGCGTGGGCCGTAGTCGGGCATGAAGATCTCGCTCAGCGTCTTGTCCAGCGTTCCGGAAATCGCGTAGATCGGCGACCAGACGGCTCGGTCGTGCACGATCCCGTCAAGGTCGTCCGACTGGAACATGACTTGGTAGAGCCAGTCCGACAGCACGAACGCTTGATCGCGCGTGAGCTTGATGCTGATCGCTTCCTCGTCCACGCCCTCAACCTAGCTGCCGCGACTGGCGGCGTCGTGGGCCGGCGCTGCCGTGAGGACCAACACGCCTTCCAACTGTGGTGGTGAGGTTGTGGGCTGAGTTCAGGGGCGTTTACCTGGGTTCACGGCCGGTTGGCCGCCGATGCAGGGACGGGTGCAAGTCTCGCCTGAACGGCCGTGAACGCAGCTGTATGAGACGGAAATTGAGGCGGTCGCGCGTTCTACAGACCTTCTTGCTGCCGTGATAGGCCCAAGAGGAGGTCACACAGCTTCTGTTGGCCGAACAGGCACGCTTGTCCACTTCTTGGCATGTCCTCACACTTCCGCCATGGTGTATCGGTGCCGTGCGCAGACCGACGACAGGACATTGTGCAAGAACCGAGTGACCGGCCCAGACGTGCGATGTCACCTCCATCGCGGTCGGCCGGCTGGGCGCGTCCCCACGCCCCGCAAACGACCTGCGAAACGCGCACACCCCCCGCGTCGAGCACCGCGGCGGTCAGCCGCGCCCAGACCCGCTACTCGGTCCCAGCCACGCCCTCAGTCTCCAACCCAAGCCACCAGAGAGCGTCAGAGAGCAGAGGAGGCGGCACGACTATGTCTGGACGTCATCGAACGGGGTGGCACCTCGGTCATCGCTGAGCGCGCGTCTGCCTACGTCTCGGACGAGACGTGGAAAACGCTCGTGAAGCGCCATCGCCGACGAGGCTGTGATGACCTCGCCCAGTTGGCGCGCAGCGTTCTCAAAGGCAAGGAGCGGTTGCATGAGGCCGTTGGCCGCGCTGCAGGCGGCCTCTTCGGCTTGTTGGGCCGCCCCAGGATCGAGCGGGTCTTTGCACAAGAGCTGGCCCGGAGGATCCCGCTGCCGATTGATGCGAAACTCTCGGCAGCTGCGAGGGGCTTGCAGATCGCGGGTATCTACATCTGCATCGTTGGCAACCGGGACCTAGCCGACTGCGCCTGCCTGCGAGACGTGCTCAAGGTCGAAGGCAAGGAACGCCTACAGCGACTGATACAGGGTGCGATGGGGGACTGGGAGGGGCTTCCTCGCCGCATGCGCGATGCCGTAACCGAGTCAAGAGAATCCGGCAGCGGGGAGGTGCGTGATCCCTAAAGCTGGCTCTTAGCTTGGGAAGCTCAGGGTGTTCAGGGTGTGTTCGAGGACTGATCTGCAGCGGCGTAGCCTCGTCGCCTGGCGGGTGGTCGACGAGTTGCCCGGTGTTCCCCGTGGTTCCCCGAACGAACTGTAATCGGGCACGCGCGGCTATCAATCCATGAGCCCTCTCTCTAGCAGTGTATTGCGGAGCCGACGGTATTCGGCCGTGTTGGCAAGTGAACCAGCGGAAAGTAGCGCATTTCGAGCGTGTGTGGCCACTTCCCTCCGATCCCATTCCTCTTCGAGCCCTCTAACAAGTGAGTCAAGTATTGCCAAAGTTTCCGTCGTTTGTTCCTGACCTGCCGCTCTCTCGGCTACGGATTGCGGCAAATCAATCTTTCCGCGGGTGGAGGTCAGCATGACCTGTGTTATGCGACTCCAGTCGCTATCTGCAATAGTCTGAACTTCGGCCATCCAGCCAAATCCGAACAACTCGTGAGAATGATCCCTTACCGCTATCTCCCAGAATTCTGTAGCCGCAGCAACATGATCATCTGAGACGCTTTCGCCTCTCAGTACGAGTCCGAGTGTCTTTCCTGCCTCAGAAACCTCCCCCTCGTTTTCGGAGAGGAAGGCAAGGGTCTCACTAGGGGAGTAACCTTGAACTCTCCAAAGCATTGCAATCATGTAATGGGAGAGTGCGTTTTGCACTCCTCTCCGAACGGCATCCCTGATAGCGCTCCGATAATTTTCGAGGAGCCATTCGTAGGGTTGCCCCCACTGCAAGGCAAGGTCGACAGCCGTTTGCCCCAAGGCCGGAGGGGATTCGTCACCAAAGAGTTTTGGTGCAATCGCATGTAGCCATTCAGGAGCGACGTATGCGATAAATCTAACTTTTGGTGCAATAATGGCGCGAGCCTCCGCGCCGTCACGTCCGGTAAGCGTCAACAGTGAGTCGATGATGCGCAGGCCATCTGGCCGAACAAGGCCTGCTTTGTGCTCCATTGAGACTACGGAGAAAATCGCCTCCAAGGCCCGCGTGAAAGGCCTGTTGATCGCCGTCTCCAGGTAATCGACTGAGTCCGAGATGATGCCGGAAGATTCAGACCGGTCTTCAACCTCACTTGTAAGGGCGGACCAGACATAGTCATCTCGATTACCGAAACCGATATTGGATTGCGCGAGTGCTTTGATCAGAGCCACACCGGCATGTTCCGTCGGTCGCCATGTAGGGTCATAATCAAAGTCATTATTCCCCAGGGACGCGACTGGCCACGGATGAGTGCGAGTCAGCTCGATCAAATCAACTATCTTGCTGGCTGATTCATTCTGTACTGCGGAGATACCGTTGGCCAGGCCCTGCAGATAATGGGCGATATATGTCGGATGGCGAAGCTGGCTGGCAATGACTACTGGATCTCGCGCCCACTCTGCGGCGTTGGATGACACGGCAGATTCTAGAGCCCTCCCGAGCTCGCGCGCACTAACCAGCCACTCAGCGTCGCTGGGGGACCAGTTAGCTACCCACAGCGCAGCATCTTGAGGTGACATGGCACCCAGTTCTTCGCTGGCTATCGGACTTCTGCCGAAACCAAACGTTGTCCTAATAGGATCCTTGTGCTTTACCGGTGGCCCGTATGCGCCTGAGATCACTGCTACAACAGTTGCCCAAGATACGCTTACCTCGGCGGGAAGGAAGACACTCCAGCGATAGGCTCGAAGCCATTCGTCGTCCATATTGCGCTCAGCGAGTGCAGTTCCCAGCTCTTGCAGCCCAGGTGGAGTCCCCAGCGAATCCTGCCAAGCGGATACGTATGACTCCTCTAGACTTTCGTCAACCACGCGCTGTATCAGCAGCTCATCATCGGAAAGTGGATCACGCGTTGCGATGGCCGACACTAGCTCGTCATTAATCGGACCAATTTCGACATCCTGCGAGTTCGCCAGAATCCACGATCGAGCACGCTCCCTCAAGGCAGCGGGAAGCGGGCTCGTTGCTGTAAGTAGATCACCAGAGTTGAACAGCTCAACCAACTGCTTGAGGCAGGAAACCAATCCTTTCAACAGTATTGGAAGTATTCCGCGATCACTTTCTTGCCCGCTATATTCACTCAAAGATGCATTTTGCATTAGGAAGAGGGTGTGGGTCAAGTCTTCCTTCGGCGCGTCGGATATTCTGTATGCCAGAATTTTCAGGCGCTTCAAGCCATTTTCTTGATTCAGTCCAGAGCAATAGGTGTCCATGAATTTCTGGATGTAGGTCTGGGAGTGAGACCAATTAGAATGGTTCAATACAATATTGGCGACGAACTCCATGAAGGCGCCTGCATCGGGGTTTGCCTCGGCCGAGCTCACAGCAAAGGTCGATATGGCTGGCGACCGCGGATGCTTCTGCAGGCAAAGCCTTAGGATCGAGTGTCCGTGTTCAGCGATGTCGAGAGCGGCTCGTGCGGGATACCAAGTGGCTGTCTCGGTGCGGATGAACTTCCTAGCTATTTTTTCAAGGATGCCAGCCAGTTGATAGGCATGCTCATCCTTAAGTTCGTCAACTGCAGCAAACATAGGCCATCCCTGACCATCTGTGGGTGGGTCCAAAAGCTGCGTATCCAAAAGGAGTTCTAGCCATGCAGGGTGACTAAGCTGTCCCAGGAAGCGGCGTAGATGGTAGGGACTTACAATCAGCTGTTTGAGTTTTTCAAGGTCCTGAGGGGTTGGAGAATGCAGTAGTGCCAATTCATCGAGTTCGGCAATTCGGACCTCTGGCGGCGTGAAGAGTTGCCGCAGTATTGACGCGCAGTCACGCCATAGGTCTCTGGCTGCATTGATCGTTATTCCGCTGTGTAGACCCCTATCCAAGCGGCTCAAAATCTTCTGGTATGACGTGATTGGGGCTACGTCTCCAGCAGTAAGCGGTTGAGTGCCGGTACGGTTTACGATTACCGCAATTAGTCGCCGTTGATGTACGGCGTCTTGTTTGTGGAAGGTGTCGAGAGCGTCGACTTTATTGAAGAGGCGTTGAATCGCACTCTCTCTATCTTCATCAGTCAGTTCGGCAGCGGCCAGAAGCTGCTGTTTGGCCTCTACGACCTCACGAGACAAGACTTTCCATTCCCCGCCGCTGCTGGCTGTGCTCTGTGAAGAGGGGATCGCCTTCATCGCCTCCCTCAAGGCGTAGGCAATGAGTGAACCGTGCTCTGGGATGGAGTTGTCGTCAAGAGCAGTCAAGGCCTGGGCCGATCGCAGGAAGCTAACTGCCCGCTTGCCATCGTCGTTCAGTTCGTCGACGAGGTGGGCCAGCAGTGTCTCGTCTAGCTCTGGAATCTCCATATTCCCTTTTAGCACATCACCGCAACATGCGACATCGCTTTGAACGCGTAGGTGAGTTACTGAGTGAAGGTCGGTGGAGCGGCTTTGGGGTGGCGCTGCTTTGGCGCGAGTGATCATGGCCCCGTAAGCTTCCGGCGCGTCGGGCAGTCTGTGGACCTGCCCGTTAAAGCACGACGTTGGGGCCATGATCTTCGAGGCTCGCGCCAAAGTGGCTCCGTAAAGCCGCGGAGCCGACCGCCCCAGCCACGACGTACCCCTTCTCTGGCATCAGGTGGCTGCACGCTTTGAGCGCGGCGCGGACGCCGGCCGGGTTGGAGCGGGGCGGAGACAGGAGCGCAGGCCCGGCCGGGGGCCGGGCCGCGCGCGGGGAGCGGAGCGAGCCGCCTTGAATCAGTAGAGAAAGTTGTAACTCAGTCGGCCTGCCGGGGCGTGTGAGGCTCTGTGTGTGGTTTGAAGTCCTGAGCGCAGGACGGAAGTTCGGCCTCTTGGCGGTGTGCCAGTGGCAGGAAGATCACGGGTCGGATCGTCCAGTTGATGCGAGTACGGGCCTGGGTGAGCGTCACTGTGCAGGGCTCGGCGCGTAGGAGTGCCTTCCTCGTGGTGATGCGGCCGTCGTACAGCCACTCCCACGCGTCCTGGGAGGCGTCGGGATCCAGTGCCGGTGAGATCGTGCGCAGTGCGACCGCCACCCATCTGTCGGCCTGTGGTGCCGAGTACGCGTCGAAGGAAGCCCGGAGGGTCGGCAGTGTCTCGGCGGTGAGGTCTTCGGTCCAGCACTCGCACCAGTAGCCGCGCTGCGGCTTGTCCATCAGCATGGGTGGCCTCCCACAGGCGGGCCCGTGAAGAGCTCCGCGGTGACCGTGTGGCCGCCGTCACTCTCGTGGACCACAACCCGGTGAGCGATCACGCTGACCATGCCCAGGCCTCGGCCGTGTTCAGCGTCCTGGTCCTGACGCTCGATCTTCGGGGCGGTGCCGGCGCCTCCGTCGTCCGTGACCGACAGCGCGATTACCTGTGCTGATACGGCCAGGGCCAGATGGAAGCTGCCCGAGTCCTGGCCGCTGGCGGTGTGGAGGATCGCGTTCGCGCTCAGTTCGCTCACGATCAGTTCGGCGTCCTCGGCCAGCGGTGATCCGTGCAGGATGTCGCGGGTCCAGCGGCGGGCCCGGCTGACCTCTTCCGGGAAACCTGGGCAAGTGAGCCCCCAGACCCGGGCCGTACTCGTATACTCGTGCATACAAGTTCCTTCGTGCTGGTAGGCCGCCATGTGCAGCGGGTTCGGGCTAGACGAGTTTCACGCCGTCGTGGGCGCGGATGGCGGGTGGAGACGCCGCGTCCATCGCGTCCAGGACGCGGATGGCGTACGCCTCGTCGGCAAGCTCGGAGACTTCTTCGCGGGTGGCCCAGCGCAGTGCGCGGGTCTCGTCGCCTGTGGTGGGTGTGCCGTCGGCGGCCTGGCAGCGGAAGACCAGGGAGACGATCAGGCCCGTCATGTTCTTGTAGACGCCGGTGAGAGTCGCAGGAAGGGCGATCTTGATGCCGGTTTCTTCGAGGACTTCGCGTTGCAGGGCCTCGGGGATGGTCTCCTCGCGTTCGAGGACGCCGCCCGGGGGTTCCCATTTGCCGTTGTCGCGGCGCTGGATCAGGAGGGCCCGGCCCAGGTTGTCGACGACGACTCCGGCCACGCTCACGGAGTGCGGGCGTTCTCTGCTCACGTTCCTCGGCCCTCTCGGATGGCTAGGCTCTCCACCGTAGCAACAACACTCGCCCACACGTCTAGATACCTAAAGGAGTGCACTCGTGACCCCTGCCCTTCCCTCCGGCCAGCTCGGTGATCTCGACCCCACGAGCGATCGTGCGGTCTTCCGGCAGATCGCCGACCAGTTGCGCGAGGCCATCGACCGTGGGCGGTTCAGAGAGGGCGAGAAGCTGCCCTCCGAGGCTGAGCTTGTGGACCACTACGGGGTATCCCGGATGACCGTCCGCAACTCCTTCTCCATCCTGCAGGGGGAAGGACTCGTCCATGCCGAGCATGGCAAGGGTGTGTTCGTCCGGCCCCGCCCGCCCGTACGGCGACTCGCCTCCGACCGGTTCGCCCGCCGGCATCGGGAGCAGGGCAAGTCTGCCTTCATCGTCGAGGCGGACACGGTCGGCAGCCATCCCCAGGTCGACAGCCTTGAGGTCAAGGAAGAGAAGGCCAGTCAGGACATCTCCACGCGGCTCGGCTCGGTACGGCGTGTACTCGCCCGGCGCCGGCGGTACCTCCTCGACGGTCGGCCGGTCGAGTTCGCGACCTCCTATCTCCCCCTCGACATCGCCCGCGGTACGCAGATCGCCGAGCCGAACCCCGGGCCGGGCGGTATCTACGCCCGTCTCGAAGAACTCGGCCACCGCTTGGACCACTTCGAGGAGGAGATCCGGGCCCGGATGCCCTCGCCGGACGAGGTCAAGACGCTCCGGCTGGCCTCCGGCGTGCCCGTCATCCACCTGGTCCGCACCGCCTTCGACACCGAGGGTCGAGCCGTTGAAGTCTGTGACACGGTCATGGCGGCAGACGCATACGTCCTGTCGTACCAGCTCCCCGCGACCTGATCGCATGGGCGGCGGCGCAGTTCTGGACGGTCGGATGGTCCTCATTCTCATGGGCTGGAGTGAACCAGTGGCCAATGTTGGTCCACATGAAGCCCTCCCGCCACGCGGGCTTGTCGGCCACCCAGTCGAGGAGTGCTTGCAGGGCCTTCTCCTGCGACACCGTCTGCGTCTGGTAGTGCTCTGCGGGAACGCCGTCTCGGCACTCCAGCTGGTAGGTGTTGTTCTCGCGGACCAGCACCTGGACGTACCAGTTGCCTTCCCGGCTCTCGTCTTGCCGCTCAAGAATCAAGTGATCGCCCTGATCCAGGTCAGCGAGCATCGTGCCTATCTTCGGCTTCGAAGGGCGCTTCACCACATGGCCCTGACTGTTGGTCGCAATCAGCATGGGCAGAGCATGTCGGAGGGGTCTGACAATGGCCTGGTCCGTGAGGCTTCCCGAACTCGTACACCTCAGCATGCATACTCGTATAGACGAGTGGGCAAGTTGTGTGGCAGGGTGATCGTCGTGAGCCCGGGAGATCGGGTTCGCAGATCGCTACATGTATAGACGAGTAGATAGGGAAACTGCCTTGCGCACCATCCGTGTTGAGACCTCCGCCGCCACGATCCTCCTCACCGAGGCTCCTGAGCCCAAGGTCCGCGACCGTCAGACCGGCGAGATCGCCAAGGACGCCGTCAGTGGTGAGGCGCTGATGACGCTCGGCGTCGTCTACATCGAGGACGGCGAGTCCTCGCTGATCAAGGTCACCGTGCCGGAGGGCGGTGTCTCTGAGGGATTGAACCTCGGCGCTCCGGTCTCGCTGCCGGGGCTTTTCGCCCGGCCGTGGGAGTCCGTGTTCAACGGGCAGCAGCGTCACGGCATCGCCTACCGCGCCGCCGCCGTCACCCCGGCCGCCTTCCCGGCCGCCATGGGAGCCACCGCCTGATGGCCGACCTGACGACGCTCCTGGAGGTGGGTGGTCCTGTCGCCGCGCTCGGCGGCGGGGCTGCCTACACCCGGGCCAAGTACCCGGCGGTCTACTGGTCCGCCGTCGGCGGCCCGATATCCACCGTCCGCCTGCTCAACTCGTACAGCTCCGTCATGGAGGCCTGCGGCCTGACCGTCGCACCCTCCCGGCTGCGGGTTCTCGCCGTGAAAGCCACCACCCGGCGAGAAGTCCGGCCGGTCCCGCCCCGCCGGGGACTCATCCGACCCACCTCGACCGGGCTGCGCATCCGGCTGCGGCTCGCACCCGGGCAGGAACCCGCCGACGTCGCCGCCTCGGCCGAACGGCTGCGGCACGCCTGGGGCGTTCACGCCGTCTACGTCACCACGATCAAGCCGGGTGTGGTCGAACTGCGGCTCGTCGGCTACGACGTCCTGCGGCGGGTGCGCATGCCCCGTAAGGCAGACTCCGGGTTTCTCAAGGTGCCGGTAGCGCTGCGGGAGAACGCCACGCCCTTCGTACGCGACTACCAGACCGTTCCCCACCAACTCACCCTCGGCGCAACCCTGTCCGGCAAGTCCATGTATCTGCGCCATCTCATCGCGGGACTGGCTCGACAGGCGGTCGCTCTCGTTGGCATCGACTGCAAGCGGGGCGTCGAACTGGCGCCCTTCGCCGCTCGCCTGTCCGCCCTCGCCACCGACCCGGACGAAGCCGCAGAGCTGCTGCCCGTGCTGGTCAAGGAAATGGAGGACCGATACGACCTGATCAAGGCCAGGCAGGGCATCGCGCCCGGCACCCCGGACGAGGAGATCACCTCCGACATCTGGGGCCTGCCCGATAGCGAACGCCCCGTGCCCATCGTCCTGTTCGTCGACGAGGTGGCCGAGCTCTTCCTCACCGCCACCCGCAAGGACGAGGAACGCCGGGACGAGATGGTCACCCAGCTCATCCGCCTCGCCCAGCTCGGCCGAGCGGCCGGCATCTACCTGGAGGTGTGCGGGCAGCGCTTCGGTGCCGAACTCGGCAAGGGCGCCACCATGCTCCGGGCCCAGCTCACCGGCCGGGTCTGCCACCGTGTCAACGACGAGGCCTCCGCCAAGATGGCGCTCGGCGACATCGCCCCGGAAGCGGTCTCCGCTGCCTGCGCCATCGCCCCAGAACTGCCCGGCCTGGCCGTCGCGGGCGACAACTCCGGCGGCTGGTCCCGCATCCGCACGCCATATCTCTCCCTCGGCGATGCCGCCGAGATCTGCCGGGAGTCGGCGCACCTCGTGCCCGACCTGCCCGCGCTCAAGCCCTTCCGGCCCGACGTCCCCGTACGCCTCGTAGAGACCTCGGGCCCGGTAATCCTGCCGCACCCGGTGACCGACTGACGCTCCCCTCAACCCGGTCGGCGTGACCGCATCGTGCCACGTCCCTACCCCTGCCATGCCCGAAACCGAAAGGAGCCGGACCGTGCGCGCCCATCTGGCCCGTGTCGACGCGGTGTTGGTCCAGGCGCTCATCGCCGCCGCGCTGTCCTTCGCCCACATCCACGACATCGCCATGGCGGCCGGACAGGACGGCTGGAAGGCGTGGGCCTACTCGATCAGCGTTGACCTGTTGCTCGTCGCCGCATGGCGTCGACTGCGCTCCGGTACGGCCAAAGCGGCGGCCTGGTGCTGGTTCGTCATCGCACTCACCGCCTCCCTCGGCGCCAACGTCGCCACCGCCGGACTGCTCGACATGACCGACGTGCCGGCCTGGCTGCGCATCCTCGTCGCGGGCTGGCCCGCGGTCGCCTTCCTCGGCGGGACCCTCCTCGCCCACTCGGCGCCCAAGGCGGCCAACGACGAGCTCGGCACAGAGGTCATGGAGGACCAGGAGGACGAGCCCGAAGCCACACCCGACCCGGCTGACCAACCCACCACCGAATCGACCCCGCCAAACCCGCCCGTCCCGGTCCCGGTCGCCCTGGTCGACCACGCCCGCAAGGTCGCCGCCGAACACCACACCCGCACCGGAACCCGGATCGACACCCCAACCCTCCGCGCCCGCCTCGGCGTTCCCGCACCCCTGGCCGAAGCCATCGCCGCCCAACTCTGAAGGCGGGCCCTGTCGGGAGGCTTTACCGCTTCCGCCACACTCGCCGCGTTCCGACAACGGCCGAAATGATCAGTACCTCAAGGCAGCACGTGGTGATCACGGTGGCCCAGGACTCGCCCAACCACCACCTTGCCCCGACCCAAGCGAGCCCGAGTACCAACGCGGCCGAACCGAAGGCGGCCAGCTGCCGCGCCCCTTGTGACATGCCGCTCATCTACGCACGTCCGCGCGCCCCAGACAAGCGAACAAAGGAAAGGAAACCGGCTGTGCCAGCCAACCGCCGCTTCCGCAACGCCACCCGCATCGGCCCCGTCCAGGTCGCCACCTCCTACGACGGCCGGGGACGCGAGAAGCACACCGCCGCCTGCACGGCCCCGCGCTGCGGCTTCTCCGCCGACTACGACAGCCGCGCCGCCGCCGAACTGGCCGCCCGCACCCACCGCTGCCCCGCCCGCTGAAAGGACCCGTCGCCCTGTGACCGTCAGCCTTCCGCTCGTCGTCGTCCTCGGCTTCTTCGCCTGGGGAGCGGTCAAGTTCCTCGGCGTCCGCACCTGGATCGTCGTCCTGATCGCCCTCTTCGGCTTCTGGCTCTCGCACACCTTCCTCGCCCCCGCCATCGAGTCCGGCACGCGCTCCGGCGTGACCGTCATAAACGGCTCACACGCCTAGACGAGTAGATAAGAAAGGCTCTGCCGTGTTCCTGCCCAAGTACCCCGACAACCCGACCCCGCCGCCCGCACACACCCACACCGCAACGACCGACCCGGCACCCGCCCGCCGCGCACTGCCCTCGGTGTCCATCGATCAGAAGACGGTCGTCGCCCTGGTCGTCGGTGGCGTTGTCCTCACCGCGCTCCTGGCCGCCGTCGCCGTCACGGCCATCTCCGTAGCCGTGGCCGCCGTGGTCCTGCGCTCCCTGCTCCGCGACCACAACCGCCGCTGAACCTGGCCTCCGGGGCGGCGGCACACGACCAAGCATTTCGCCGCCCCGGGGCCTGTTCCTCCCGACCGAGCCAGTCAGAAGGAGAAGCGTCATCTTCACCCGCACCACCCCAGCCCCCGTGCCGGAACTCGCGAACCTGGCCGCCCAGGGCACCCTCCCCGGTATCCTCCGCCAGCTCTCCAGCCTCGGCGGCTGCACTCACCCCATCCGCCTCGACGGCCACCGCACCGAATACGACCTCGACACCACCACCGGCGAGATCGGCCGCATCCTCCACCACCTCGACTCGACCAGCCTCCCCGCCGGCCAACTCCTCGTCCGCTGCAATAACCGCCGCACAACCCGCTGCCCGGCCTGCGCAGAGGTCTACCGCCGCGACACCTTCCACCTGATCACCGCCGGACTGCGCGGCGGCAAGGGCACCCCGGAACAGGTCGGCGCCCACCCCCGCGTGTTCGCCACCTTCACCGCCCCCGGCTTCGGCCCGGTCCACAACCGCCGCACCGACGGCCGCCCCTGCCGCTGCGGCCTCCACCACGACCAGGACGACGACACCCTCGGCACCCCGCTCAACCCCGACACCTACGACTACGAAGCCGCCGTCCTCTGGAACGCCCACGCGGGAGCTCTCTGGCGCCGCTTCTCGATCTACCTCCGCCGGGAAGTCGCCAAGCGCGCAGGCCTCTCACAACGCCGACTCCGCGACCACGCCCGCGTGTCCTTCGCCAAGGTCGCCGAGTACCAGAAGCGCGGAGCCGTCCACTTCCATGCAGTCATCCGCCTCGACGGCCCCGGCGGTGGAGACACCTCACCGCCTGCTTGGGCCACCGCCGAGCTGCTCACCGACGCAATCCAAGCCGCGACCACGAAGGTCCGCGTGGACGGCCCGGTCATCAGCGGCCGCACCCACACCTTCACCTTCGGCGACCAACTCGACGTCCGCACCATCCGATCCGCCGACTTCAACGACGGCCAGGAGCTCACCGAACGAGCCGTCGCCGCCTACATCGCCAAGTACGCAACCAAGGGCGCCGAAACAGCGACCGGCGCCCTCGACCGCCCGCTTAAGTTCGTCGCCGAGCTTGCCCAACTCGACATCAACGACCACGCCCGCCAACTCATCCGCACCGCCTGGACCCTCGGCGCCCGCAAAGACCTCGAACACCTCCGCCTGCGCGACTGGGCCCACATGCTCGGCTTCCGAGGCCACTTCTCCACCAAATCCCGCGGCTACTCCACCACCCTCGGCGCTCTTCGCAACGCCCGCGCCGAATGGCGCCGCGCCCAAGCCGCAGAAGCCACCAACCCTCAGCCGGAGACGACGTACGTCCTCGCCCACTGGGTCTTCGCCGGAACCGGCCTCTCCGACACCGAAGCCTGGCTGTCCGCATCCCTCGAACCCGCCCCCGGAACGGAAGGGGAACCCACCGCATGACCGATCGCTACCTGTCCGTCGACCAGGTCGCCGAGCTGCTCGGCACGACCGCCCGCTTTCCCCGGCGGCTGATCGAGGAACGGCGCATCCGGTACGTGAAGCTCGGCCGGCATGTGCGCATCCCGGAGAGCGCGGTCGAGGAGTTCGTCCAGTCCCGCACAGTCGAGCCGATCAGACTCCGCCGCACCGGACTTCGGAGGGTCGCCTGATGGCCAACAAGAAGGGGAGACGTCGCCGCTTCGGGGCAGTGCGGCAGTACCGGTCCGGCCGCTGGACCGCCTCGTACCTCGGTCCCGACGGTGAACGCATCCGCGCGGAGGAGACCTTCGAGACCAAGAAGGACGCGGAAGTCTGGCTGTCCCAGGTAGAGGCAGACCTCACCCGAGGAGACTGGCGCGCTCCCGACGCCGGAGAGGTCAACTTCCGCGTCTACGCCGAAAAGTGGGTGGAGGAACGAGAGCTGGCCGTTCGCACCGACGACCTGTACAAGCACCTGCTCCGCCTGTACATCCTCCCCACCTTCGGTGCCCTCGACCTGGACGAGATCACCGCTCCCCGCGTCCGTGAATGGAGGGCCGAGCGACTCCGTACGACCAAAGCCAAGACAACCGTCGCCAAGGCGTACCGCCTCCTCAAGGCCATTCTTGAGACAGCCGTCGACGACGATCTGATCACTCGCAACCCGTGCCGTATCAAGGGCGCAGGCAAGGAGTCAGCCACCGAACGTCGTATCGCCACTGTCGCCCAGGTCGACGCCCTCGCCAACGCCATCGGCATCCGCTGGCGCCTGATGGTCTACCTGGGCGCGTACGGCCCCATGCGGCCCGAGGAACTGGCCGGCCTCCGCCGCCGAGACGTAGACCCGGACAACCTCGTGATCCACGTCCGCGTCGCCGAACCCG
The DNA here is from genome assembly GCF_030816965.1 of Streptomyces canus. Classification (NCBI taxonomy): domain Bacteria; kingdom Bacillati; phylum Actinomycetota; class Actinomycetes; order Kitasatosporales; family Streptomycetaceae; genus Streptomyces; species Streptomyces canus. The sequence continues at coordinate 5,413,827 of NZ_JAUSYQ010000002.1, forward strand.
AGCGCACGAACGGCAAGCGGGCTCCCGGTGAGACCAAGTCCGACGCGGGTGTCCGTGCCGTCGTCCTCCCGGCCTTTCTTCACAAGGAGGTGAAGCAGCACCTCGCCTGGTTCGCGGAGAAGGGGGATGACGGGCTGGTGTTCGTCGGCGAGAAGGGAGCTCCGTTCCGGCGCACTTCCTTCGGCCGGAAGTGGCGTCGGGCCCGCGCCGCTGCCGGTCTCCCAGACGGTTTCCGCTTCTACGACCTTCGCCACACCGGACACACGCTCTCGACCCGCTCCGGTGCCACCCTCAAGGACACGATGGTCCGCGCGGGCCAGTCCTCCGAGAAGGCGGCGCTTATCTATCAGCACTCCGACGAGGAGCGGCAGCGAGACATCGCCTCCGGCCTCGACGACATGGTCCGTGCCGAGCGTGCGAAGCACCACAAGCAGGGGAGCGACCGCCCCGCGCACCACAAGGAGAAGTCCACCGGAAGCTAGCCGAGTCCTTATGGTGCAGTTGTGGTGCGCGACCTGCCCATCGGTCTAGACAACAAAGAACCCCCGGGCCTCTGGCCTGGGGGTTTCGCATGGAGCGGGTGACGAGAATCGAACTCGCGCTCTCAGCTTGGGAAGCTGATGTTCTACCATTAAACTACACCCGCGTAACACACCGGACGGACCGGTGCCGAACGCAACGTTACCTTACCTCATCCCAGGCCCCCGGCGCTGAAGCCGTGGGGCCTGAGTGCGTCTCAGGGGCGGGACGGGGCTGCGGGCGGCGGGAGTTGGGGCGTACGGTGGAGAGGTGGAAGAGGGTCCGGGCGGGACCGGAGTGCCGCCTGGAGGGCCGTCCCGTTCATCCCGTAATGTGGCATTTGTCGTCAGGTGAGCAGTAGCCCGACGCGGCTCTTGGGGAAGGGACTCTTGGACTTGATGGAGCGCACCGTCGTCCGTTGTGCCGATGGGCACGTGTTCAGCACCGCTTCGTTCCCGATGCAGCAGGCCGAGCGACTCGGTCCCGGACGGCTCGTCCGCTGTCCTCGCTGTGCGCGGCTTCGGAGTGTCGTTCCGGTGACCTTGGAGAAGCACTGAAAGATCGGTACCAGGCGCGCGGTCCGTCCGATGGTGGTCGGTCCGCGCGCCTTGCGTATCCTCGGGGCGTGCTTCTCTCAGACAAGGACATCCGGGCCGAGATCGACGCCGGGCGGGTACGGATCGATCCCTACGACGAATCCATGGTGCAGCCGTCCAGCGTCGACGTGCGCCTCGACCGCTTCTTCCGGGTGTTCGAGAACCACCGCTACCCCCACATCGACCCCTCCGTCGAGCAGGCCGACCTCACACGACTCGTGGAGCCGGAGGGCGACGAGCCGTTCATCCTGCACCCCGGGGAGTTCGTCCTCGCCTCCACGTACGAGGTCATCACGCTTCCCGACGATCTCGCCTCCCGCCTCGAGGGCAAGTCCTCCCTCGGCCGGCTCGGACTCGTCACCCACTCCACGGCCGGTTTCATCGACCCCGGCTTCAGCGGACACGTGACCCTCGAACTCTCCAACCTGGCCACGCTCCCCATCAAGCTCTGGCCGGGCATGAAGATCGGCCAGCTGTGCATGTTCCGGCTCTCCTCGCCGGCCGAGTTCCCCTACGGCAGTGAGCGCTACGGCTCCCGCTACCAGGGCCAGCGCGGCCCGACCGCCTCCCGCTCCTTCCTCAACTTCCACCGGACCCAGGTATGAGCGCGGTACGCGAGAACCTGACGTACGAGGACTTCGGCACGGCCGTCCGTGAGCTCGCGCAGACCATCGCCGACGACGGCTACGAGCCCGACATCGTGCTCTCGATCGCCCGCGGCGGAGTCTTCGTCGCCGGCGGCCTCGCGTACGCCCTCGACTGCAAGAACCTCCACCTGGTGAACGTCGCGTTCTACACCGGCGTGGGGACCACTCTGGAAATGCCGGTCATGCTGGCCCCCGTTCCCAACACCATCGACTTCTCCGAGAAGAAGGTCCTCATCACCGACGACGTCGCCGACACCGGCAAGACACTCAAACTGGTGCGCGACTTCTGCCTCGACGCCGTCGCCGAGGTCCGCTCGGCGGTCATCTACGAGAAGTCCCAGTCCCTGGTGAAGTGCGAGTACGTCTGGAAGCGCACGGACGACTGGATCAACTTTCCGTGGAGTGTTTTGCCTGTAGTTCGTAAGTCGGGCGAGCCGATCACTCCGTCGAAGGAAGCGCTCTGACCTGCTGCTCTGCAAGATCCCCGGCCTTGGTAGACCAGGGATCTTCGTTTTGGACACAGGATTGGAACCTGGCCTCATCCTTATCAGGTCGATCATGAGGTCTCGGCGAGGTCGGTCGACCGCCTGACTCCGTGACTGTTGGTGTCAGCCGCTGGTGTCAGGCACCGGGTGCCCTCTTGACAGGTCCGGCAGTCGCTGCTGCACCGCTGACTGTGAGAGCGAGCGTAAGGAGCGCTGCTGCATCCGCGTACGCACCCACGATCTCGGCCCAAGTCGGTGAAGCGAGCACGACCACGACGATGATCGTGATCACTGCGAGTTGCTGGCGCGGGTTTGACACACAGCCCTCAGCAAGGGGCAAACTCATGTCTGAGCCTCCGGGTTCAATGGCCCACCTGCCGCTCGGCCTGTCAGCATGCGCGGTCAGGTGGGCTCCGTCGTGACGATGAGGACTCTAGCCAGCCACAAGCGGACTCCCTGGGCGGTGCGATCACTCTCGGATCATTCGTCCACCACCACGGATACCGGGCGTCATGGGAAATGCAAGAAGAGCTTGCATTACGGAGAGTTGTATGACCTCCAGGTCATATACCGGTGAGTAATATGACGCAGAGTGTTGGCTGGTTTTCGCCTCAGCCTGCTCTAGGGCGCGACACGGCGCTACTTGGAGGTGCGCAGCTCCAGCAAGCGTCCACTCACGGGCCTGTTCGTCCGCGCTCTCACCGACCGGGGTCCAGGCGTTCTTGGTGATGTCGTACGACTGCTCCTCGGTGCCGACCGTCATGCCCGCCTCGGTCGTGTAGTCGTTGCCGCGGATGAGGTAGACCGACGGCAGTCCAGGGTCAGCCGGCCCGGGGGCCTCGCCGGCCACTGCCGCCGTGCCGGCGGGCGCACCGTCGCCCGTGCCCATGAGTTTCTTGCGATACGACCTCGACGGCATGGGAAAAAGTCCCTTCGTCACATTCCTGGCTCATTGTTCCGGACGAGGAACAACAGCAGGGAACGCATTTCGCGCACTGGCGTGAAGGAACACGGAATACATACGCAGCCTCCCACTCCCGGCAATGCAACCGCGCACCCGTGAGCCTGTCCGCTTCGTGAACTCTCCTAGATCGGGCGGGAGTCGACGGGGTGACGTGAGGCCGGTCACGCTCGCAAATGGTTGTACTGAAGAGGATTGAGAAAAGGTAACGAAAATGTCAGGACGAGGCATAATAAATTGGTCAAACGGGGCTCCTCGGATGGAAGCAGGCCGTGAATTGGGTGTGAAAAATGTAAGGTGCCGTTAAAGATTGACGGTCTGTACGGGGGGCATGTGATGGCGTACGCAAATCTGTCACCGGATTCGCTCCCCGTGCTCGGCGAGGGAGAAACACGTTGAGTGTCAGATTGCGGACCGCGCCGGTATGGCGCGGCTCCGTGGCAGCGCTGATAGCCCTGGTCATGGTCCTGGGCATCGATCCGCGCCCCGCCGCGGCGGTGGACGAGGAGCCTGAGTACGACCGGGCCGCCGTCCTCATGGAGTGGGAGTACGGCGGTCAGGGCGTCCGGCGCGAGGCCGAGGCGGCCCTGCTGGGTTCGATGGACGACATCCAGACGTTCATGGACGTGGACCTGCCGACCGCCCAGCTGGAGGACCTGCGGGTCGAGGTCGCGCAGATCATGGCCATCGGCGGTCCGGCCGTGCGGGCCGGGGCCGACGCCGCGATGGGCGGCGGTGAGGCGGAGCTGCAGGCCTTCCTGGACGACGGCTACATCGCGGCGTACGAGGAGGACCAGCGCGTCCAGGCGGCGCAGATCATGGCCTTCGGCGGTCCGGGCGTGAAGAAGGCCGCCAACACGGCGCTCAGCGGCACGGCCGACGACGTGAACGCGTTCCTCAAGACCGGGCAGTACAAGGCGCGGGCCGACGACAACCGGGTCAAGGTCGCCAAGCTGCTGTACACCGGCGGCACGAACGTGAGGCTGCTCGCGGGCCAGGCACTGGACGGCACGGACGAGGACGTACAGGAGTTCCTGGACGACGGGTGGGCGGTCGCGGCCGCGCGGGACCAGGAGACGATCACCGTCGCGCAGCTCGCCGAACTCGCCGACACGGCGCAGAAGCGGGCCAAGGAGCTGACCGAGACCGCCAAGGAAGAGGCGGCCAAGGCGGCGAAAGCCACCCAGGCGGCGAAGGCGGCGGCGCTGGAAGCGGCGGCGGAGGCGCAGGAGTCCAAGGAGTCGGCGGGCCGGGCGGCCGCGGCCGCGTCGCGGGCTGCCGCTGCCGCCGATCGGGCGGCACAGGCGGCGCGTACAGCGGTCTCGGCGGCCGCCGCGGCGAACGCGACGGCACGGATGGCTGCCTCGGCGGCGGCGCAGGCGGCCTTCGCTGCCGGACAGGCCGGCAACGCGGCGGCCGTGGCCAGGTCCGCGGCCGGTGCGGCGGCCAGTGACGCGGGGCGGGCCGAGGCGGCGAGGAAGGCGGCGGACAAGGCGAACGCGGCCGCCGCCGGGGCGCGCAAGGCGGCGGACGCCGCCGACCAGGCAGGTATCGCCGCCGAGCAGGCGGCGACCGCCGCCGGTGCCGCGGCCAGCGCGGGGGCGAACGCGGCGGCTGCCGCAGCCGCAGCCGCGGACGCGGGCCGGTGGGCCGGCGAGGCGGGTGCCAAGGGCGAGGAGGCCGCCGCGGCGGCCGCCAAGGCCAAGCGGCTCGCCGACCAGGCGACGCGCGCGGCCAACTCGGCGCAGTCCAACGCCCGGCAGGCCGCCACGGCCGCCCGGCAGTCGCGCGACGCGGCCAACGAGACCGCCGCGCACGCCGAGGCCGCGGCGATCGCGGCGAACAAGGCCGCCGACGAGGCGGGCAAGGCGGTGGACGCGGCCAAGGCGTCCACCGAGGCGGCGAATGCGGCCACCGAGGCCGCGAACAGGGCGATGACGGCGGCCGAACAGGCCTCGACCGTGGTGGAGCTGGCTCGCAAGGCGGACACCGAGCGGCTGGCCCAGCAGCAGGACGAGGCGGTCCTGGCGGCCGAGGAGGCCGCCGAGGCCTACGACGAGAAGGTCGCCGCCTCCCAGTGGGAGATCGGCCGCATCCAGGAGCTCGGTGCTCAGACGCAGCGACTGCTGACGGAGGCCGCGGCGGCGACCGACCTGTCGGTCACGGCAGCCAAGGGCCGCCAGGCCGCGGTCAACCTGCTGAGCAGCGGCGGGACCTGGGTGAAGGACGCCGCCGGGGACGCGCTCGCGGGCAGCGACGACGACGTGGCCGAGTTCGTGCGCGTCAGGCTGGCTCTCGCGATGGAACAGGACGACCGCGCCGGCGTCGGCCACATTGCCACGACGAGCGAGGTCCCCGCGCAGCGGCAGGCCGCGCTGGACGTGCTGGACAAGCCGATCGACGAGGTGCGTGCCTGGCTGCGGACCCGTGACTATCCGGGCAAGGCGGACGACGACCGGGTGGCCGTCGGCAAGATCGCCGCCGGGGGCGGTCCGGGCGTGAAGGCCGCGGCGAGCAGGGCGCTGGACGGAACCGCGGCCGATCTGGCGGCGTTCCTGGAGACGGGGCAGTACAAGGCACAGGAGGACGACGACCGCGTCGCGGTCAGCGAGGCCCTCGCCACCGGAGGCCCCGAGGTGCGGGCCGCGGCGCAGGCCGTGCTGTCGGGTCCGGCGTCCGGGCTGCGGCCCTTCCTGGAGATCGGTCTGTACAAGGCGCGGCAGCGGGACGCCAACACCGCCGCCCACATCGCCGAGGTCAACGTCTTGCTGCAGGCCGCCTACAAGTCGGCGGCGCTCGCGCAGAAGGACGCCTCCGAGGCGCAGAAGGTCGCCGCGGAGGCCCGTAAGGACGCCGTCAAGGCCACCGAGTGGGCCAACAAGGCCAACGATTCCTCCGAGCAGGCGAACGCGTACGCCGAGCAGGCCGACAAGTCCGCCGACCAGGCCGAGGACTCCGCCGCCGAGGCGGCCGAGTCCGCGCGGACGGCCCGTAACGCGGCCGCCTCGGCCCGGGCTGACGCCCAGTCGGCGGCCCGTTCGGCCGAACGTGCCCAGCACTCCGCCGCCATCGCCTACGGCTACTCCGTGGAGGCCAACAACTCCGCCTACCAGGCCGGTCTTTCCAAGCTGGCCGCGGAAGCGGACTCCGCCGCTGCCGCCAAGGCGGCCACCGAGGCGATGAAGACCGCGGCCGACCTGCTGGTGGCGGAGCTGAAGGAGCAGATCAAGGAGGAGGCCGCGCTGGAGACCAGCAAGCCGCTCTCCGACAACGAGCTGCGCGCGGCACTGGAGAGGCGGTTGGTCGACTACCGCTCCATCCTCTGGGAGAACGGGGAACTGAGGCCGGGCGAGACGATGCTCGTCTGCGGCGGTGACGGCGCCGGCGGAATGGGCTGCATCACCAGCACCACCCTCGACCGCCTGATCGCCTGGTACGTCGGTGCCGAGGAGATCGAGGAGTGCCTGCAGACCAAGAAGCCCTCGTGCCTCACGGGCCTCGCTCTCAGCGCCCTCAAGCTCAAGTTCCTCAAGAAGATCCACTGCGGGAAGAGCAGCTTCGTGCCGGGCACCCGGGTGCTGATGGCCGACGGCCGGACCGCGGAGATCGAGGACATCCGGATCGGCGACCAGGTCGTCGCCACCGACCCGGAGACGGGCCGTACCGAGGCGAAGCGGGTCCGGGCGACCATCGGCAGCGGCGGTCCGAAGAATCTGGTGGACGTCACTGTCACCGGTCCCGACGGGCGGTCCACGGGCTCGGTGGTCGCCACCGAGAACCACGCGTTCCGGGTGGACGGTGACCAGGGCACCTGGGTCGACGCCGGGGACCTGGAGCGCGGTGCCGCGCTGCGCACCGACGCCGGTGCCGCCGCGAAGGTCGACACGACCCGGGCGTGGGCGGTGCCCGAGCAGCGGGTCCACAACCTGACCGTCGCCGACTTCCATACGTACTATGTGCTGGCGGGCGCGACCCCTGTTCTGGTGCACAACGCGAGCTGCCCCATCGGTTTCACCGAGGACACCGTCGCGGATGCCTTCACCGGGATGAACAAGGGCGGTGGCCACGCCATCCGGCACCTGATCACGGACGGTCTGATTCCCAACAAGGGAAGCGTCGCCTCGCAGGTCAAGTACTTCCAGGACAATTTCGGGCACGTTCTGACGTCACCGGAGAAGACGTTCGACTGGAAGATCGGCGGCACCCAGGCCAAGGGCTTCGCCAAGAAGGTCAACGGCAAGGTGGTGGTGATTTTCGTGGCGAAGGAAGGGCCCTATCAGGGCAAGATCCTGAGCTCGATGGTGCCGGGTGCCAAGAACATGACGAAGTGGGGACTGTGGTGACTTCCCTCAAGGAGGCCCTCACGTGGAGCGGCCCGGCGGTCGTCGTGCTCTTCACCCTCGGACGGGCCGAATCCGCCATGGCGGAGGGCGCGTTCGACCTCGTCGGCACGCGTCCGGACGACGTCGGCCGCTTTCAGGTCTCCACCGAGTCCTGGGATCGACAGGCGGTCGTCCAGGCCTACGACCTCACCTTCGAGGAAGAACGGCTGGACGACCCGGAGCTTCCCGGCTACCTCCGGGAGTGCCTGCGCGAGGCGTCCGCGCACGCGCAGGGCATCGCGTGGCTGACGTTCGAGGGAGCCTTCCATTTCGACCACCTCTTCACGGACGACATCGCGGACCAGGTCTACGGCTACTGCGTGACGGGCGATGAGCCCGTGGTCGTCTGGGATCGCGAGCTCATGAAGAGCGACCGATGGAAGCGTGAGATCGGGGACGTGCGGTCGGTTCTGGACCGGGATTTCCCGGCGTAGCGGACGGCGCGAAAGAGAAGGGCTCCCGGTCGGTACCGGGAGCCCTTTCTCGTCTACGCCTGAAGAAGCCCGGAACGCTAGAACGTGCCCAGCTTCACGATCGACAGCAGCGCGATCAGCTGGATCGCGGAGGCGCCGAGCGCCTTCGGCCACGGCAGGTCGTGGGACCTGGACACCATCAGGGTGAGCAGGGCGCCGGCCGCGACCCAGGTCGCCCAGCCCAGGAGCTGGACGAAGGACGCGTCGCCGCCGAAGAACATGGCCACGATCAGACGGGGGGCGTCGGTCAGGGACATGATCAGCATGGAGAGGCCGACGGTGGGCTGCCACGCGCCGTCGCCGCCCAGCTGCCGGGCCAGGGCGTGGGTGACGACGCCCAGGACGAAGGCCGACAGGACCATGGCGACGGCTGTGGTCAGGACGATCGGGATCGCGTTCGACAGGGTGGCATTGATCGCGTCCTCTCGGGCGCCCTCGAAGCCGAACACCGCGAGCAGGCCGTAGAGGAAGGTCACGACGAGGGCCGGGCCCCACATCGTGTAGTCCCGCATCTGGAGGAAGGTCTGCCTGGGGGAGAGCAGGATCCCCTTCAGGAGTTCCTTCCAGTGCAGGCGGGGGCCCGCCGGGCCCGCCGGGGCCGAGCCCGCGCGGTAGGTGCCGCCCTGGTTGTAGGGGTCCTCGCCGACCGAGAAGGCCTGGGTGTGGCCCGGGTTGTTGGCCGCGTACGGGTCATGGCCGCCCTGCGGGTGCGGGGCACCACCGGCGTCGGCGCCGTCGCCGAAGTACTCCGGCTCGTCGTAACCCCCGCCGCCGCCCTGGGTCCACTGGCCCGGGTGGGGCTGCGGCGCGGGGGGATAGCCGTACGGCTGTCCCTGGGGCGCCTGCTGCCCGTACGGAGGTTGTTGCGGTCGCGCGTGAGGAGCGCCGTTGTCCCGGCCGCGTCCGATCCTGAATCCAGCCACGTCTTCGAACGTACCTGGTCCCGGGGAGCGGTGTGCGCGGCCCGGCGTTTCGGGGACGGCTTTGCTGCCGAGCTGTGACATCCCTTAAGGGGGTTCTCATCCGTCCCCTACGGGGCTCCCGCACCCCGGCGCCGTGTCGCCCCCGGTGAGGTCAGGGGCTGAGGAACGCGGACGTGGAGAAGGTGACGGCCGGCTCGGCGCTCACGAGCCCCTTCTTCGCGCCGGGGAAGACGGCGACGGTGTCCTTCGTCTCGCTCCGGTACGTCCGTACCGCCAGGTCCGCCCGGCCGTCGCCGTCGAAGTCGGCGACGGCGACGACGCGGCTGGTGCCGGTGGCGGGGGGTTCGACGGTGGCCGTCGTCCGGGCGGACAGCCCTGTCGTACGGCCTTGGAAGATGCGCAGGCGCGAGCCGCTGGAGACCAGGTCGCTCAGGCCGTCGCCGTCGAAGTCGGCGGCGTCCAGGACCGAGCCCGGGGTGGCCAGGGAACCCTTCGCCGCGGTGGGAAGGTCGTAGCGCAGTGACGTTCCGCCCATGGCGCCGACCGCCGCGTCGAGGGCCATGCCGCGTCCGAAGGAGCCGAGGGCCACGTCGATGCCGGACGGCAGGACGGCTCCGGTGCGGGTCGGGCCCGCCGGACCGCCGAGGACCACGGCCGAGGGGCCGGTGCCCTGTGTCGTACGGACGATCAGGTCGTCGTAGCCGTCGCGGTCGACGTCGGCGGCCGGGCCCGTGGGGACCTCGCCGGGAGACGGGATCGGGGCGCCGGCCTTGCTCGGCTCGCCCTGGCGGGTGAACGGGCCGCGCAGGTAGGTGAGGTGACCGCCGGTGGCGTGCAGGGCCAGGTCCTTCGTGCCGTCGCCGTCGAAGTCGCCGCAGACCGGCTGGTCGGGCCAGTCGTTGCCGACGCGGGCGGCGGACGGGACGGTGAGGTGAACGGCCTTGCCCGCCAGGCCGGTCGGGGAGCCGAAGAGGATCTGGAGCGGGACCGGGGGCCGGCCCTGGCCGTCGTAGGGCGGGTCGGTGGAGACGACGAGGTCCGTGAAGCCGTCCTTGTCCAGATCGCAGGTGGCCTCCGCGTCGAACACGGCGGGGAGTTGGCCGTCGGTGGCCGCTCCCTGCCCGCTCGGGGTGATCAACTGCCGTGCGCCCGGGACCAGTCCGCGCTCGCTGCCGTAGACGATGCCGATGCCGGGGTCGTCGGCGTGGGCCTGCGCCTTGACCAGATCGCCCAGGACGAGGTCGCGGTGGCCGTCGCCGTTGAAGTCGTCCGGGGCCCTGCTGCCCTTGCCCTTCGGCACCGGGAGCCGGGCCGGGGCGTCGGCGATCCGTACGGGGGTGCGGTCCGCCGAGCCGGTGTGGTGGGTGGGTCCGCAGGCGGCGAGGAGGAGGGTGGCGGCGAGTGCGGCGAGTGCGGTGACCAGGGTGCCGCCGGGGGGCGTCGTACACATCACGTCTCTCCGCACGCGCACCGTTCACCTCGTCAGCATCATTGGCAACGACCCCAGCAATGATGCACTTGTTCGACATACGGCGACAGCCCTGGGTGCGCCGTCGACGGGGAAGAGGCGGAAAGCGTGCGGTCCGCCCCGGTCCGGACGGTGTGCGCCGTCCTGATCACCGCGGTCTTCGTCGGCCGGCCACCCCTTGCTGCTGGGCGACGATGCGAGTGTGGCGGAGGGGCTCCTCGGGGTGGGGGCTTCGGGCTCCTGGTGATGGCGTACATGCTTGTAGCGGGGCCGGAGTATCGGAGAGAGCTGAAGGCGAGAGCTGAAGGCGGGGCAGCGGTGGACGCTGACGATGTGTTGCATGTCCTCAACCTGTTGCGGCGGGCCGGCACGGAGGTCTGGATCGGCGGCGGCTGGGGGATCGACGCGCTGGTCGGCAGGCAGACCAAGGACCACCGTGACCTGGATCTGATGCACCGGCAGGAGCAGGAGCCGGCCGTCGTGGCGGCGCTGGCCGCCGCGGGGTTCGTGGAGAGCCTGGACGGGCGGCATCTGCATCCGCTGGTCTTCGCCCGGGACGGCTCCGCCGTGCAGGCGTCCGGGGAGCCGGAGCGGCCCTTCGGCTATCCGGCCTCCTGCTTCGTGACCGGGACCGTCGGCGGGACGGCCGTTCCGTGTCTGTCCGCCGAGCAGCAGGTCTACTTCCACCAGGGTTACGAGCCCGCGGAGCGTGATCGGCACGACATGGTTCAGCTCCGGCGGGTCTTCGGGATCGCCACCCACTTCTGACCCGCGGCTTTCTGATCCCCGACGCGACGGCGCCCCCGGGTCCGATGGGACCTGGGGGCGCCGAACGGCACAGCTGTGACCGCTACTTCACCGACTCCTACTTCACCGGTTCCGGCTCCGGCTCGTTCACCGTCTCCGCCTCGTCCTCCGGGTCGAGCGGGGTCCGCACGGACTCCAGCAGCAGCTGGGCCACGTCGACGACCTTGATGGACTCCTTGGCCTTGCCGTCGTTCTTCTTGCCGTTGACCGAGTCGGTCAGCATGACCAGGCAGAACGGGCAGGCCGTCGAGACGATGTCCGGGTTGAGGGAGAGGGCCTCGTCGACGCGCTCGTTGTTGATGCGCTTGCCGATCCGCTCCTCCATCCACATCCGCGCGCCACCGGCGCCGCAGCAGAAGCCGCGCTCCTTGTGGCGGTGCATCTCCTCGTTCCGCAGGCCCGGGACGTTCGCGATGATCTCGCGCGGCGGTGTGTAGATCTTGTTGTGGCGGCCCAGGTAGCAGGGGTCGTGGTAGGTGATGATGCCCTCGACCGGCGTGACCGGGACCAGCTTGCCCTCGTCCACCAGGTGCTGGAGCAGCTGGGTGTGGTGGATGACCTCGTAGTCGCCGCCGAGCTGCGGGTACTCGTTGCCGATCGTGTTGAGGCAGTGCGGGCAGGTCGCGACGATCTTCTTGGCCGACTTGGGCTTGGCGGACTCCGGGACCACCTTGCCGTCGTCGTCGAGCTCCTCGCCGAACGCCATGTTCAGTGCCATGACGTTCTCCATGCCGAGCTCCTGGAACAGGGGCTCGTTGCCGAGGCGGCGGGCGGAGTCACCGGTGCACTTCTCGTCGCCGCCCATGATCGCGAACTTGACGCCCGCGATGTGGAGGAGCTCGGCGAAGGCCTTCGTGGTCTTCTTGGCCCTGTCCTCCAGGGCGCCGGCGCAGCCGACCCAGTACAGGTACTCGACCTCGGTGAGGTCCTCGATGTCCTGGCCGACGACCGGGACCTCGAACTCGACCTCCTTGAGCCACTCCAGGCGCTGCTTCTTCGCCAGGCCCCAGGGGTTGCCCTTCTTCTCCAGGTTCTTGAGCATGGTGCCCGCCTCGGACGGGAACGCGCTCTCGATCATCACCTGGTAGCGGCGCATGTCGACGATGTGGTCGACGTGCTCGATGTCGACGGGGCACTGCTCGACACAGGCGCCGCAGGTCGTGCAGGACCACAGGACGTCCGGGTCGATGACGCCGTTCTCCTCGGCCGTGCCGATCAGCGGGCGCTCGGCCTCGGCGAGAGCGGACGCGGGCACACCCGCCAGCTGCTCCTCGGACGCCTTCTCCTCGCCCTCCATCGTCTTGCCGCCGCCGGCCAGCAGGTACGGGGCCTTGGCGTGCGCGTGGTCGCGCAGGGACATGATCAGGAGCTTGGGGGAGAGCGGCTTGCCGGTGTTCCAGGCGGGGCACTGCGACTGGCAGCGGCCGCACTCGGTGCAGGTGGAGAAGTCCAGCAGGCCCTTCCAGGAGAACTGCTCGACCTGGGAGACGCCGAAGACGTCGTCGTCGCCGGGGTCGGTGAAGTCGATCGGCTTGCCGCCGGAGGTCATCGGGAGCAGGGCGCCCAGGGAGGTCTCGCCCGTCGCGTTCCGCTTGAACCAGATGTTCGGGAACGCGAGGAAGCGGTGCCAGGCCACACCCATGTCGGTCTTCAGGGCGACCACGATCATCCAGATGAAGGAGGTCGCGATCTTCAGGCCGGCGAAGAAGTACGTGAGGTTCTGGAGCGTGGAGAGGTCCATGCCCGCGAGCCAGTGGACCACCGGGTACGAGATGAAGAACGAGGCCTCGTAGCCGTCCACGTGGTGCTGGGCGCCCTCAAGGGCGTGCAGCATGAAGATGCAGACGCCGACGACGAGGATGACGGTCTCGACGAAGTAGGCCTGGCCGACGTTGGAGCCGGCGAAGCGGGACTTGCGGCCCGGCTTGCCCGGCCTGCTCAGCTGGCGGATCACGATCAGCGTCAGGATGCCGAGCACCGTCATCGTCCCGATGAACTCGACGAAGACGTTGTACGGCGCCCAGTCGCCGAGGACCGGCAGGATCCAGTCGGCCTGGAACAGCTGGCCGATGGCGTTGACGATCGTCAGCAGCAGGGTGAAGAAGCCCACCGCCACGAACCAGTGCGCGACACCGACGATGCCCCAGCGGTTCATCCGGGTGTGGCCGAGGAACTCCTTGGCCACGGTGACGGTGCGCCGGCCGGGCTCGTCGGTTCGGGTGCCCGCGGGCACGTCCTGACCGAGCCGCATGAAGGCGTAGATCTGAAGGAGGGCGCGGGCGAACAGGGCCACGCCGACCACGATCAGAACCAGCGACACGATGATCGCGGCGAGTTGCATTTCGGGGCTCCTCGGGCCTGCGAGGGGTGTTGTCGGGGGTCTCTCCCTGAAGGGGGTTCCCCGGAATTACTAAGCGGTAACTTATGTGGTCCTCTGAGAGTACCCGCATCCTGCGCCGCACTGTAGCCAGAGGTGCGGTGATCTGTGCTACTGAGGCAGACCTCAGTGGCCCTGCGGCGGCGGCGCGCCGAATCGCTCGTGTTATTCACGGCAAATCATTACATCCGGCTTAATTTGGACCTGTGCTCTACGAGATTCTCGCCGCCGTCGCCGCCCTGCTCCTCGCCGCCGCGCTCGCCGCCCTGCTCCGGGTTCCGGCCCGGCGCCTCGGGGTGATCGACCGACGGCGGCAGCGGGCCGTGCCGCTGTGCGGCGGCGTGGCGGTCGTGCTCACCACCTGTCTGGTCGTGGCGGCCTGGGAGTGGACCGGGGCCCCGCCGCTCGGGGACGGGATCCGGGAACTGCTCGTGGCCGGGTCCGCCGTCGCCGCGCTCGGGCTGGTCGCCGACGTGCGGCGGGTCAAGGCACGGTTCCTCGTCTGCGGTACGGCCGTGGCGGCGGCCTGCGTGGTGCCGTACGGCGAACTCGGTCTGGGCGGCGGGGTGCTGGCCGTGGGGTGGATCGTCTTCGTGGCCCTGGGGTTCCGCGCGCTCGACCACGCGGACGCGCTGGCCGGGACCGTGGGTGTGGTGACCGCCTTCGGGGTGGGCGTGGTGGCGGCGGCCGAGGTGATGGACGGGCCGGCCGTGCTGCTGAGCGTGCTGGCCGCCGCGCTGACCGGGTTCCTGATGCACAACTGGCCTCCCGCCCGCGTCGGGCTGGGTTCCTGCGGCTCCTTGTTCACCGGGTTCCTGCTCGCCTCGGTGGCCGCGCTCGCCCGCACCGGGTACGCACTGGCCTCCAGCGCGGAGGTGCTGTTCGCGCTGACGGCGGTCGCCACGGCGGACGTACTCCTGGTGCTGCTGTCGCGGCGGCTGGCGGGGCGGCCCCTGCTGCGAGGGGGCCCGGACCATCTCGCCCACCGGCTGCGGCGGCTCGGGCTCACTCCATCGGGCGCGACCGTGCTGGTCGCTGCCGCCGCCTTCTCCGCGGTGGTCGTCGGCGTGCTCGTGCACATCGGCTGGGGCACACGGACGGCCACGCTGTGGGTGGCCGGCGTGACCCTGGCGGTCGTCCTGGGACTGCTCAGGGTTCCGGTGTACGGGCTGCGGCGCCCGACGGGCGTGCACAGGGTGGGGCGGCAGGCCGTGGTGCGCGGCACGGGAGCGCCCGGCACCGGGGTGCGCACCGGGGTGCACGGCACCCGCCGCACCGCCGCGGGGCTCGCGACCCGGCCTGCGGGCGAGTCCTACGGTTCAGCGCGGCCGCCCCGGCAGTCCGCACCGGGGTGGGTGCCGGGCGGTACGGCGACGAGGAGCTCCGCGGGATCGGCGAGGCCGGGAGGCGGCGGGCAGTGAGGCGAGGGATGCGCGAGCGGTGAGGTACTTGCCTCCGCTCTTCGGGGTCGGTGGCGGGATGCTTGTGCCGCTCCCTCGTGTCCGGCAGTGAGGGAGTCGCGCCGCTCTTTCATGTCCGGCGGCGAGGTTCTCGTGCCGCTCCTTCATGTCCGGTAGTGAGGTGCTCGTGCCGCCCCTTCGTCTCCCGGCCCCTCACCGACCGGCCCGACGTGCCCAGTGGGAGGCGGTGAGCGCGACGAACCGGGCGTTGCCCACGGCGTAGCGCAGGAACATCCGGCGTGGCTCCTGGACCATCCGGTGGAACCACTCCAGGCCGGCCTTTCGCATCCATCGCGGTGCCCTGCTGCGCAGCCCCGCCACCACGTCGAACGAGCCGCCGACACCGACCACCAGCGCGCAAGCCAGGTCGTTCTGCCGGCGTGCGAGGAAGTACTCCTTGCGCGGACTCGGCACCGCGAGGAACAGGATGTCCGGGCGGGTCTCGCGGACGGCCGCCACCACTGCCTCCTCCGCCGCCTCGTCCCAGTAACCGTCCCGGTGTCCGACGACCTCGATCCCCCGCGAGGCGGCGACGCGCGCGGTCTGCGCGACCACCTCCGGCTCGGCTCCCAGCAGGTAGACGCGGTACCCGTTGCGCGCGGCGCTGCGCCACAGGGCCAGCATGAAGTCGATGCCGGCCACCCGCTCCGGCAGCGGACTTCCGAGAAGGCGTCCGGCCCACACGATCGACTGCCCGTCCGCGTTGACGAGTGAGCACGACCGGATGATCCGTGCCAGCTCCGGGTCGTCGTGCGCCTTGACGACCTTGGCCGCGTTCAGCACGACGTGCTGGTGGGGGCCGCCGGTCGCGATCAGCGCCTCGGCGGCCCCCACCGACGCCTCCAGGGTGAGCGGGTGGACGGGCAGCCCGCACACCGTCACAGGCCGACCCGGGCCGGCCTGCCCGGGCCATGGGTCCTCGTCCAGCAGTCCGGTCGTACGCACGCTGTGCCTCCGTTCCGTCGTGGTCCTGTCCCAAAGCCGCGTCACCCCTCCGCCCCGTCAGGCCGCGTCACTCATGTCACCGGAGCCGCACCGCCGCGTTCCGCCAGAACCGCACGAACGCCTCCTCGACGCGCCCGGGTTCGTAGCGCGGCCGCAGTTCCTCCCAGGCCTTCTGTTGGCGGCCGCGGATCTCCGCCAGATCGTCACCGCACGCCTTGAGGAATCCGGCCACCGAGTCCACGGTGGCCTCGACCGGCTCGACGCATCCCTGGCCGAAGAGCTCGGCACAGCCGGGGGACGGGGTCGCCGCCACGGCACAGCCCGCCTGGAGCCCTTCGAGCAGGACGAAGGGCAGCCCTTCGGCCCAACGGGCCGGAAGGACGAACACATCGACCTCGGCCCAGAACGCGGGGACGTCCGCCGGGTCGAGGACACCGAAGTCCTCGTCCACGCATGCCATGGCGGAAGCCGGAACGTCGAGGCGCATCCCGGCGACGCGGAACTCCACGTCGGCGCCCTGGCTCTTCAGCCGCTCGACCGCTCCGCACAGCACGTCGAACCCCTTGGCCCGGCACACCGTGCCGAGCCAGCCGACGCGCAGGGCCAGAGACGGGCCGGTCGGCCGCGTCTGCGGGAACGTCGATGCCGGAGGGGCCGGATTCCGGATCACCGTGACCGATCTTGTCCGGCAGCCGCTGGCTCGCAACTGCTCCGCGACGGCCTCGCTCAGCACGATCCAGTGGGCGTCGGCGAGCACTGCGCGAAGTCCCCGGCTTGCGGACAGCCGGGACGGGAGTTGCGCACCGTGAAGGTGCAGCACGGGGGTGCAGCCGGCGACTCTGCCCAGTGTGACGACAAGACAGTCCCGAAGCAGTGCCAGGCCCCACTGAGCGATCGGCAGGTAGAAAGCCTCCGGTGTTCTCACCGCCAGCAGGGTGGCACACTGCCCGAGGACCGCCGCCGCAGCTCTTACCTTCGCATCCCAGGACGCCTTGAACCGGTCCGAACCGGCGCGGTCCGCCGAGAGGGAAACGACAGCCGTGACATGGCAGTTGTTCTCAAGAACAGGTGTGAAGAACTCGGCTGCCCTTCCCATTCCACCGAGTTCCGGACTGTGCCTGAGGACGAGGACGGTGGGTGGCGAGCCTTGCTGTGGATTCATTCGGCAGATCGGGTGCATTCTCCCGTCTTTCCACGTAGGGATGCGGAACTTGGTAGTTCGTCATACATCCGCATAACGTCACGGGCATCACTGGGCTGGAGCAGTCCAGCCCAACACTTCGAGATTTATTGTGCACAGGATATGTGAGGCCGGTCCCAGAAGTACCACAACACGTCGGCGTGGAACCATGCGGCAAGTCGGCGCGGAATGTGCCGCCTGCGCGTGATACAAAAATTCGGAGACTGGTGGAAGGAGCAACGTGACGTCGCCCAGCGATACCGAACTGCTGCTCTTGTGCGTCTTCGCCGTGGTCTGTACCGCGGCTGTTCTTGTGGTGAGCATCTGCGTTCAGAGCACCGTCTGGCTTTTGTGGGGCCTGTGTCTCCTTCCACTCTTCCTGTTCGGTCGGACGTACGCGGCGGTGGGTATTTCACCGGTGTACCTCCTGGACCTATTCGCCGTCATAGCGTCGATTTCAGCGGTCGGGGTGTGGGGTCCCCGTGCTTTCTCGGAGCAGCGCATGCGCGGATTCCGAGGAGCGGCCCTTCTGCTGGCCGTCCTCGCCGCGCTGGCCGTCTACCGGGGTCTTGAGGCGGGATACTCGGACCCGCTCAAGGGGGGAATCCTGGGCCTGTACCCGGTCTTGGGGTGGCTGGCGGCGACATGGATGCTGACACGCTCCGAATGGGAGCTCACTCGGTGGCGCTGGATCCTGTTCGTCCCCACTCTCGGGGTATTTCTCAACGCGGCGCTGGGTATGCCCATTACGCCTGCTGCCTCCGGGCTCTATCTGGTGATCGCCAGCGCTTTCAGCATTCAGCTGCACCATCTGGGAGACAGCCGGCTGCTCGTCTGGACTCTTGTAGGGACTGCTGCGCTCACCGCCATCGGCAGCAAACGAGGCCCCTTGCTTGCGGTCGTTGCTGCCATGCTGGCGACAGCGATCGCGTCCCGGTCCAATCGTCGGCGTGTCAAGCGCTTGCCGTTCGTCTCGTTGACCCTCGTCACCATGGGGGTGTTGGGCGCGATAGGGCTTTCCATGTCAGGTGAACGCCTTTCTGAGGCTCCCGTGGTGGGTGGTTTGATCGCTCGTGTGGAGGCGAGTGCGGAGAACCCCGACAGCGAGTCGGCCAATAATGTGGAACTGAGGCTCTTGATGTGGAAGGAAGCGCTCCGGGCGGCCAGCGAAGAACCCTTGTTCGGGACGGGGGCAGGGAGGCCGCTGGATGTGGTGTTCGAACGCCAACCCCTGAACGATCCCAAGTCCGGCCCGCATAACTCGTTCGTCGGCTACATCTACTACGTCGGCTGGCCGGCCGGGATCGCCGTGATCCTGATCGTCGGCGTCACCCTGCGCCGTACATGGCGGGCCCGGCATCATCTGGTCGCCGCGTCCTGGTTCGGAGCGACAGTCGGGGTGTGCGTGACAGCGTTCACCAACGTGGCCTTCGAGACCACATACATCGGGCTTCCCTCGTGGTTGGTTATCGCCGGTGCCTACTCGCTCGTGGGCGTGCCCCGCGGCGAGGAGACGGCCGAGCGGCGTGAACCGAAGCCGAGCGTTCAGCAGGGCAGCGAGCAGGGAGCAGTCCCGGGCCGGGGACCGCGGATTCTGCCCGGCGTGCCGACGGTGTGCTCACGGGGTTGAGGTCGTACTTCGTCCTTCTTCACAGGCGCTTGTGAAACGATCGGGAGATTCCCATGCGGCAGTCGGCCATCCAAGACTTCTGGTCCGCCCACCCATGCGGGGACAACGTCTTCGGCCCGCCGGACGGAGACGGGCAGAAAGACTATGAGGCGTTCTTCACGCGATACGACATGGCCAAGTATCAGCTGGAGTCCCATATTCCAGGGTGTCTGGAGCGCCTGGACATCGCGGGGCGCCGGGTCCTGGAGATCGGTCTCGGCCAGGGCTCGGAGGCGGAGCAGTTGATCCGCAGGGGAGGTGTGTGGACAGGCGTCGACCTCACCGAAGAGGCTGTCAAACGGACAGGAACCCGGCTCGCCCTGCGGAAGCTGCCCCACGAAGGTATCCAGCAGGCCAGCGTCCTGGACCTGCCGTTTCCCGATGCTTCCTTCGATGTCGTCTTCAGCCACGGTGTACTGCATCACGTGCCCGACATCCTCGGGGCGCAGCGGGAGATCCGCCGGGTCCTGAAGCCGGACGGGGAACTGGTCGTCATGCTCTACGCCCGCTGGTCCCTCAACTATCTGGTCGCGATCGGTCTGGTGCGTCGTGCTGCGTTGTTGGCGGGCTATCCACTGATGCGGTTGGGGTTGTTCGGCGGCCGC
Organism: Streptomyces canus; assembly: GCF_030816965.1. Taxonomy (NCBI): domain Bacteria; kingdom Bacillati; phylum Actinomycetota; class Actinomycetes; order Kitasatosporales; family Streptomycetaceae; genus Streptomyces; species Streptomyces canus. The sequence continues at coordinate 5,433,324 of NZ_JAUSYQ010000002.1, forward strand.
CGGTCGCTTATCGGCTCCCACGTGGAGAACGCCCGCTGCCTCGGTCTGCTGCGCTACCTTCGCATGGAGAACTTCATCCACCGCAACACCGACGGCCCCCACAATCCGTTCTCCCGAGTCTATGACCTCCGGCGGGTCGAGCGAGACTTCCCCCTTTTCGAGGTGCGCCGCTCGGAGAAGCGGTTTATGCATGCCCCACCGCTTCCGGTTCACGGCATGATCGGAGAGCGGGCCCTCGGCTGGCATCTGTGGGTCCAAATGGTACCTAAAGCCTAGGTGCGTCCGTGACGACTCGTTTCACACCTGGTCAGCTTCGGCTGTCCCCGCGGCGCGACGGACACGCGGGTTACCTTGTCGACAGCCTCCCAAAGGTGGCCAAGCGGTCGATTTAGAGTTATGAAACAACCTGCGTCGAGGCATTTGGCTTCGCGCTGCGATTACAGGAACGGACCCTAACATGATGCGTTCGGGCTGGAGCGACTACGCAGCACGGTTCGTCGATACTAAGAGCGTCGAATCGTACGATCGCCTATACGGCGAGGGTACTTATGACGACTATGTCTGGGCCCTGGAGCGCCCCGCTGTCGTCGAGTCGCTGCGGCGGGAACGCGAAAGGCGAGGTCGCCTCCGCCTGCTCGACTTTGCATGTGGGACCGGTCGCATCCTTCAAGCAGTGGATGAAGTAGCGGACGAAATCACGGGCGTGGACATCTCCGCTGAGATGGCACGGCGTGCTGCTGCCGTAAGCCCGAGAACCAATGTCAGGATCGGCTGTGTTCTGACCGAGGACGTGTTGACGGGTCCTTACGATGCCGTCACCGTATTTCGCTTTTTCGTGAATGCGCCTCAAGGACTCAGACTTCCCATCCTGCGAAAGATCAGACAACACATGGAACAGGGTGCCTTGCTCGTCTTCAACAACCATGGCCACTGTCCAAGTCTGCGATCTCTCACGATTCGCGTACCGAGGCCGAGGCCGCAGCAGCCCAATGAACTGCGGCACCGTGACATCGTCGACCTTCTGGACGCGTCGGGTTTCAGGATCGAGCGTCGCTGTGGCTTCTCGCTGTTTCCGCCGTCTCTCCACCGCGCCCTGCCTGCATCGGTTCTGCGAAGAGCCGATGCCGCTGCTGCATCGCCCAACGTAAGAACGCTCGCGGGAAGGATGATGATTGAGCAGTTGTACATTGCCAGAGCTGTGAGCCAACCCTGATGGAAGATTCCGAGTGGCGACTTGGGCTGCTGCGCGCAGGCCCGCTTGGGCGGCGTGTCGGACTGAGAACCACGGGTGGACGAGATGCCGCAGCAGCGGCCCGCCTTATCGACCGCCCGTCACGGCCCATTGGCCGATTCGCTGCGCTGCTCGATCAGATCGCCGTACGCATGAACGTCGGGCCGCAGGTTGCCAATCCACTGGAGGATGTGGAGCCGTTCCTTCACAGGTTCCTGCGCGACGCGGATGGCGCCGCTTTCATGCACTCGTCCATGCCCGGAAGGTGCATTATTGCGCTCTCCAGCGGGGGGAATCCGTGCTATGTGCTCAAGATTGGACGCGCCGACGACCATCCACTCCGTAACGAAGCCGAGTTCCTCATGAAGGTCTCAGGCATGAGGCTTGGCTTCAGGGTCCCGGAATTGGTGTACGCGGACTCTGTGGGTGAGCGCTACGTGGTGGTGACTCACGCCTGGCGGAAGGCACGGCTCGCGGGGCCGCTCTCAAGGTCCGAGGTGCTGGGCATCACCGAGGTTCTCGGCGCGACCAAGACGGGCAATGCATCTCTCATACACGGTGACTTGGCGCCATGGAACGTACTGCGAACCCCCGGGCAGATCGGTGTCATCGACTGGGAGGCCGCGAGGTTCGCGGACCAGCCTCTGGGCGATCTGATCCACTACCTGGTGCAGGCTGGAGCGATCCTTCGATGGGTCGACGTGCCCACAGTGGTCCGGGAGCTGACGCATCCCCGAGGGATGGTCGTCGAACTTGCAGCCCGTCTTGGACTCCCTCGCTCGCAGGTGGCCGAAGGAGTCCATGCCTACTTCACCTCCTTTCCACCGGTGTCCGTCAAGCGGGTGCGCCGCTTCCGGGAAGACGTCGCGGTCGCGGTGGGAGTGCCCGCACATCGAAGCAGGGAGCGTGTGTGACAGCCCGGAAGGCACTCATGACGAGGAGCATGGGCCGGCACGGCTTCTCTCTTGCGGGAGTGCTCCTGGACAAAGGCGGCACCGTGTACGGCAGCGTCTGCCGCGCCGACGAAGAGCCTGAAGCACTCCTGGGGAAGCGGCGGAGCCGCGGTGCCCGCCGTTCCCTTCCCCGCGCCGCGTCGGCCTGCTCGGACGGCGCGAGATGAGGAAGACCGGCCACGGTGGACCCGGCCGCCCTCCCCGCCCCACCGGTCACGTCGTGACGGCCTCGCGACCACCCGCCGATGTTGGCCGAGGGGGGGCGCCCCCCTCCCATGCCGGTGCCCTCGCGGCTGAGCAGGCTGAGTCGTGCATCCCGCCCGGACAACGCTCCGGCGAGGCGTCGGAGCGGTCGAGTGTGCATCCTCTCCGGTCGATCATTCAGTCCCTCGGGGTCAGGGCAGCCACCCTGCCCATCACCGCGTTCACCGCGCTGGCCGTGACCCACACCCTGGTCGGCGCTGTGGGGGTACCTGGCTACGCCCTGTTCGCCCTGGTGACCACTCTTCCGGCAGCACTGCCCATCACTGACCTGGGGGGTGGCGCCGCCATTGTCGACGCCGTCGCCCGCGACCGGTCGGCCAGGCGTGCACTGGTATGCGGCACTGTCTTGTCCGCAGCCCGGAACCTGATGTGTGCCGGTGCCCTCATCGCCACAATGGGCGTGACCATGACCGTCCTCGGGTTGTGGAAATGGGTGCTGGGCGATGTTACTCAGCCGGGTTCAGGCGTTGCATGTGCCATTGCCTCGCTGCTGTTCGGTTTCAGCATGCCGTTGGGGCTTGGCAGCTCGCTCCTGACGGCGGTGAACCGCACCCCGGCGGCATTGCTTCTGCGAGCGGCGGCAAGCATCCTCCTGCTCGCTCTCGTCCTGGTTGTCGCCGCGCTGGATGCTCCCTGCGAGGCCTTTGTCGCCACGTTCTTCTTCTCGCAGTGCGTTGTAGGTGTGGTCAGTATCGTCCTGGCAAGCCGGTACCTCCGCCTGCCTCTGCTGCGGATCATCATGGGCAGTGCCCGTGGCCGGGCACGGAAGGACCGAGTCCGCATCGGGCAGCTCGCGGTTCCCATGGCCATCGTCACTGCTGCCACGGCGGTGGCGTATGCCACGGATCGTCTGGTCCTGAGCCACACGGCTGATGCAGCGGCGGTGGCCGAGTATTCAGCCGGTGCCCAATTCTTCCTGGCGGCAAGCAGCTTGCTGGGCGCTGCGGGGTTGCCGCTGTGGGCGATTTTCGCGCGTCGGAGGAGGTCGTCCGGCAAGCCCAGGCGGGACCTTTTCCGCTTGACCACCTGCTTCGCCGTGGGCGGCCTGGTTGTGGGCGCGCTCATGATTGCGCTCGGACCCGGCGTGGGCTCCTGGACGATGCATGGCCGGATCCAAGTGGGCACCGACCTCATGGCGTCTTTCGCCGCCTTGCTGTTCGTCCAGGCGGTCGGCTACCCGGCTACGATGTGGCTGACCGATGCGGCGGGGCTGCGATTCCAGGCGACCGCGTTCAGTCTGATGGCAGTGGTCAATGTCGCTGTGTCCATCCCCCTCGCACAACTGGGCGCTGCCGGACCGGTTATCGGCTCGGTCCTGGCCTATGCCGCCTTTGTGCTCGCGCCCGCTTTGTTCAGGTCCTTCCGCCGTGGTGACGCAATGCCATATCAATCCTGCGATTTCCATTGAACACCCTGCCTTGTTCGTTTCGTCGACCGCAATCTGCTTCTATGGTTCCTCTGTATCCTTGGAGGAACGATGACATACGCCGGATCGCCCGCGAGAGCTCGGAGCGTTGTTGCATGCGTCATGAACTAGTCATCTGCACAAGAAATAGAGCTGACGACCTACGCCAGTGCCTGGAATCTGTAGCTGCACAGTCGAACCCTCCTTGCCGGGTGGTCATCGTCGACAGTAGTGACGGGGACTCGGCCGAGCGTGTAGCCGAAGAGGTTGCTGGACGGGGAAGCCTGGTGATCAAGTTCGTCCACACTGCCCCGGGGCTGACCCTGCAGCGTAATGCGGCACTCGCCCTGATCGAAGAATCGACCGACGTGATTCATTTCGTCGACGACGACATGGTGCTCGACCGCGATTACCTGCGGCTCATTCTGTCGGTGTTCCGGGAACACCCGAATTGCGGCGGAGTGGGCGGGCGAATCTCGAACCTTCCGAAACGTCGTGCCAAAGGGGTCGTACGGTGGTTCCGCTACGCCTTCTTGCTCGACAGTCCACGGCCAGGTGTCCTCTTGCCTTCCGGAGTCGGCGTCATCTGTCGTACCGGTGACCAGCCGCGGCCCGTGGACTGGCTTTCAGGGGGTTCGATGTCCTACCGCCGCCGCTGCATTGCCGGATTGCGCTTCGACGAAAGCCGTTCGGGTTATGGGATGGGGGAGGACGTGGACTTCTCGGCGCGGGTGGCTGGGCGCGCTCCGCTCGTATGGACACCACTGGCAGTCATCGAGCACCGCTATCCGTTCAATCACGGGGACAACATCCAGCTCAGACGCCGTGCGGTTCGCTCCCGATGGCAGCTTGCGAAGCATGGAGTCGGATCGGTGATCCGTGCGGCCGTGGTCTACGCCGTCATCGGCGACGCGCTCATGCTCCTGGCGATGGCGGGGGTGTTTCGGTCGCGTCACCATGCGCGCCAGGCATGTGCGACTCTGGTTGGTCTAGTCGACGTTATCAAGGGCCTTCCTGTGTAGCGCTGGTGAATTCCTGGCGGTGTGTAACTCGTCAGGGCTCACAGTTTCGGCGGTAGCCTGAGTGGCACCGTATTTTTTCTAGTCGAGGAGACACCAGGTGTCGGATTCTGCGTTTCCCACTCAGCGGATCGGCAGTTCTCGGAGAGTCTTGAGTGCACCTGTCGTGGCAGACCGAGATGCTTTGCTCCTCAGTCTGTGTGCTCGGCGCCGTGTCCTGCATATCGGTTGCGCCGATTCCCCATTGAGTGCCCACAAGCTGAACAACGGTTCACTCCTCCACGCCAAGCTCCTGAAAGAGGCGTCGGTTGTGCACGGTGTGGATATCGACCGTGACAGTGTCGACCTGCTGCGCAGGCACCTGGGCGGGGAATACTCAGTAGCCGACGTCGCTGATCCGCTGGCCAGAGCGAACCTGGTCAAGTTCAATCCCGACGTCGTACTTGCGGGGGACGTGATCGAGCACGTACGGGATGCGGCATCGTTCCTCCGCGGCATCGCGGCTCTCATGCGGGAGGTGAGCAATGATGTTGAGCTGATCCTCTCGACACCGAACGGCCTGTCCGTCAAGACCGCGGTCAACACGCTGGTGGGCCTGGAGATCATCCACCCGGATCACGTCTCCGTTTTCACCCCCGCCTCGCTGGGCCGTCTCGTCTCGGACTGTGGGCTGAGTCCCCGCAGCCGGTTCTTCTATCACGTCGATGCGGGCAACAGCCTCCGGGCTCGGGCCTACAACACGGTTGCCAGGGTTGCGGCTCGACTGCGCCCAGCTTTCTCCGAGGGGCAGGTTCTGGTCTGTCAGGCCGTCGCCTGAACAACCGGGGGACCGGCTTGCACGACCACCGTTGTCCGACGGGTTCCGTCCACTCTCCCTTGAGTCGCGGTGCGTGTCGTGGCCCGTAGGCGGCTGCCTGACTGCGAGGCGCAGGCGTGGTGATCCGCCGCGGTAGATGCGCGACGTGATGGTTGAGGAAAGGAATTACTTCACGTGTTCTCTACTGTCTGTGTCACCGGCCTCGGCTACATCGGCCTGCCCACCGCCGCCGCTCTCGCGACCAACGGGATCGACGTCATCGGTGTCGACGTCAACCCCGTCACCGTCGACCTCATCAACGCCGGCCGTGCTCCCTTCGTCGAGCCCGACCTGGCTGTGGCGGTGAGCGGGGCCGTCGCCATGGGGCGGTTGCGGGCGACCACGGCGCCCGAGCCCGCCGACGCCTTCGTCATCGCCGTGCCCACGCCGCTCCAGGACGACCGCACAGCGGACCTGTCGTACGTGCGCGCCGCCGCCGCCTCGGTGGGCCAGGTGCTCAAGACGGGTGACCTCGTCATCCTGGAGTCCACCTCGCCGCCCGGGACCACCGTGGAGCTGTCCCGATGGCTCGGCAAGCACCGGCCCGACCTCACGTTTCCGCATGAGGGCGCGGACGCTCCCGACGTGCGAGTCGCCCACTGTCCCGAACGTGTCCTGCCGGGCCGCACGATGATCGAGATCGTGACGAACGACCGCGTCGTCGGCGGGGTCGGCGAGGGCTGCGCCGAGCGGGCACGGGCCCTGTACCAGGTGTTCGCCAAAGGGGAGTGCCTGCTCACCGACGCCACGACCGCGGAGATGGCCAAGCTCGGCGAGAACGCCTTCCGGGACATCAACATCGCCTTCGCCAACGAGCTGTCGATGGTCTGCGACCAACTCGGCATCGACGCGGGGGACGTGATCGACCTGGCCAACCGACACCCCCGCGTCGACATCCTGCGCCCCGGGCCGGGCGTCGGCGGGCACTGCATCGCCGTGGACCCCTGGTTCATCGTCTCCGCCGCGCCCCGGCAGGCGCGGCTCGTCCGGCTCGCCCGCGAGGTCAACGACGGGCGGCCCGACTACGTGGTCGGCGAGGTGGTCGACACGGCTGGACGGTTCAAGGACCCGGTGATCGCCTGCCTCGGCCTGTCCTTCAAGGCGAACATCGACGACCTGCGCGAGAGTCCTGCCCTGCAGATCGTCACCCGACTGGCCGAACGGCAGGTCGGCCGGCTGCTGGTGGCGGAGCCTCACATCAAGGAACTGCCGGAGTCACTGACACGTACGGGCGTGGCCGAACTCGTCGACGCCGCCACCGCCGTGCGCGACGCGGACGTCGTCGTCCTCCTCGTGGACCACGACGCCTTCCGCGGCGTGAAACGCACCGCGCTGCGGGGCAAGGCCGTGTTCGACACCCGCGGGTTCTGGCACTGACCCGTCGCCGCTGAAACCCGCGGGTTCTGGCATTGACCCGGCGCGGCTGAACCCTGCGGCTTCTGACATTGAGCCGGGCGCCGTCGGCCTCCGCGGGTTCCGTCTCTTACTCAGCGGCGCCGAAATCCGCGGGTTCCGGCACCGACCCGTCGCCACCGAACTCCGCGGGGCGCTCGCACAGTCCCAGCCAGTGGCCGAGCGCGCGCACGGTACGGTTCGCCGCGCGCCCGTCGCCGAACGGGTTGACGGCCGTGGCCATCGCGGCGTAGGCCGCCCGGTCGTGCAGCAGCCGCCGCACCTCCTTCACGATGCGCTCCCGGTCGGTGCCCACCAGCCGGGAGGTGCCCGCCCGCAGGGCCTCGGGCCGTTCCGTGGTGTCCCGCATGACCAGTACGGGCTTGCCGAGGCCCGGCGCCTCCTCCTGGATGCCGCCGCTGTCGGTGAGAATCAAGTGCGCGCGGTCCATCAGGCGGGCGAAGACGCCGTAGCCGAGCGGCTGGGTCAGCCGTACGTTCTCCAGGTGCTCCACGTGCGGTGTGATCGCCGCGCGAACCACGGGGTTGGGGTGCAGCGGCAGCACGATGAGCAGGTCGGGCTCGCTGCGGGCCAGGTCGGCGAGGGCGCCGCCGATGGCCTCCATACCGCGCCCCCACGACTCCCGGCGGTGGGCCGTCACCAGCAGGACCCGGCGGGCGGTGTCCTCGAGGTCGGCCAGCGCCGGGTCCCCGAAGGGCGTCCCGCGCCCGACGGCCCCGCGCAGGGCGTCGATGACCGTGTTTCCGGTGACCACGACGGACGACGGGGCCACGCCCTCCCGCAGCAGGTTGCTCCGCGCGTGCGGGGTGGGTGCGAGATGCAGGGACGCCAGCTGGGTGGTGATCCTGCGGTTGATCTCCTCGGGGAAGGGCGCATAACGGTCGTCGGTCCGCAGCCCCGCCTCCAGATGGGCCACCGGGACGCGGTGGTAGAAGGCGGCGAGGGCCCCGGTGAACGCGGTCGTGGTGTCGCCCTGGACCAGCACCGCATCCGGGCGCTCCTCCCGCAGCAGCGGACACAACCCGTCCAGGACGCGACGGGTGATGTCGGCCAGGGTCTGGCCGGGGGCGAGGATGTCCAGGTCGTGATCGGCCCGGATGCCGAACAACGCGTGCACCTGGTCGAGCAGTCCGCGGTGCTGGGCGGTCACCGTCACCGTCGGCCGGAACATCGCGGAGCGCTCCAGGGCCTCGATGACGGGAGCCATCTTGATGGCCTCCGGTCTCGTTCCGTAGACGACCATCAGTCGTTTCACCCGAGTCTCCTTAACCGAGGGCACCGGACGGCGGCCGCTCCAGCGAATCGGTAGGGCGGGACCGCGCCGGTGAATCCGGAGGCGTGTTCACCCGGCTGTATGGGGATATTGCTCCGTTTGGATCGTTTCGCTGATGAATTCATGACCTTGTGCCTTACGTTCCGCCGTGGCCGTAACTCCCTCCCGTAAAGGCAGGAAAGTGAAGACAGTGCTCCTGTCCCCGCGCACCGGTTCCATCACGGTGGCGGATGTTCCCGCCCCCGAGGCGGCCGCCGGGACGGTGGTCATCCGCAACGACTGGTCGCTCATCAGCGCGGGCACGGAGCGGGCGACCGTCTCCACCGGCGCCAAGGGCCTGATCGGCAAGGCGCGGCAGCGGCCCGATCAGGTCGCCCAGGTGATCGACAGCGTGAAACGGACAGGGCTCGCGGACACCTACCGGACCGTCAGGGACCGTCTGGACCGACCGGTGCAGCTCGGCTACTCCTGCGCGGGGACGGTGCTGCGGACGGGGGAGGGCGTCGACGACCTCCGCCCGGGCATGCGGGTGGCCGCCGCCGGGGCCCGTTACGCGTCGCACGCGGAGATCGTCGCGGTACCCCGCAACCTCGTGGTGCCGGTGCCGGACGCGGTGGACACCCGGTGGGCCGCCTTCGCCACGGTCGGCGCGATCGCGCTCCAGGGCATCCACCAGGCCGAGGTGGCGCCCGGTTCCCGGATCGCCGTCATCGGGCTCGGCCTGCTCGGCCAGATCACGCTCCGGCTGCTGCGGGCCTACGGCTACGACGCGGTGGGCATCGACCCCGACCCGGCCATGGTGGCGCTCGCCGAGTCCGCCGGGCTCACCGCCTTCCCACGGGACGCGGACGGTCTGCCGCGCATGGTCCTGCGGGGCTGGGCGGGCGCCGGCGCGGACGCCGTGCTCATCACCGCGGCCACGCCCAGTGCCGACCCCGTCGAGTTCGCGGGCCGTCTCGCCCGCGACCGGGCCACCGTGGTGGTCGTCGGCGACGTGGGCGTCGCGCCGCCCCGGTCGTCGTACTACCACAAGGAACTGACGATCCGTTACGCGAGGTCCTACGGCCCCGGCCGCTACGACCCCCGCTTCGAGGAGGGCGGCCATCCCTACCCCGAGGGCTATGTGCCGTGGACGGAACGGCGCAACCTCGCCGAGGTACTGCGGCTCCTTCAGACGGGCGCCGTGGACTTCGCCGACCTGAAGCCGCGGATCTTCACCGTGGAGGACGCGGCCGAGGCGTACGAGGCGCTCAAGCCGTCGCCCGGTGAACGCAGCGTCGCCCTGCTGCTGCGCTACCCCGGCACCGCGCAGTTGCCGTCGCCGCCGGCCCCGCGGACCACGCCCCGCACCTGGAGTCCCCCGCGCGAAAGCGTGCGGATCGCGGCCATCGGAGCGGGCAACTTCGCGACGCGGACGCTCTTTCCCGAGCTGAGGCGGGAAGCCGGCGTCGCCTTCTCCTGGGTCGCCGGCGGACGCGGGCTGTCCGCCGCGCACCAGGGGCGGCAGTGGGGGTTCGACCAGGTCGCGGAGAGCGTCGACGCCGGCCTGGCGTCGGGCGAGGCGGACTGCGTGATGGTGCTCAGTCGCCACGACAGCCACGGCCGGTACGCGGCCCGGGTGCTGCGCGGCGGCAGGGCCCTGTACTGCGAGAAGCCGGTGGGCCTGACGGAGACGGAACTGGAGGATGTCGCGCAGGCGTGGTCGGCCTCCGGCGCCCCGGCGATGGCCGGCTTCAACCGGCGGTTCGCGCCCGCGGTCGCGGACCTGCGGGCCGTGCTGCCCGAGGGAGCGCCGCTCCAGATCGTCTACCGGGTGTTCGCGGGCCGCCTCCCGGCCGACCACTGGTACTTCCAGCCCGAACAGGGCGGCCGGCTGCTCGGCGAGGTGTGCCACTTCGTCGACACCGCGGGCTTCCTGGTGCCCGGGCGGCCGGTCCGGGTGCGGGCCACCGGCGTGGACGCCGCGGACCCCGCCACCGCGCAGAGCGTCACCCTCCAGATCGCGTACGACGACGGCTCGTCCGCGTCCGTCGTCTACGGGGGGTTCACACCGCCCGGCGCGCCCAAGGAACTCCTGGAGGTGGCCGGCGACGGGGTGGCCGCCAGGATCGACGACTTCCGCACGCTCACCGTGTGGAAGGGAGGCAGGCCGGAGACGACCACCTACCGAGGCGCGCCCAAGGGGCACGCGGCGGAGATGCGCACCCTCGTCCGCCTGGTCCGCGGGGAGTCGCTCGGCACCGGGCCCGCTGCCGCCGCCGACTTCGCCTCCGCGCTGGAGAGTTCCCTCGTCACCTGCCGGGCGGCCCGCTCGCTCACGGAGGACCGGCCGGTCGACTGCGCCCCTGCCACCGCGGCCCTGGCCGGGGCCCTCGGGCGCCCGCAGCTCCCTGCCGTCACTGACACCGTGCCCGACCCGGGCGGGCCGGCGGACGGCCACCCGTCGACCACGGAGGTGCTGTGATGTGCGGCTTCCTCGTCCTGCTGAACGGGGCCGCGCGCAGCCGGTCGCGGTCGCTGCCGGACCCGTGCGAGGCGCTCGCCCACCGCGGCCCCGACGCGAGCGGTCACCTCGCGCTCGTCGGCCCCGGCTGGCGGGCCGTGCTGCACTTCCGCCGCCTGGCCGTCGTGGACCTCGACCCGAGGAGTGGCCAGCCCTTCGGCTCGCCCGAACGGGGCGTGCTGGTCTACAACGGCGAGGTCTACAACGCGCCGTACCTGCGCGAGCTGCTGCGCGGGCGGCACGTGAGGTTCACGACCGAGGGCGACACCGAGGTCCTCTACGAACTCCTGTTGCAACCGGACGCACCGCAGCTGCTCGATGAGGTGGACGGCATGTTCGCCTTCGCCCTCGTCCTGCCCGACGGCGAGGTGCGCTACGGACGTGACCGGCTGGGCGTCAAGCCGCTGTACGTGGCGGTCGACGCGGCGGGGGACATGGTCGGCCTCGCCAGCGAGATCGAACCGCTGCGGGCCGCGGGGCTGACCGGGGGCGCCGACCCGGTCGCGGTGGCGCAGGGTGCCATGTTCCTGTGGACGCCGCCGCCGCGGACCGGCTGGCAGCGCGTCAGTTCCGTACCGGCCGGGACGGTGCTGTCCCGGCGTGCGCCCGGGTACGACGAGGCGTCCGCATGGTGGCGCGCTCCCGCCCTCGCGCCCGCCGCGGACATCGCCGCCGCCGTCCGTGAGTCGGTCGCGCGTCAGGTGCGGGCCGATGTGAAGGTGGGGCTGCTGCTCAGCGGGGGCCTGGACAGCACCTGGCTGGGCGTGGAACTCCTCAGGGAGGGCTTCACCGGACCCGCCTTCAGCGCCAGGTCGCGCACCGCGGTGCCCGGCACGGAGCCGTTCGAGGAGGACGCCCCCTACGCCGCCCGGGTGGCCGACGAGTTGGGCCTGCCGCTGGCCTGGGTCGACCTCGACGTCGACGTGCTGCGCCGGATCCCCGAGCTGGTGACCACCATGGAGCTGCCGTTCGGCGACCCCGCCGCCGTCGCCCTCATGCAGTTGTCCCGCGCCGCCCGCGACGAGGCGACCGTGCTGTTGTCGGGGCTGGGTGTCGAGGAACTGTTCCTGGGCTACGAGCGCTACCAGGCCGTCCTGCTGCTGCAACGGCTTCCCGCCTGGACGCGCCCGACCCTCGGCGCCGCCACCCTGGTTCCCGCGCCCCGGCGCTACCGGGGCCGCGCGGACAAGTTCGGCCGGCTGCTCCAGCTCGGTGCCCGCGACTGGTCGTGGGCGACGCAGTCGTACTACTCCGGGAAGGAGTGGGCGGCGCTGTCACCCCTCGTGGGACTGGACGCGGTCGCCGAGCGGCACCGTGAGGTGGCGGGGGCCGTGCTGGACGCTGGCGGAACGCCCCTCGCGGCGCTGGCGGAGTGCGACCGGCGGCTGTTCCTGCCGGGACTGAACCTGCTGTACGGGGACCGCGCGTCGATGCGCGCGAGCGTCGAACTGCGGGTCCCGTTCCTGGCGGAGCCGGTGGTGGCCGCCGCTCTCGGCGCCGCCGCGGAGGAGCAGCTGCGGATGGGAGACGGCAAGGCGCGCTTCCGCGCGGCCGCGGTGGCCTCCGGCGTGCCGGAGTTCGTCGCCCGGCGCCCCAAGACGGGATTCGGGGCGCCGGTACGGTCGTTGCTGCGCGAGCACGGCGACCGGCTGTGGACCGAGGTACGGCGCTCCCCGCTGTTCGACGACCTCTTCGACCGGCGCACGGCGGACCGTTTCGTCGCCGAGCACGTACACGGCCGGCGCGACCGGGGGCTCGCCGTGTTCGGGCTGCTGTGTGCGGCCGTGTGGTGGGAGCGGTACGCGACGGGCGGCGCGGGGCGGACGGAGGAGGTTCTGGCGGGGTATGAGGCGTCCGTCGGCGGGTGAGGGCCGGGGTCAGGGGGGAGCGGTCCGCGTGGTTCGGCGAGCGGAGGCTCAGAGCGGACTCCTGCGGCCCCCTGCTGTTCCGGCCGGTTCCGGCTGGCGAGGTCCAGTGCGACCGCTCCCGCGACAGGGGAGACGTCCTTGCGTTCCGTGAAGCGGCCGCCGTCAGCCGGCCGACCGACAGCGGAGCGCGCGGTTACCCCCGCAGCACGGCGTGCAGGGCGGTCAGTGCGTCCAGGAGGGGCGCGGCGCTCCAGCGGGGTGACTCCCACAGGGCCCTGTTCCTCCCGGAGTTCACGGTGCCGAGGCCGGGATAGCGGTCCATGACCGCCGCCAGCACCTCGCGGGCGAAGTCGGTGCCGGTGAAGCCTCGTTCGGCCGCCCATGCCGTCATCCGTACCGCCGTGGCGTCGTTGTTCGGGTCGCGTCGGGTCCGGGCGTCCGCGAAGTAGCGCGGGAGCGGGCCGTCGAAGAGGTGGCGCAGGTAGTGGTCCACCCCGCGTTCGAGCGGAGCCCGCACGTCCATGCCGAGCAGGGTCGCGGCCTGGTCGAGACGCAGCAGCACGTACCCGGTGTGGAAGCCGTCCACCCAGTCCAGGCGCGGTCCCGGGCCGTACGGCCAGGAGCCGTCGGGGCGCTGGCCCGTCAGGCTCACCTCGACCGCTCGACGGGCCGCGTCGGCCAGCCGGTCCGCGAGGGCGGCGGGCAGGGGCGTGGTGCGGGCCAGGCGGGCGGCGAGCGCGGCGCCCATGAGGTTGGCGTTGTGGACCAGGACGTCGCTGGTCGGGGTGTAGGTGAAGAACTCGCCGTTGTGCAGGTGAGCCAGCAGCCCGCGGGCGAGCGTCCCCGCGGCCTCGTCGCCGAGGGTCCCGGAGTCCAGGCAGCCGTCCGCGCAGAAGGTGGTGGCCACCAGGTTGGGGACCGAGGCCGGGTAGTACGACCAGCGGGTCTGCACGTCGAACTCGTAGCGCCACAGCCCGGCGTAGCGCCCGGACAACTGCTCGGCCGCCGTCCACCGGCCCAGGCGCACGGCCCGCTCGCGCCACACCGGGGACGCGGCGAGCCGGGCGCAGGCACCGGCCGCGCAGCCGGTGGCCGTGGCGGTGCGCAACGGGCGGATGCCGAGGGCCGGCCGCAGGTCGGCCGGGCTGCGTTTGACGGCCTGCAGGAGCGCCTGGCGCAGTACACGGTGCACGGCCAGCCGACCCAGCGGTCCGGTGAGCCCGTCGTACGGGTCGGGGCCCGCCCAGGCGCGGGCGTCGGCCCACTGGAAGAGCCGGTCGGCCATGACCAGCACATCGGCAGCCGACCGGACGGGCTGGTCCGGCGCTACCGGGGCGGCGGTGGCGGTTCTCGACGGCATCGGTTCTCTCTCTCAGTACGCTCCGGTGCCCGCGATGACGGCCCGCACCGTCCGCAGCAGCACGGTGAAGTCCACCGACGGCGACCAGTTGTCCACGTATCCGAGGTCCAGGGCGATCGTCTCGTCCCACGAAAGGTTCGAGCGCCCGCTGACCTGCCACAGGCCGGTGAGGCCCGGCTTGACGGCGAGTCTGCGCAGTTCGACCTCGTTGTAGCGGGCGACCTCGTCGGGTAGCGGCGGACGCGGGCCGACCAGGGACATGTCCCCGCGCACCACGTTGAACAGCTGGGGCAGTTCGTCCAGGGAGCATCGGCGCAGCAGGCGGCCGGCGCGGGTGATGCGCGGATCACGGCGGATCTTGAACATCCGGCCGTCGCGCTCGTTGGTGCCGGCCAGCTGCCGCCGCAGCCGTTCGGCGTCGGCGACCATGGTGCGGAACTTCATCATGGTGAACGGCACCCCGCCGCGCCCGACCCGGGTCTGCCGGTGCACGACGGGTCCCGGCGAGTCCAGGCGTACGACCAGGGCGACCGCCGCGAACACCGGGGCGAGCAGCACGATGAGCAGCGCCGCGCCCAGCCGGTCGGTCACCGACTTCACCACCGCGGCGAGCCCCCGCCGCAGGGGCGGGGTGACGTTCAGCATGGTGAGTCCGGCTACCGAGAAGACACCCACCCGGCGCCGGGACACCTCGGTCAGGCCGGGTACGACCACGAGTCGGCGGCCTGCGCCGTGCAGGGCCCAGGACAGCCGGCGCAGGCGCGTTCCGCTCAGGTGCGGTCCCGGTACGACGAGGACCGCGTCCACGCCCAGCCGCCGGGCCGCCTCCAGCACCGCGGCCGAGTCGGCCGTCACGCGCGGGGGTTCGCATCGGTCCAGGCGGGCGGCGACGGGGGCCAGCGACTGCGGGTCCTGCTCGCCGACCGGACACACGCCGACGACGACGAACTCGTGCTCCGTCCGTCGCGCGAGGTGGCCGACCAGGTCGTCGACGGCGTCCGCCGCCCCGATCACCAGGGCCCGGTGCACGGCCCGGCCGTCGCGACGCCGGGCGATCAGGTGCCGGCGGATCAGTGTGTGCGCGACCACGCTCGCCGGCGCGGAAGGCATCAGGGCGGTGAGCGCGAGGAGGAAGGGGGAGTCCTCGCCCGTCGCCGCCCGTACCACCGCGAGCATGCCGACCATGACCAGCCAGTCGTGCAGCGCGGGGCGCAGGACGGCGCCCTCACCGAGACGGCCTTCGGCGTAACGGTCCCGCGCGGCGCGCACGAGCAGCCAGGCCACGGCCGCCACCACCGCGAGGGTCACGGCCTTCGCGGTGTCGGTCGCCGCGAAGGCCAGGTACGCGGGCACGAGGGCGCCGACCGCGTCACCGAGGACGGCGGCCGGCGCGTACCAGAGGGGTTTGCCGGTGCCGCGTCCGGCCGGTGGCTGTGCGTCGACGACCCGGTTCCACGGCTGCCGTGCCGCCGGCAGCTGGGGCAGGGTCTCCCCGAACAGCCACATGTGCCCTCCAAGTAGGATCAAAGGGTCTGGTCGAGTGTGTACGGCGTTGCGGGCCGAGCCGGGTGCGACGCCGCGCCGGGGCGAACTGTCACCCGATAGGCCCCTGTGCGGTGCCCCTCGTTCGGGTGCCGCAGGCGCTGCCCGGCTTCAGCGTGGCCCGCAGAGGCGTCACCAGGGGCTGGCGCAGGAGGACCGGCCTGCCGTCCGCGTGCGGTTCCCACAGGTGCAGCACCAGCGTGCGGCGGGCGCCCGCGGGCAGTTCCAGATCGAGCGTGTACACGGGGTGTCCGCGTTCGGTGCCGGATGCCAGCAGCGCGGTGCGGCCGTCCACGGTGGCGCCGGTGAGGCCGGCGCCGGCTCCCGCGTAGTACGACACCAGCAGCCGGTTGTCGCCCGGCCGGGTGGAGTAGGGCGGGTGGTCCTCCCGCAGCGTGACGTAGCCGGGCAGGCCGGCGGGCGGGGCCCGGTTGGTCAGGGTCGCCGTCACGGTGACCGCGCGCCCGCCGCCGGCGCAGCCGTTCGCCTCCCAGACCAGGCTCCGGTCCAGGTAGTAGTCCAGCTTCGAGCCCGCCGCGTTGTTCACCACCAGTCCCGCGAAGGGCCCCGGGGCGTTCGGGAGGGTGCCCGCGTAGGGGCGCGTCTCCAGGAGCCGCTGTTCTGGCGGGTGGGCGCTCCACAGCTTCAGCCGGCCCTCGCGCTGGGCGTCGTGCACGGCGGCGAACAGGGCGGGCAGCCGGCGCGTGTCGGCGTACGCCGCGAGCAGGGGCGCGGCGACGGCGCGTGCCGCGTCGACGAAGAAGGCCTTGCGTCGGGTGACGTCGTCGTAGCGCGCGTAGCTGGCCCGCTCGGTGAGGTCCAGCACGTTGTCGGCGGTGAGTTCGGTGCCGTCGGCCATGCGGGCGGGGCCGGTGACCCGGAGGAAACAGCCCAACGTGGCCGGGTCCAGGGCGATCGCTCCGTCCACGCGCTCGCCGGTGTGGTCGCGCCACGCCGCGGCCCAGATGCGGGCCGCGTGGGGGAAGTGCGGGCTGAGGTTGGAATTGGCCCACACGCGGGTGGGAGCGCTGCCCGCGTAGCGGTCCGCGAACTCGGCCCCCAGATCGACGTCGGCCTGGGCCGCCGCCATCTCGGTGTTGTTGCCGAACCGCTCGAACGTCACATGGCCCCGGTCGGCCCGGAGCACCGCGAAGGCCCCGGCGACCCCTCCGGTGCCGCGTGCCTCGGCGGTGTTCTGGAACGCGAGGAAGTAGCGGCGTTCCCCCTGGCCGCCCAGCAGGGACGGCAGGACGCGGGCCGCCACGGAGGCGTCGGTCATCGCCGGGGCGAGACGGTCGAGCTGCCGCGCGAGGTCGGCCCGGGCCCGGTCGGCCGCCGGCAGCCAGGTGGACCGGGGCAGCCCGTGCACGTCGGCCTGGACCCGGGTGGCGACGGCTGCCGCCTGGACGACGTCCGGCGCGTGTTCCCGCAAGGACAGCAGCGCCCCGGACATCCCTTCGCCGCCGCCCGGCGCCGGCAGGGCACGCACCAGGGGGGCCAGGACGTCGGCGGACAGGCTGTCCGCCGCGGACGCGGCGCCGCGCACAGTCCGCAACGGGCCGCCGAGGAAGGGCAGTTGGGCTGCGCAGTACCAGGCCGGGCCCGTGGTGAGGTGGTGGGCGCGCGCGGCGTGGGCCGCCGCGGACCGCACCGCACGCTGCTGTTCCCCGGCCGTGCCGGGTGCCGGTGCGGTGGTCACGGCCCGCTGCAGCGCATCGAGGTCCCGCTGGGCCGCGAGCAGTTCCGTGCGGGCGAGGAGTCCGGTGACCGCGATCCAGGCGGCGCCGGCCAGGGTGAGCGCCGCGACGGCGGGCAGGGCGTACCTGAGCGCACGGCGCAGGACGGGAGCCCGGCCGAGGCGGCGGCCCGTCCCCGGCAAGCGGACGGCGTCCCGGCCGAAGCCGGGACGCCTTGGGGGTGCCGTACCGGTGTCCCGGTCCGTCATGAACTGCGGCGCCTGCGCACGGCGAACATCGTGGCACCGCCCGCGGCGATCAGCACGGCCGCGGCCCCGCCCAGCGCCAGAGCCGTCCCACTGCCCGTGCTCGCGAGGCTCGCGCCCTTGGGCTGTTTGTCGTCGTACGACGTGTTGACGGGGTCGGCCAGGACTGCCCGGTGCTGCGACCGCAGCACCTTGATCCTGGCGGCGGCCCTCCGGTAGGGGTTCCGGCCGATCAGTTCGAAGGTGTGGTACCCCGGCCTGGTGCTCCGTGGGATGGTCACGGTACCGGTGACCACTCCGTTCGCGTTCGCCCTGAAGATTCCCAGCACGACGACGAACGACCTCAGGTCCGCCTCGACACGCTGCCGGGGAGCGAAGCCCGTGCCCCGGAAGCCCAGCCGGCCTCCGGCCTGCACGGTCGTGGCGGTGAGCGTCAGGGTCGGGGGCGGCGGGGGATACGGTGCTGCGTCGGCGTGGGCGGTCTGTGCTCCCATCAGCGGTGCGGCGATGAGCGCGGCAGCCGCTGCGGCCGACGTCAGTGCGCCTCGCCACCTGGGCGATCTCGTCATGTTCACTCTCCTCCACTTGATCTGGACCAGGCGGCGATGTCGGCCGTCGTCGAGATCTTGATACCTGGAGAAAGTGCTATATACGGCACTCTTCGGCGTGGCGTGGCCAAGAAGTCACCGGATGGGGTAGCGCTTGTCCCCACGATGGCCCCGCATGAGGGTGGCTCTCCCGCTCGATGCGCGCGAGTCCCTATGGTCGGCTGCGTCCACAGGGAACAGAACATCCCAATCCGGGTGGTTCCCTCGGTTCGATGAGGGGTGCAGCTTGGATCTCCACGGCTTCCTGAAGGCTCTCGCGCGTCGCTGGCCGACCGTCGCCGTCTGCCTGGTTCTCGCGGTCGGGACGGCGGTCGCCGCGACGAGTTTGAGTACCTCGGTCTACGAGGCCAGAACCCAGCTCTTCGTCGCGACCCGTACCGGGCAGGACACCGCCCAGCTGAGCCTGGGCCAGAGCTTCTCGCAGGCGCGGGTGCAGTCGTACGCCGAGATCGTGACGACCCGGCAGGTGACCGTGCCCGTGCTGAAGGAGCTGGGTCTGCGCACCACGCCGGAGGAGTTGGCGTCCCGGATCACCGCCCAAGCCCCGCTGAACACCGTGCTCATCGACATCACCGTCCGGGACGCGGAGCCCCGGCGTGCGGCGCGGATCGCCAATGCCGTGGCGCAGCGGTTCAGTGCGGTCGTCGAGCGGCTGGAGACGCCCAAGCCCGTTCCCGGCTCCAAGCGCAAGAGCCGGACCGGCGAGGAGACCTCCCCCGTCTCCCTGCGTGTCACGCAGGAAGCCGTCGCCCCCGCCGGCCCGGTCTCGCCCCGGCCGCTGCTGAACCTGGGCGCGGGGGTGCTCGCCGGCCTGCTGCTCGGAGCCGGCGTCGTCGCGTTGCGCGAGACGCTCGACACCACGCTCAAGACGGTCGAGACGCTGAGCGAGTTCACCGAACTGCCGGGGCTGGCCACCATCCCGTACGACAAGAACGCCCCCAAGCAGCCGCTCGTCGCCGCCGACGGGCACTCCCGGCGCGCCGAGGCCTTCCGCAAGCTGCGCACCAACCTGCAGTTCTCGCAGGTCGACGACCCGCCGCGGATCATCGTGGTGACGAGTTCGGTGCCGGGTGAGGGCAAGACCAACACCGCGGTGAACCTCGCCCTCTCGCTGGCCGAGGCGGGCGTGGCCACCTGCCTGGTGGACGCGGACCTGCGCCGGCCGTGCGTGGCCGCGGCCTTCGGTCTGGTCCGGGACGCCGGCCTGACCACCGTGCTCATCGGGCAGGCCCGGATCGCCGACGTGACGCAGGAGGTCGCGGGCGGGCTGTCGGTGCTGGCCAGCGGCGCGGTACCGCCTAACCCCACCGAGCTGCTGGCCTCGGCGCGGATGGACGAGGTGCTGAAGGAGTTGGCGGACCGGTACGACGTGGTGATCGTCGACACCGCGCCGCTGCTGCCGGTCGCCGACACCGTGGGACTCGCTTCGCTGGCCCAGGGCGCTCTGCTCGTCGTCCGTGCCGCCAGGACCAGGCGGGACCAGGTGCGCGCCGCCGCGGAATCGCTGGAGCGGGTGGGCGTACGCGTCCTCGGTACTGTCTTCAGCATGGCTCCGGTCTCCAAGGGCGGCCGGTACGGCTACCGGAGCTACGGTGAGCTGCCCGCTCCCCGGACGTCGGTCCTCCGCGGCGAGGCGACCATGCCCGCCGGGACGGGCGGAGCCGGCGCGGCGGGCGAGGGGTGATCCGGGTCCTGTTCGTCTGCACGGGCAACGTGCACCGTTCGGCGCTCGCCGAGCGGCTGCTGGCCGCCCGGTTGCCGCGCGGCTCGGCCCTGCGGCCGGAGAGCGCCGGTACCCAGGCATGGCCCCGCGCGGGCATGGAGCACTCCACCCGGGCGGTGCTGGAGCGGCTGGGCGGCGACGGGTCCGGCTTCGTCTCGCGCCCGCTCACCGCCGGGCTCGTCCTGGGATCGGCACTGGTGCTCGGGCTCGCCGGTGAGCACCGCGAGGCCGCCGTACGGCTCGCGCCGTCGGCGATGCGGCGCTGCTTCACCCTGAAGGAGTTCGTGCGGCTCGCCGGCGGGGAAGCCGACGGGGACGGGCGGCGGCCGGACGGCGTCGGCGGCTTCCCCGCCGTGGTCGCGGCCGCCGCCGCCCGCCGGGGGCACATGGCCCCGGTCCCGCCGGAGGCGGACGACGTCGCGGACCCGGGCGGGATGCCCTCCGCGGTGCTGTCCGAGTGCGCCCGCGAGATCGACGAGCTGGTGGGAAGCCTGGTTCGGTTGTGCGAAGACCCGTTAACGGTGCAGGTCAGAGCGGTCTTGCGTGTAAGAGATGGATAAGACTTGAGTCTGCCTGACTCAGGTCTGTTGACCGAAGGCTGAGCGTCGTGCACACTTGAGTCCGTTCCACTCAAGTCAGCTGGAGGAATCAACCATGGCACGTGCGGTCGGCATCGACCTGGGCACGACTAACTCCGTCGTCAGCGTTCTCGAAGGCGGCGAGCCCACCGTCATCACCAACGCCGAGGGTGCCAGGACCACGCCGTCCGTCGTCGCCTTCGCGAAGAACGGCGAAGTGCTGGTCGGCGAGGTGGCCAAGCGCCAGGCGGTCACCAACGTGGACCGGACCATCCGTTCGGTGAAGCGTCACATGGGCACCGACTGGAAGATGGAGCTGGACGGGAAGCCCTTCAACCCGCAGCAGATCTCCGCCTTCATCCTCCAGAAGCTGAAGCGGGACGCCGAGTCCTACCTGGGCGAGAAGGTGACCGACGCGGTCATCACCGTCCCGGCGTACTTCAACGACTCCGAGCGTCAGGCGACCAAGGAGGCCGGCGAGATCGCGGGTCTCAACGTCCTGCGTATCGTCAACGAGCCCACCGCGGCCGCGCTCGCGTACGGCCTCGACAAGGACGACCAGACGATCCTCGTCTTCGACCTCGGTGGCGGCACCTTCGACGTGTCCCTCCTCGAGATCGGCGACGGCGTCGTCGAGGTGAAGGCCACCAACGGTGACAACCACCTCGGTGGTGACGACTGGGACCAGCGCGTCGTCGACTACCTGGTGCAGCAGTTCAAGTCCGGTCACGGCGTGGACCTGGCCAAGGACAAGATGGCCCTCCAGCGCCTCCGCGAGGCCGCCGAGAAGGCCAAGATCGAGCTGTCCAGCTCCACCGAGACCTCGATCAACCTGCCCTACATCACGGCGTCCGCCGAAGGCCCGCTGCACCTGGACGAGAAGCTCACCCGGGCTCAGTTCCAGCAGCTGACCGCGGACCTCCTGGAGCGCTGCAAGACCCCGTTCTTCAACGTCATGAAGGACGCCGGTGTCTCCATCAACGAGATCGACCACGTCGTCCTCGTCGGTGGCTCCACCCGTATGCCCGCCGTCGCCGAGCTCGTCAAGGAGCTCACCGGCGGCAAGGACGCCAACAAGGGCGTCAACCCGGACGAGGTCGTCGCCATCGGCGCCGCCCTCCAGGCCGGTGTCCTCAAGGGTGAGGTCAAGGACGTCCTGCTCCTCGACGTGACCCCGCTGTCCCTCGGCATCGAGACCAAGGGCGGCATCATGACCAAGCTCATCGAGCGGAACACGACGATCCCGACCAAGCGGTCCGAGATCTTCACCACCGCCGAGGACAACCAGCCCTCCGTGCAGATCCAGGTCTACCAGGGCGAGCGCGAGATCGCGGCGTACAACAAGAAGCTCGGGATGTTCGAGCTGACGGGTCTGCCGCCGGCCCCGCGCGGTGTCCCGCAGATCGAGGTCGCCTTCGACATCGACGCCAACGGCATCATGCACGTGACCGCGAAGGACCTGGGCACGGGCAAGGAGCAGAAGATGACCGTCACCGGCGGCTCCTCGCTGCCGAAGGACGAGGTCGACCGGATGCGCCAGGAGGCCGAGCAGTACGCGGAGGAGGACCACCGCCGCCGCGAGGCCGCCGAGACCCGCAACCAGGGCGAGCAGCTCGTCTACCAGACGGAGAAGTTCCTCAAGGACAACGAGGACAAGGTCCCCGGCGAGGTCAAGACCGAGGTCGAGGCCGCCGTCGAGGAGCTGAAGGCCGCGCTCAAGGGCGAGGACACCGCGGAGATCCGCACCGCCACCGAGAAGGTCGCGGCGGTCTCCCAGAAGGTCGGCCAGGCCATGTACGCCGACGCCCAGGCCGCCCAGGGCGCGGGTGACGCCGACGACGCCGGGGCCTCGCAGGCCAAGGCGGACGACGACGTCGTGGACGCCGAGATCGTGGACGACGAGCGCAAGGACGGTGCCGCGTGACGGAGGAGACCCCGGGCTTCGACGAGAAGCCCGACGTCCCCTCCGGCGCCACCCCCGACGACGCCGAGCCGAAGGCCGCCCCCCAGGAAGGGGCGGCCCCGGCCGGGGACGCAACAGCGCAGATCGCCGGCCTGACGGCCCAGCTGGACCAGTCGCGCAAGGCGCTCGACGAGCGCACCGCGGACCTCCAGCGGCTCCAGGCCGAGTTCCAGAACTACCGCCGCCGGGTGGAGCGGGACCGGATCACGGTCAAGGAGATCGCCATCGCGAACCTCCTGACCGAGCTCCTCCCGGTGCTCGACGACATCGGCCGCGCGCGGGACCACGGTGAACTCGTCGGCGGTTTCAAGGGCGTCGGGGAGTCGCTGGAGACCGTGGCGGCGAAGCTGGGACTCCAGCAGTTCGGCAAGGAGGGCGAGCCCTTCGACCCGACGATCCACGAGGCCCTGATGCACAGTTACGCGCCCGATGTCACCGAGACGACGTGCGTGGCGATTCTGCAGCCTGGGTATCGCATCGGCGAACGCACCATCCGCCCCGCGCGGGTGGCCGTGGCCGAGCCGCAGCCGGGCGCGCAGACGGTCAAGGCCGAGGACGGGTCCGAGGCCGGCGACGACAAGGACAACGGCCCTGAGGAGGGCTGAGGTCGTAGAGATAGATCGGGACACCGGAAAGGGGGCACGTCGGGGATGAGCACCAAGGACTTCATCGAGAAGGACTACTACAAGGTCCTCGGCGTCCCCAAGGACGCCACCGAGGCCGAGATCAAGAAGGCGTACCGGAAGCTCGCCCGCGAGTTCCACCCGGACGCCAACAAGGGCAACACCAAGGCGGAGGAGCGCTTCAAGGAGATCTCCGAGGCGAACGACGTCCTCGGTGACCCCAAGAAGCGCAAGGAGTACGACGAGGCCCGCGCCCTGTTCGGCAACGGCGGCTTCCGTCCGGGGCCGGGCGGCGCGGGCGGCTCCTTCAACTTCGACCTGGGCGACCTCTTCGGAGGCGGCGCCCAGGGCGGGGCCCAGGGAGCCGGCGGCTTCGGCGGCGGACTCGGAGACGTCTTCGGGGGCCTGTTCAACCGGGGCAGCTCCGGAACTACGCGCGTCCAGCCCAGGCGCGGCCAGGACATCGACACCGAGGTCACCCTCAGCTTCACCGAGGCGATCGAGGGCGCGACGGTGCCGCTCAGGATGTCCTCGCAGGCCCCCTGCAAGGCCTGCTCGGGCACCGGCGACGCCAACGGCAACCCGCGCGTGTGCCCCACGTGCGTGGGCACCGGCCAGGTGGCGAGGGGCTCCGGGGGAGGGTTCTCCCTCACGGACCCCTGCCCGGACTGCAAGGGCCGCGGCCTGATCGCGGAGAACCCCTGCGAGATCTGCAAGGGCTCCGGGCGGGCGAAGTCCTCGCGCACCATGCAGGTCCGCATCCCGGCCGGGGTGTCGGACAGCCAGCGGATCCGGCTGCGCGGAAAGGGGGCGCCCGGTGAACGCGGCGGCCCCGCGGGCGACTTGTACGTCACCGTGCACGTCGACGCGCACCCCGTCTTCGGCCGCAAGGGCGACAACCTCACGGTGACGGTCCCGGTGACCTTCTCGGAGGCGGCGCTCGGCGGCGAGGTCAGGGTGCCGACGCTGGGCGGTCCCGCCGTCACGCTGAAGCTGCCGCCGGGCACGCCCAACGGCCGCACCATGCGGGCGCGGGGCAAGGGCGCGGTCCGCAAGGACGGCACCCGGGGCGATCTGCTGGTCACCGTCGAGGTGAGTGTCCCGACCGAGCTGTCGGGGAAGGCTCGTGACGCGCTCGAGGCGTATCGCGAGGCGACCGTGGGTGAGGATCCACGGGCGGAGCTGTTCCAGGCCGCGAAGGGAGCTTGATCGACATGGACGGCCGTCGACGCAACCCGTATGAACTGACGGAGGAGACTCCGGTCTACGTCATCTCGGTGGCGGCCCAGCTCTCCGGCCTGCACCCGCAGACGCTGCGTCAGTACGACCGTCTGGGCCTGGTGTCCCCGGACCGCACCGCGGGCCGGGGCCGGCGCTACTCGGCCCGGGACATCGAACTGCTGCGCACCGTCCAGCAGTTGTCGCAGGACGAGGGCATCAACCTCGCCGGTATCAAGCGCATCATCGAACTGGAGAACCAGGTCGCCGCGCTCCAGTCGAGGGTGGCCGAACTCCAGGCCGCCGTCGAGGGGGCCGCGGCGGCCATGCAGCAGCGCGAGGCGGCGGTGCACGCGTCGTACCGCCGTGACCTGGTGCCGTACCAGGAGGTCCAGCAGACCAGCGCGCTGGTGGTGTGGCGGCCCAAGCGGGCCAAGGACTAGGCACAGCCACGGCGAAGGGGCCCGGAGAGATCTCCGGGCCCCTTCGCCGTGCTCACACCGAGGCCGGTGCGGTGACCGCCCAGCCGTCCGCGGGCGGGGTCTCCGTGCCGTCGGCCAGGACGCCGGTCACCCAGTAGTAGGAAGTGGTGCCGCGCCTCGCCCCGGTGTCCACGTACTGCGAGGCGGTGCCGGCGAGGTCGGCGATCCGCTCGTACGAGGAGGTGGCGGGGTTCCAGCGGTAGACGCGGAAGCCCTGCACGGATCCGTCGGGCTCCGCACCGCCGCCGAGCCCCGACCACGTGAGCCGGTTGCCCTCGTCGCCCTCGGCCTCCAGTACCGAGAGGTCCAGCGGCGAACCTTCGGGGGTGACCACGCTCGGTGTCATGTCGAGCTCGGTGACGACCACTGCCTTGGCCAGGTCGTCGCTCCACTTGTTGGCGGAGTTGCCCTCGTCGTCCACGGCGTCGATGAAGAAGCAGACCTCGTCGCCGTCCGGGAGCGTGGTGTACGTGTAGGACGTCTCCTCGGGCGAGACGTAGTCCACCAGACCGCCGTAGCAGACCTGTTCGTCCTCGTCGCCCACGAGCTCGCCCCGGTGGACCGTGTAGTACCGCAGGTCCGTCGCCGGGCTCTTGTCCCAGTTCAGTTCGAAGCCGTACTCGGTCGGGGTCACGTCCAGGCCGGTGACGAGCGGCGGCGGGTCGTTGTCCCAGATACGGCCCCGCTGCGGCGCGGACCGGGCGGACTCGTTGCCCGCCGCGTCGACGGCCGAGACACGGTAGTAGTACACGGTGCTCTCGGCGGCCGAGGTGTCCAGGTAGGAGGGCAGCTCGGTGCGGCCGAGGGCGGTGTACGTGCCGTTCTCGCTCGCCGCCCGGAAGACGCGGTAGGCCGTCGCGCCCGCGACCTGGTCCCATACGACCTTCAAGCCGCCGGTTCCGGTGCCGCCGGGCCGCACCTCGCCGGTCGCGCTCGTGATGACGGGCACGCCCGGCGCGACCCGGTCGACGGTGGCCACCGGCTGGTCGGCGGTGCCGGTCGACTCGTTGCCCGCCTTGTCGTAGGCGCGCAGCTCGTAGTAGTACGTCTCGCCGGTCACCGGCAGCGTGCTGTCGGTGTACGAGGTGAGGGCGGTCGTCGCGAGCGGCGCGGCCGGGAAGGACGTGCCCTTGAGCCGCCGGTAGACCCGGTAGCCGGCGAGGTCCATCTCCTTGTTCTTCGCCCAGGTGACCTTGGCCTTGCCGGTGGCCTTGTCGTACGAGACCGAAGTGCCCGTGGGGACCAGCGGCTTGACCTTGTCGACGTCGGCGGAGGTACGGGGCGCGTAGGTGACCTTGACCTTCGCGGCGCCGGTCCAGTTGGCGTAGTCGATCCGCAGGGTGTGCCTGCCGGACGGGATCGTCACGTCGGCGGTCTTCTTGACCGTGGTGGAGACGTTCTTCCACAGGTCGATCTTGCGGACGCCGTCGACGTACACGCGGATGCCGTCCAGGCCGGTGGCGTCCAGCGCGAAGGGCCCGCCGGAGCCGAAGTCGCGGGTCACGGTCCAGCGGACGCCGAAGTTGTCCTTCGGCAGGCCGGAGACGGGGGCGCCGCTCCAGCTCTGGTCGATCGCGGTGTCGCAGTCCGTCTTCTTCGGGGTGCCGGACAGGCTCGTGTTCGCGTAGAACTGGCGCTTGAACACGGGCGAGGCACACGCCACGGTCGCCGAGGCGGGGGCCGCCGTCAGGGTGACGAGGGTGCCGGCGGTGGCGAGGACGGCGGCGGTGGCGGTCGTCCGTCTGGCTGACTTCATTCTGTCCTCTGGTCGTACGGGGAACAGCAGTTGTGCGACTGCTGTGATCACGACTCGCGAGGTGTGAAGTTGGTTGTACTAGTGTTCGCGCCAAGTCTTCACACCATCGGCGGAGAGTGGCGTTGCGCACTCGTTAAGTGATTCCGCTTGACGTCGATGGGCGGCCCCGCGTTGGCTTTTCAGACACATGGGCCGCAATGCCGCGCCCGCGTCCGGAAAGCACCAGAAGTGAGCAGCCCCATGCGTCGTATCGCCATAGCCGTGGCCGCGTCCACGATGACCTTCTCGCTGGCCGCCTGCGGGGCGCTCGGCGCCGCGAGCGGGAGCGAGGCGAGCCCGACCAAGGGCGACGACATCACCGTGGGTGTGCTGATGCCGGAGAAGACGAACACCCGCTACGAGGAGTTCGACTACCCGATCATCCAGCGGAAGGTCGCCGAGCTCACGGACAAGAAGGGCAAGACGCTCTACGCCAACGGCGAGTCCGACGCCAAGAAGCAGGCCACCCAGATGCAGCAGATGATCGACGAGAAGGTCGACGTCATCCTGCTGGACGCCGTGGACTCGCACGCCATCGCGGGCATGGTGACGAAGGCCAAGGACGCGGGCATTCCGGTCATCGCCTACGACCGCCTCGCCGAGGGCCCGATCGCCGCGTACGTCTCCTTCGACAACGAACTCGTCGGCGAGGTGCAGGGCCGCTCCATCGTCGAGGCGCTCGGCTCGGGCATCGACACCTCCGACAAGATCGTCATGATCAACGGCTCGCCCTCCGACCCGAACGCCGGACAGTTCAAGGCGGGCGCGATGTCCGAGCTCAACGGCAAGGTGACGATCGCCAAGACCTACGACGTCGACGGCTGGAAGCCGGAGACCGCCCAGAAGGACATGACCGAGGCGATCAGCGCGATCGGCAAGGGCAACATCAAGGCCGTCTACTCCGCCAACGACGCCATGGCAGGCGCCGCCATCCAGGCGATGGAGGACGCGGGCATGACGAACATCCCGCCGATCACCGGCCAGGACGCGGAGCTGGCCGCGGTGCAGCGGATCGTCTCGGGCGAGCAGTACATGAGCGTCTACAAGCCGTACCCGGGGGAGGCCGAGGCCGCCGCCGAGATGGCCGTCATGAAGGTCCAGGGCAAGGGCATCCAGTTCGACGCCCTCGCCACGGACAGCGTCGACAGCCCCACCGACAAGAACATCCCGGCCCAGCTCGTCCAGGTCGTCGCCCTGACGAAGGACAACATCAAGAGCACGGTCGTCAAGGACGGCATCTACACGATCAAGGACATCTGCACCGCGCAGTTCAAGAGCGACTGCGCGGCGGCGGGCCTGAAGTAGCCGTGCCGGGGCGGAGGGAACCCCCCTCCGCCCGCTCGTTCACGCCACCCGCGTGAACTCCACCGTGACCTCCGGCGATCCGCCGGGCACGCCCCGGTAGATGCCCTTGTGGGGCGTCACGTCGTCGTAGTCGCGCCCCCGGGCCACCACCACGTGGGACTCGTCGGCGCGGACGCGGTTGGTGGGGTCGTAGCCGCACCAGTCGCCCGCCCAGTACTCGATCCAGGCGTGGCTCTCCCCGGCGACGGGCCGGTGGAGTTCGGCGTCGCGTTCCGGGTGGAGGTAGCCGGAGACATAGCGGGCCGGGAGGCCGGCACCCCGCAGCAGGGCGACGGTGAGATGGGTGATGTCCTGGCAGACGCCGGCGCCCTGCTCCCAGGCCTCCGCGGGGGAGGTGTTCACGCTGGTCGCGCCGGGGAGGTACGACACCCGGTCGGCGACCAGCGCCGACACCGCGACCGCCGTCTCGTGCGGGTCGAGGCCGGCCGCCGCCTTCCGGGCCTTCTTGATCAGCTTCGGCGGGACCGTGGTACGGCCCGTGGGGCTCGCGAACTCCAACAGGCGGGACCCCGCGATGCGTTCGGCCACCTCGTCCCACGTGGGCGCGGCCGGCAGCGGCTCCGGCCGGGACGTCTCGACCAGGCTGGAGGCCGTGATGGTGAGATGGCCGTGCGGGTCCATCAGATCGAAGCCGGTGACCTGGGTGCCCCAGTAGTCCCAGTAGGACCAGGTGGGCGTGGTCGGGTTGACGGTGACCCGGGCGTCCAGGGTGGTCTGGGCGGGCAGGGTCAGCGGGGTCATGCGGACCTCGTTGTGGGACGAGGCCACGGGCTGGGCGTACGAGACCTTCGTGGTGTGCTTGATCCGGAGGCGGCGGGACGCGGGGGTGGCGGTCATGCTCACGCTCCTTCCTGGGCCCACTCGACGGGCCCCTGGTACGGGAAGAACCGCTCCGCCACCGCCTCCGCGGAGGCCATGCAGGCGGTTTGCAGGTCCCCGAGCAGCAAAGGGAGTTGCTCCTCCAGGGCGTGCAGGTCGAGGTATTCGAGACGGGTGCGCATCCGGCCGATCGGGCGGCGCGCGGGGTCCTGGCGGGGCCGGCCGAGCGCGGTCAGGCACTCCTCCGCCGTCGTCAGCGCGTGCAGCGCGGAGCGCGGGAAGTCGCGGTCCAGGAGCAGGAACTCGGCGACGCGCGGGGTGTCGCCGAAACCGCCGTACACGCGCGCGTACGCCTCGTCGGCGCCCGAGGCGCTCAGCAGGGTCGGCCAGTCGGGCGCGTGGGCCGCGTCCAGGACCCGGACCGACAGCAGCCGTACGGTCATGTCCACCCGCTCCAGGCTGCGGCCCAGCACCACGAAACGCCAGCTGTCGTCGCGGCTCATGGTGGAGTCGGCGAGCCCGAAGAAGAGCGCCGCGCGCCGCCGTACGAGTTCCAGATAGGCGTAGGGGCCCGTACGGCGGGCCGCGAGCCGCTGGTCGGCCAGCGCGTGCCAGGTGGAGTTCAGGCACTCCCACATCTCCGAGGAGACGGCCTCACGGGCGCTGCGGGCGTTCAGCCGGGCCGCGCCGAGGGCACCCTCGATGGAGCAGGTCGAGCGGGCGTCGAAGGCGAGCTGGTCGAGGACCTGCTGCATGTCGACACGGGTGCCGCCCGCGTCGACGCCGAGGATCGCGTACAGCGACCGGCAGGCCACGTCCTCGTCGCGCCACGGGTCGTCCAGCAGCCGGTGGAGGTAGGCGTCGAGAATGCGGCCGGTGTTGTCCGCCCGCTCGACGTAACGGCCGGTCCAGGTCAGTGCCTCGGCTATCCGCGAGAGGATCACGTCGTTCACTGCTGGGCCCCTTCCTGTACGACGGTGGGGTTACCGTCGGGACCGTGCTGACGCGGGGCGATGTCCAGGAGGGCAGTCCCGTTGGCAGGCGTGGGCGGCTCCGCGGGGCCCTCGGCGAGCACCCAGGTGTCCTTGGAGCCGCCGCCCTGGCTGGAGTTGACGATCAGGTTGCCCTCCTGGAGGGCGACCCGGGTCAGGCCGCCGGGCAGGACCCAGATGTCGTTGCCGTCGTTGACGGCGAAGGGCCGCAGGTCGATGTGGCGGGGCGCCATGCGTTCGCCCGCGAGGGTGGGAGAGGTGGACAAGGCGACGGGGCGCTGGGCGATGAAACCGCGGGGATCCTTGCGGACGGCCTCACGGGTCCTCTCCAGGGTTTCGCGGTCGGCCTTCGGCCCGATGACGATGCCCTGGCCGCCGGCCCCGTCGACGGGCTTCACGACGAGCCGGTCGATCTGGTCGAGGACGGCCTCGAGCTGGCCGGGTTCGTCGGGCCGGAAGGACTCCACATTGGGAAGAATCGGTTCCTCTGAGAGGTAGTAACGGATCAGGTCCGGGACGTAGGTGTAGAGCAGCTTGTCGTCCGCGATGCCGTTGCCGACCGCGTTGGCGAGCGTGACATGGCCCGCCGTGGCCGCGCCGAGGATGCCCGGGCAGCCGATCACCGAGTCGGGGCGGAAGTGGAGCGGATCGAGGAAGTCGTCGTCCAGGCGCCGGTATACGACGTGGACGGGCACTTCTCCGCGTGTCGTGCGCATCCACACCCGGTTGCTCCGGCACACCAGGTCGTGCCCCTCGACCAGCTGCACGCCCATCAGCCGGGCGAGCAGGGCGTGTTCGAAGTAGGCGGCGTTGCTGGGCCCAGGGGTCAGGACCACGACCCGGGGGTCCTGGACGCCGTCGGGCGCGGCGGCGCGCAGGGCGGCGAGCAGCTTCTGCGCGTAGCCGTCGACGGGAAGCACATGCTGCTCGGCGAAGAGCGACGGGAAGACGCGGGTCATGGCGCGCCGGTTCTCGATGACGTACGACACGCCGCTGGGAACCCGGACGTTGTCCTCCAGGACCCGGAAGTCCCCCTGTTCGTCCCGGACCAGGTCGATACCGGCGACATGGATGCGGACGCCGCCCGTGGGCTCCAGCCCGTGCGCGGCGCGGTGGAAGTGCGGGGAGTTCAGCAGCAGCCGCCAGGGCACGACCCCGTCCTCGAAGGCACGGGCGGGTCCGTAGGCGTCGGCGAGGTAGGCCTCCAGGGCTCTGACTCTCTGGCTCACCCCGCGTTGTACGAGATCCCATTCGAGGGCGTCGAGGATCCTGGGCACGAGGTCCAGCGGCCAGGGCCGCTCCTCGCCCGCGAAGGCGTAGGTCACGCCCCGGTCGGTGAACGCCCGGGCCATCTGATCGGCCCGGAACCTGAGTTCACTCGGTTCGATCGGCTGGAGTGCGGCCAGCACCGGCTCGTAGGCGGTCCTGACCTCACCCGGCCGCTCGAACATCTCGTCCCATGCGTCGGCCAACGCGTATGCGTCAAATATGTCCGCCATGGCCTGACGTTAAGTGCGGCACGTAACGGGATGATCACTGCGTGATTTCCGGGAGTTGACGCGCGGAGCGGGTTGTTCCGCACGGGGACGGTCCTGGACGGGCGGGGGAGCAGCTTGTTGCAGACGGACGGACGGAGGCCCGGAGGTAACGGGGTATACCGGCCGTTTTTCCCGGCGTCGGCCCGAGGAGCCGTGTTGCGGAGCGGGTCGGGGCCGCGCATAGTTGCGGAGCCTGGGGGCTTCCGTGCCCCGATGGGGAAACAGCACAAGAGGGCGGTAGACGCAGGAACCGGGGGTGGGATGGGCAATGGCCGGGCTCAGGGCGGACGACCATCCACACGGTGCCGACCGGCTGTGCGAGGCCGGGGACCGGGTGTACTCCCGGGCCGTACGGCGCGGCCGCGTGCCGCGAGCCGACGCCGAGCCGGTGCCCTGTCTGCTGGAACTGGCCCTGCTGCACCCGGACCCCGACGACATGGACTGGCTGGTGCCGACGGCACCGCAGGAGGTCATGACCCGGCTGCTGCGCGGCGTCTACGACGAGGTCAGCACGAGCCAGCAGCGGGTGGGGGCGGCCGTCGCGGCGGTGGAGCGGTACGCCGGTCTGGGGCCCAGCGTCGTGCCGGGCGCCGGTGAGGGGACCGCGATCCGGGTCCTCGACGGCCTCTCGCGGATCCAGGCCGCGATGGACGAGGCCACCGAGGCGTGCACGACGGAGGTCCTCACCGTCCAGCCCGGCGGCATCCGTCCCGAGCACGAGTTGACGGAGGGCCTGCACCGGGCGCTGGCGCTGCGCGGCCGGGGCGTGCGGATGCGGGACCTGTACACCCATGTGGCCCGGCACGGCCAAGGGCTCCTGAACTACCTGGAGTTGATGGGCGGCACGGTTCAGGCGCGGACGCTGGACGAGGTCATCGACCGGCTCATCCTCTTCGACCGCACGGTGGCCTTCATCCCCGCGAACGCCGACCGCACCCTCGCACTGGAGCTGCGGCACCCGGCGCTGGTGGAGTACCTGGTCACGGTCTTCGAGCGGCTGTGGCGGCTGGCGATCCCCCTCACCGCCCCCCTGCCCGACACCGGCATCGAGGGCATCTCCCATCGCGAGCAGTCCATCGCCGCACTGCTGGCGGAAGGCCACCAGGACGCGGTGATCGCGGAACGGCTGGGGATCAGCGTGCGCACCTGCCGGGCCCATATCGCGCGACTGTCGGAGACGCTCGGGGCGGCCAGCCGTACGCAACTGGGTGTCCGGATAGCGCAGGTGGGCCTGGACGGCCCGACGGCCGTGGGCTCGATCACGCTCCCCGGTCAAGAATCCCGGACCGTCCGATGAGGTAGCCGAGCTGGGCGCGGCTGTCGCTGCCGAGGGTGGCGGCGAGTTTGGCGATGTGGACGCGGGCGGTGCGGATGTTCATGCCGAGGCGGTCGGCGATGACGGCGTCGGTGTGGCCCTCGACGAGCAGTCCGGCGATGGCCCGTTGACGGGGTGTGATGCCGTTGAGGCTCGGCCGGTGGACGGTCTGCGGATACATGGGCGTGGCCTGCCACCACAGCCGGTCGAAGGTGGCGGCCAGGAACTCCACCAGGGCCGGGTGCCGGACCTCCAGCGCGACCGTGCCGTCCCTGCCTGCGGGGATGAACGCGACGGTCCGGTCGGCGACGATGAGCCGGTCGGTGACCTCGTCCAGGGAGCGGGCCTCGGCGTCGCCGCGGAGTTGCTCGTAGCGGGCGAGGACCAGCGGCATGTGGCGCTGGGTGTGCTGGTACAGGGTGCGGATACGGGCGCCGCGGTCGAGCAGCGCCTGGTCCCGGTCCATCGCCACGACCTGGGCGGCGGCGCCCCGGCTGTCGCTGTAGTGGACGTTGGGCTGCACACACAGGAGTTCGTGTACGGCGCCGGCCATGGCCTCCGTGATGGCCTCGTTGATGGGGCCGGTACCGCTGATGACTCTGATCGCCGGGTTCTCCGCGGCCGCCGCACCGCGCCCGTCGATCCGCAGGAGCGGCGCGAACGCCTCGGCGAGCCGTTGCTCACGCCGCCGCTCGCGCGCCACGCGGTCCGTGGTGGCGCGGAGCATGCGGTGCAGGGCGAGGGCGGGCGGTACGGCTTCCAGCCGGGCCGGGTCCCGGGCGTCGGGCCGCAGCAGCCCGGTGTCGAGGAGGCAGGGGACGTGCGAGGCGTCCTGTCGGCCGATCCCGCCCTCGCGCAGGGCGCGTGCGTAGACCTCGATGCCTTCCGGGCACGGGTCTTCCGGGCCGTGCTCCGGATGGGCTGCCGCCGTGCTCACTCGCCCGTGTCCTCCTGGCCGAGAATCCCGGACTGCCCGATGAGATAGCCGAGTTGGGCGCGGCTGTCGCTGCCGAGGGTGGCGGCGAGTTTGGCGATGTGGACGCGGGCGGTGCGGATGTTCATGCCGAGGCGGTCGGCGATGACGGCGTCGGTGTGGCCTTCGACGAGGAGGGCGGCGATGGCTCGTTGGCGGGGGGTGATGCCGTTGCGCGTGGGCTGCTGCACCGCTTCGGGGTACATCGGGGTGGCCAGCCGCCACAGCCGGTCGAAGGCGGTGACGAAGAAGGAGATCAGGGCGGGGTGACGGATCTCCAGGGCGAGGGTGCGGTCCTTGTTGGCGGGGATGAAGGCCACGGTCCGGTCGACGATGATCAGACGCTCCGTCACCTCGTCCAGGCTGCGGGCCTCCACGTCACCGTGCAGACGCTCGTAGCGGGCCACGACGCTGGGCGCGTGGCGCAGGGTGTGCTGGTAGAGCGTGCGGATACGGCCGCCGCGGTCGAGCAGGGCCTGGTCGCGGTCGAAGGCCTCGACATGCACGGGCGGGGGCGGCTGGGCGTGTCTGTCGCTGGTGTTCGGCTGGACGGCCAGCAGTTCGGAGCCGGCGGCCACGGCCTGACCGATGACCCGGCTGATCAGGTCGAGCCCGCTGAGGACGCTGATCATCGAGGAGTCCTCGGTTCCCGTACGGCGGCCGTCGATCCGCATCAGGGGCTCGAACGTCTCGGTCAGCCGTGCCTCACGCAGTCGTTCGTCCGCGATGCGTTCCTCCGCGATCCGCAGCATGCGGTGCAGGGCGACGGCCGGGGCGACCGGCTCCAGCCTGTCCAGGTCCGTGACGGCGGGATGCAGGAGACCGAAGTCGAGCAGACAGGGCGCTTCCTCGGCGTCGACGCCGAGCACGTACCCCTCACGCAGGGCGCGTGCGTACAACTCGGTCCCTGCCGCGCACAGGTTCTCCACGCCGTGCTCCGGATGTGGCACCGGGATCACTCGGTCACTCCCTCCCGCTCGAGGATTCCTGGTTCCGCGATGAGGTGGCCGAGTGGGGCCCGGCCCTGTCTGCCGACGCGGGCGGCGAAGCCACCCCGTCCGCGTCCCCGGCGTCCCCGGCGTCCACCCGTCCCTCGCGCGGCGCGCGGGTGCACAGGTTCAGGCCCGCCTCGCACAGTTCCCCGGCTCCGTGCGCGAGCCTCCCTCACGGACGGCCATCCCCCTCCGACGCCGAGTGGCCCTGGTCGAGGAGCCCCGACTGCGCGATGAGGAAGCCGAGCTGGGCGCGGCTGCCGCTGCCGAGGGCGGTCGCGAGCTTGGCGATGTGGGCTCGGCAGGTGCGGACGTTCATGCCCAGGCGGCGGGCGATCGCCTCGTCGACGTGACCCTCCACGAGCAGTTTGGCTATGGAGTGCTGGATGTCCGTGATGCCGTCGGGGGCCGTTTCGTAGGGGGCGCCGGCGTTCAGGGGGACGGCACGGGTCCACATGAACTCGAAGACCTTGATCAGGTATCGGACCAGGCCGGGATGACGGAGCTCCAGGGCGACCTGCCGGTCGTCACGCGTGGGGATGAACGCGACGGTCTCATCAAGGATGATGAGGCGCTCGACCAGTTCGTCGATGGTGCGGTACTCCGCCTTCCCGTCGGCGAAGTGGTCCACCCAGGCGAGCCTCTCCGGGCTGTACCTGGCGGTGTGCTGGTAGAGAGTCCGGATCCGCACACCGCGCTCAATGAGCGGTTTGTCGCGTTCCAGTGCCTCCATGAGCCTGTTCTCGGAGCTGCGGCGACCGCTCGGCTGGACCGTGAGCATCTCGGTCTGGCACTGGGCGGTGGCCAGGTCGAGCGCGGCGTTGATGCGGTCGAGGCCCTCCAGCACGGTGATGGAGTGGGTCGAGGTGGTCTCCTGCGCACTGAGGGCCATGAACGGCTCGAAGGCCTCGGTGAGCGCGATCGACAGCCGACGGTTCTCGCTGATCTCGTGCTCTATGGGGTGGAGGCGCTGGGCCAGGGCAACGGCCGGTGAGACGGGTCGCAGCCAGTTCGCGTCGTCGGGATCGGGGTGCAGAAGGGCGAATTCCATCAGGCAGGGGGCGGGTTTGATGTCCGCTCGAAGGATTCGTCCCGTGCGCAGAGCGTTTGCGTAGAGGCGGCTTCCCTCTTCGCACAACTCGGTCATCGCATGGGGATGTGTCGCCTTAATCCCATTTGTTGCCAAATCTCCACCCCCCAGGGTCCTGAACATGCAGGAACATGATGCACCGATCGTGTGGCCATGACGTGCCTGAATGAGCCATCGTCTTACTCGACGGGGGAAGAGGGGACCTTCAAGTGAGGACGAAGCCGACTATGCGTAAGAGAATGCTTCGCTCGGTGCTTGTCGCCGCCTTCTCCGCCGTTGTGGCCTTCGGAGCTCTGAGTGGCCTCTCCGGTGCGAAGAGCGATGCGCACGAGACGGGTGGTGTGCAGTCTGTCGTTGTCGCGGACGATGAAGTGGTCGTGGGCCCGGCCGACAGTAAGTGGGACTGAGGCCGATGACCACCCCTCCCGACGACCGCTCCTTCCGCAGAGAAATGGCCACCGCCTACCGCTCCGGCTGGCACTTCATCGACCTCGTCACCGCGATCCCCCATCCCGGTGACTCGTTGATGGTGACCGTCTTCGGCGAACCGGTGGTCGTCACGCGGGACGACGACGAGGACCTGCGGGCGTACCGGTGTCTGCGGCGGCCTCGGGGGGCGCCGCAGCCCGTTCGGTGTGCCATTCGGTACGGAATGATCTTTGTGAACCTGGACCAACGAGACCATCGGCTGGTGGAAGCGGAAACCCCCACCCCGCGGACCATCTCAGCCACCCCCCGCAGTGCCTGACGCGATTCCCCCGTCGTAACAGATCGCGCAGGTGCTTCCCCCCGCAGCGGCGTCACCGTGACCTGAACACGGTGACGCCGCTGCAGTTTTGGGGGACATTTCCAGGTATCGGATGATCGGCCCGTGGCTCAAAAACGTCCCATCGCGCCCGTCAGCGAGATCTCGATGACCACCCGCAGCGGGTTCGGTGCCGGGGTCCGTTCATAGCGCTCGGCGTATCGCCGCACCGCCTCCGCGACCCGTTCCGGCTCCGTGCGGACGTGCGCTCGCCCCTCCAGTGTCGCCCACCGCCGCCCCGCCACCTGGCACACCGCCACCGCCGCCCCGCCCTCGCCGGCCGCCTGCACGTGCCGTACCTTCGCGCTCGTCCGGCTCGCGATCACCCGAGCCAGACGGGCGTCGGGGTCGTATGTCACCCCGACGGGCACCACGTGCGGGCTCCCGTCCGGGCGCGGTGTCGTCAGTGTGCACAGATGCCGTTCCCGCCAGAAGCTGAGGAACGACGGGTCCGGGGCACTCGGATCCTGGGTGTAGGAGGTCATGCCGGGAAGCTAGTCCCCCAATCCTCCCGCGGACTGCCTTGAGTGGAATAGACTCAACTTTATGTACGCTGACTGAGTCAGTAACAGGAGTCGGTACAGGAGCTGACACCGAGGAGGAGTACGGACAAGTGGATGCCGAGCTGACCAACCGGAGCCGGGACGCGATCAACGCGGCCAGCAACCGGGCCGTGACCGAGGGACACCCGGACCTCACCCCCGCCCACCTGCTCCTCGCTCTGCTCCAGGGGCAGGACAACGAGAACATCGTCGATCTGCTCGCCGCCGTCGACGCCGACCAGGCCGCCGTACGGACCGGGGCCGAGAAGGTGCTCGGCTCGCTGCCCAGCGTGGCCGGGTCCACCGTCGCGCCGCCGCAGCCCAACCGCGACCTGCTCTCCGTCATCGCCGACGCGCAGGCCCGCGCCAACGACCTCGGTGACGAGTACCTCTCCACCGAACACCTGCTCGTCGGCATCGCCGCCAAGGGCGGACCGGCCGCCGACGTGCTCACCCAGCAGGGGGCCACCCCGAAGAAGCTGATCGACGCCTTCCAGAAGGCCAGAGGAGGGCGCAGGGTGACCACCGCCGACCCAGAGGGCCAGTACAAGGCCCTGGAGAAGTTCGGGACCGACTTCACCGCCGCCGCACGGGAGGGCAAGCTCGACCCCGTCATCGGCCGCGACCAGGAGATCCGGCGGGTCGTGCAGGTGCTCAGCCGCCGTACGAAGAACAATCCCGTCCTCATCGGTGAGCCCGGCGTCGGCAAGACCGCCGTCGTCGAGGGGCTCGCCCAGCGGATCGTCAAGGGGGACGTGCCCGAGTCGCTCAAGGACAAGCGGCTCGTGTCGCTCGACCTGAGCGCCATGGTGGCCGGCGCCAAGTACCGCGGTGAGTTCGAGGAGCGGCTGAAGACCGTCCTCGCCGAGATCAAGGACTCCGACGGGCAGATCATCACCTTCATCGACGAGCTGCACACGGTGGTGGGTGCGGGCGCCGGCGGGGACTCCTCCATGGACGCCGGCAACATGCTCAAGCCCATGCTGGCCCGCGGT
The DNA here is from genome assembly GCF_030816965.1 of Streptomyces canus. Classification (NCBI taxonomy): domain Bacteria; kingdom Bacillati; phylum Actinomycetota; class Actinomycetes; order Kitasatosporales; family Streptomycetaceae; genus Streptomyces; species Streptomyces canus. The sequence goes on from NZ_JAUSYQ010000002.1 coordinate 5,471,369, forward strand.
GAGCTGCGGATGGTGGGTGCGACGACCCTCGACGAGTACCGCGAGCGGATCGAGAAGGACCCCGCCCTGGAGCGGCGCTTCCAGCAGGTGCTGGTGGCCGAGCCGACGGTCGAGGACACCATCGCCATCCTGCGCGGGCTCAAGGGGCGTTACGAGGCCCACCACAAGGTCCAGATCGCCGACAGCGCGCTGGTGGCCGCGGCGGCCCTCTCCGACCGGTACATCACCTCCCGCTTCCTGCCCGACAAGGCCATCGACCTCGTCGACGAGGCGGCCTCCCGGCTGCGCATGGAGATCGACTCCTCGCCCCTGGAGATCGACGAACTCCAGCGCGGTGTCGACCGGTTGAAGATGGAGGAGCTCGCGCTGGTCAAGGAGACCGACCCGGCCTCCCGCGAGCGCCTGGAGCGGCTGCGCCGCGACCTCGCCGACAAGGAGGAGGAGCTGCGGGGCCTGACCGCCCGCTGGGAGAAGGAGAAGCAGTCCCTCAACCGGGTCGGTGAACTGAAGGAAAAGCTGGACGAGTTGCGCGGCCAGGCCGAACGCGCCCAGCGCGACGGCGACTTCGACACCGCCAGCAAGCTGCTCTACGGCGAGATCCCCACCCTGGAACGGGACTTGGAGGCCGCCTCCGAGGCCGAGGAGGAGGTCTCCAAGGACACCATGGTCAAGGAGGAGGTCGGCGCCGACGACATCGCCGACACCGTCGCCGCCTGGACCGGCATCCCGGCGGGCCGCCTGCTGGAGGGCGAGACGCAGAAGCTGCTGCGCATGGAGGAGGAGTTGGGCAAGCGGCTGATCGGCCAGAGCGAGGCCGTCCGGGCCGTGTCCGACGCCGTACGGCGCACCCGGGCCGGGATCTCCGACCCCGACCGGCCCACCGGTTCCTTCCTCTTCCTCGGCCCCACCGGCGTCGGCAAGACCGAACTCGCCAAGGCCCTCGCCGACTTCCTCTTCGACGACGAGCGGGCGATGGTCCGCATCGACATGAGCGAGTACGGCGAGAAGCACACCGTCTCCCGACTGGTCGGCGCGCCCCCCGGCTACGTCGGCTACGAGGAGGGCGGCCAGCTGACCGAGGCGGTGCGCAGGCGGCCGTACAGCGTCGTGCTCCTCGACGAGGTGGAGAAGGCGCACCCGGAGGTCTTCGACATCCTGCTCCAGGTGCTGGACGATGGGCGTCTGACGGACGGTCAGGGCCGTACGGTCGACTTCCGCAACGCGATCCTGGTGCTGACGTCCAACCTGGGCAGCCAGTTCCTGGTCGACCCGATCAGCAGCGAGGCGGAGAAGAAGGAACAGGTCCTGGAGGTGGTCCGGGCCTCCTTCAAGCCGGAGTTCCTCAACCGGCTCGACGACCTGGTCGTCTTCTCGGCCCTCACCAAGGACGAGCTCGGCCGGATCGCGCGGCTCCAGATCGACCGGCTCGCCAAGCGTCTCGCGGAGCGCCGGCTCACCCTGGAGGTCACCGACGCGGCCCTGGACTGGCTCGCCGTCGAGGGCCTGGACCCGGCCTACGGCGCCCGCCCGCTGCGCCGCCTCGTCCAGACCGCCATCGGCGACCGCCTCGCCAAGGAGATCCTGTCCGGCGAGGTCAAGGACGGCGACACGGTCCGGGTGGACGCCTTCGGCGACGGCCTGATCGTGGGACCGGCGACCGGCAAGACGCTCTGAGCGACCCGGCGGGGGTGGGGGCGGGCACGGCCCCGCCCCCGCCTCTCACAACGTGAACGCCACGAACCGCACGTCGGACCAGTGGGGACCGTCGTGGACGACCTCCACCTGCACGGCGGCGTGCTGCCCGGCGACCGGACCCACGTTCAGGCACGCGTCGATCCACCGGCTCCCGCACTGCTTCGTCCGCAGCGCCGGTTCGTCCGGGTAGGTGGCCGCCAGCCAGGCGCCCACCTCGTCGGTCCGCATCCGGAAGCTCGCCTCGAACCGTGGCTCCGGCCCGGCCTCCACATGACACCCGGGATCGCGTGCCCCGGCCGGCAGCCTCGCCCCGCCGAAGTCCAGCGCCTCGGCGCACGAGACCTTGCGGACGCCCGGGTCGACGGAGTCGTCCGTGAACAGCCAGGCGACCAGCAGCGCGATCAGGGCCGCCACCACCAGCGTCGGCACGGCCAGGATGGCGATGAACACGCCCCATCTGGTCCTGCCGGGCACGCTCTCTTCCACCGGCGTCTCGGCCTGCGTCCCGGTCATGTCTTCCCCGTTTCCTCAGCCTTCGTTTTCCGTGGCTGACCGGATCATGTCAGCCCTGGGAGGACAGGGTCCGTCTGGGCTTGCCACCCCCCTCCCCGCATGGGGGAGGATGGCAGGATCCGTACGAAGGGAAATTCACGGTGACCATCGACCCGTCCTCGATTCCGAACTTCGGGGGCCAGCCCGAGCCGCAGCAAGGACCGGCGGGCCCCGTCGTCCCGGATCAGGATCTTGTGAAGCAGCTCCTCGACCAGATGGAGCTGAAGTATGTCGTCGACGACGAGGGTGACCTCGCGGCGCCGTGGGAGCAGTTCCGTACGTATTTCATGTTCCGCGGCGAGGGTGACCAGCAGGTCTTCTCGGTGCGGACGTTCTACGACCGGCCCCACCAGATCGACGAGAAGCCCACGCTGCTGGAGTCCATCGACGACTGGAACCGGCGCACCCTGTGGCCCAAGGTCTACAGCCACACCCATGACGACGGCACCGTCCGTCTGATCGGCGAGGCGCAGATGCTCATCGGCACCGGCGTCAGCCTGGAGCACTTCGTCTCCTCGACCGTCAGCTGGGTGCGCGCCGCCATCGAGTTCGACAAGTGGCTCGTCGAACAGCTCGGCCTCGAGGAGGACGTCAACGACGCCGAGAAGCCCGAGGACGACGAGTAGGCGTCCTCCCGCTACAGGGGCGTATCGGCGATCACGACCGGTTACGCGCCGTAGGCGAACGACGGCCCGGCCAGGGCACCGGCCACCACGGCCGTGTGCCGGGGCCGGGCTCTCGCCGTCCGGACCAGCGCCCGCGCGAGCGGCGGCAGCAGCGGGGAGGCAGGCCAGCAGGAGGCGCGGCTTCGGGGCGAGGACCCCGGACCGCCGAGCGCGACCAGCAGCAGGGCGTACGAGTACGGCGGCGGCGACGAGCAGGATCGCCATCGGGAAGACGACACGCCGCACCTCGAAGCAGCCGCCGAGCAGATCACCCTCGCGGTGGCCGACACCCTCGCGGTGGCCGACCCGCAGCACGTGGGCGAGCCCGCCGAGCGGGGGAGTGCCGCGCCCGTCCACAGCCTGTGGGTAACTTTTCGGCTTCCTCGAAGACACCGCACCCTCTCGTACGCCGGACCACGCGGCGAACGCCGTCAGTACCGGTTCGGTGTATGCCGGCGACGGCACGACCGAATGCGGCAGCAGGCCCCGGAGAAGGACCAGGACGGCGGCCACGGCACGTCCGAGCAGCGTGAGCGGCCCGTGACCGGTGGCCCGGGCGGTCGTCACGAGCACAGCGAGCCGGGTGAGCCGGGTGAGCCGGGCGGCGGCGAAGAGGCCGAGGGCCGCCGCCAGGCGGTGCCGGAAGGCGGCGCGCTCTTCGGTGCAGGCTTGTGTGACGGCGGGCGCGCGAGGGTGCGGTGCCGGCATGGATCACATGCCGACAGGAATGTCCGCCCACACCGTCTTGCCCAGCGGGTGACGCGGCACCGAACCCCAGCGCACGGCCAGGGTGTCCACCAGGAGCAGCCCTCGGCCCGACTCGCCCTCGGGGACCGACGACGGCGCGATCGCGGGGGGCCGTTTCACGGAGGCCGCATCCGCGACCTCGACGCGGACCAGGCCCGCCGCCGTGTCGAGAGCGACCCGGAGGCCGAAGTCGTGTCCCGGTACCCGGCCGTGGAGCACGGCGTTCGCGGCGAGTTCGGCGACCACGAGGGCGACCGCGCACGACGCGTCCGACGCCGGCGGATACCCCCACTCCTCCAGGTGCCGTACGGCGAGTTGCCGGGCCAGTCGCGCTCCCTGAGGCGAGGAGGCGAACTGTGCGACAAGAGGCGGCAGTTCGCTCTGTACGTCCGTCGTTTCTGTCAGCACCGCGTGTTCCGTCCTTGGCTGTCGAGCAGGGGATGTCGCGCGATGTGCGCGAGCTGTCACGTTCCGCACTCAAGAGTCGTCCGGTCGCCCTACGCTCAACAGGTGACGCGGCCTTACTTTTCGACCCGTAAGGAACGGAAGTGACGCTTTGGCCAACGGAATTGACCCCAGCTCGTCGATGGCCGCGCTGTTCGGTGCGCGGGTCCGCAGACTTCGTCTCGCGGCCGGACTGACCCAGACCGAACTGGGCGACAAGGTCCACGTGGTGGGTACGCGGATCACGCAGATCGAGCGGGCGTCCGGGGCGAAGCCGACGCTGGAACTGGCGCGTGCGCTGGATGTGACGCTCGGTGCGGACGATCTGCTGGTGGAGCTGTGGCCGTACGTGTACCGGGAGGCGTTTCCGGACTGGTCGCGGAAGTTCATGGAGTACTCGGAGCGGGCGGTGGTCATCCGGCAGTACGCGGCGCATGTGGTGCCGGGTCTATTGCAGACGGAGGAGTACGCGCGGGCTGTTCTGAGCGTCGGTCTGACGCTCGGCAGCGAGGAGCAGTTGGAGGAGCGGGTCGCTGTTCGCATGGGGCGACAGAAACGCCTCCGCACGCCTGACCGGCCCGAGTTGTGGGTGGTCCTCGACGAGGCGGTGCTTCGGCGTCCGGTCGGCGGTCAGGCGGTGATGCGCGAGCAGTTGGAACGACTGCTGGAACCCCTAAGGGGGCGTCACATCACGGTGCAGGTACTGCCGTTCGACCAGGGCGAGCACGACGTGATGGGCGGTTCGCTCACCGTTCTCACCATGCCGGACGGCACGGAGATCGCCTACACCGAGGGTGCACACTACGGCCAACTCATCGAGGATCCGGACGAGGTCAAGCGTTACTCGCTGGCCTACGATCGACTGCGGGCGGAAGCCCTGCCCCCGCTCATGTCATTCGACATGATCCGATCCGTGCTGGAGGACAACCGCCATGGCTCGAATCTCCCGTCCCGAACTGAACGGCGCCGCCTGGCGCAGGAGCAGCTACAGCAATCAGGAGGGCGGCGACTGCGTGGAGGTGGCCGACGGATTCCAGGAGGCCGTCGTGCCCGTCCGTGACAGCAAGGCCCCGCACGGCCCGGCACTGTGCTTCGCAGCCGCCTCCTGGGCCGTCTTCATAGGCGAGTTGAAGGCCGGGCAGGACCTCCGTCCCTGAGGCGGCCGGGCCCCGGCCGCCGTCCACGTTCCGGGCTCACCGGGCCCCTGTCCGCGAGGGCCCGGCGGGCCACTGACCTCCTGAAAGAACCGGGGGAAAGAACTACCCACCCACCCACCCTCCCCGGCCGCACGGCTCGCGTCACCCGTCCGAGTGACCGGCTTGCAGGCGCGGGATTCGGGCGGTTACGTTCGCCGCGACAACCGCAAACAGATACGGCCCCCGGCCGGGACGGCAATCCCGATCGAGGGCCTAACCAAGCAGGAAGCTACCGACCTTCCCCATGGCTGACCCGCAGTCTAACGCGCCCTCGCGCGCCGACGCCGGAGCTCCGACTTCCGGCGTGATCCACGTACGCACCCGCCTCACGGCCGACTTCACCGTGATCTCCAACGCCCTCGCCCAGCGACGCGGCAGCGCGGTCACGGTCGGCGTCGCGGCGTACATCTCCTCACTGCCCGACGGCTCGTCCGTGACCATCCCCGCCCTGTGCAGGCACTTCAGCGAGGGCGAGATCCTGATCTCGCGGGCGCTCAGGGAGTTGGAAGCGGCCGGTTACCTGGAGCGCCGCCGCGAGCGAACGCCCACCGGGCACGTCCGTACCCGCACGTACTTCTACGACGTCCCCGGCGGTGATCCGAACCTGGACCCGGATCCGGACGGCCCTCCCGAACCCCCGAAGCCGCGTCGCCCCCGAAGGCAGGGCACCTCCGCTGCGGTCACACCCGCATCCGCACCCGCTGAGAAAACGGTGGCCGCGCCCGTACCGGCCGAGGCGGAGACACCGATCCCGCTCGCCGACGCCGACCCCCGAGCCGTCGCCGTACTCACAACCCTGCGCCGGATCGACCCCCGCCTCATCCTGTCCGCGCAGGAAACCGCCCGCCTCGCCCCGGCCGTCGCCCGGTGGCTCGCGGCGGGCCTTCTGCCCACGCAGATCACGGACCACCTCACCGCACGGTTGCCGGACTACTTCCTCACCCGCCCGGTCGGCATCCTCGCCTACCGGCTCAAGGAGACTCCCCTGCCAGTACCAGCCAGAAGCGCGGAACCCCCCGTACGTCCGATGGTCGTGCCCATGCGGAACTGCGACGGCTGCGACCGGGGATTCCGCTCGGCGGAACCCGGCCGTTGCCGGGACTGCCGGGCCGGGGACCAACTCCGTGCGGCCGGCTGAGCCGAGAGGAGGTGGGGCATGGTCGACAGGTTCGGGGACGGACTTCTGACGCCCGCAGAGACGGCCTCCTACCTGGAGATTCCGCAGTCGACTCTCACCTCGTGGCTGAAGGGCAAGGCCGCCGGAGCGCCGCTGGTCCACCAGGTCGAGCCGGTGGGGAAGGGGCAGCCTTCGGTGCCGTTCATCGCGGTGGCCGAGGCGCATGTGCTTCGTTCTCTGCGTTCCCTGGGGCTCCGCATGAGTGAGATCAGGGAGGCGGCTGCGGCCGTACGGGACGCCTTCGACACCCCCTATGGCCTCGTGTCCAAGAGGATCGCCACGGACGGCGTGGACATCTTCATCGAGCACGGTTGGGAAGACCTCCGCAGAGCCCGCGACGGTCAGGTCCCCATCCAGGAAGTGGTTTCCGACCATCTCCGCTACCTCACCTGGGAGCCGGGCGACGACTTTCCCTCCAGCCTGCGCCTGAGGCAGTACCCGGACTCCGTACCCGTCGTGATCGATCCGAGGCTCGGCCACGGTCTCCCCGTGGTAGCGGCCAACCGCGTCACGGTCCAGGCCATCACAGACCTGTGGGAGGCCGGCGAGAGCGTCGAGGACATCGCGTACGACTACGACATGACGCCTGAGCAGGTGGACGCGCTCTGCCAGGCAGTGGTGCACCTTGTCGCCTGAGTTCTTCCTCGACCGCAACCTCGGTCGCCGTGTCGCGGAAGGGCTGAGAGCCTGCGGGTGGACGGTTCACCGCATCGGAGACGTCTTCCCGGACGACGGGCAGGATGTTCCCGACGAGGAGTGGATCACTCACGGTCTCGACCGGTCCTGGGTCCCGCTGTCGAAGGACGGACGGATCAAGACCCGGGACCCGGAGATCCGGCCTGTCCTCGAGCGCGAGGCGGTGCTGTTCTACCTGGACAACCAACAGCTTCGCAGCGCCGAGATGGTGGAGCGTCTCGTCGCACGCCGTGACGCGATCCACCGGGCTGTCGAGAAGGGCGGTCCGGCGGTACGCCGTGCGGCACGACCGCATCGAGCCCACCTGGCCCTGACGGGCGGGCTCCCAAGGCTTGAGGCCGTGTGACGTGCGGGATGGGCGCCTCCGGCTGCTGGGCCTGGAGGCGCCCGTATGACCCCCTGACGCTCGAACGCACTCATGGTCTTGGGGACGTCGAGGCGCCTTTGGCTCTCGCGGCCGTGCCCCGGCTGCCCTTCAGCGAGCCCGCGCCCCCTGCTTCCGCCCCTCGGTCGCGTCACGGAACGCGGCCAGCGCGGCCCGGCGGCGGTGCAGATCCGCGATGTCCGCGTCCATTCGCTCCAGGTGTGCGGTCATGGTCCGCAGTACGTCCGGGCAGGGCTCGATCCCCGGCCCGGCGTCGGTGGCGCACGGCAGCATCTCGCGGATGGCGTCGGTGGTCAGCCCGGCCGCCAGCATGCCCCGGATGCGGGCGACGACGTACGGGGCGTCGGGCGCGTACACGCGGTATCCGCTGGTGTCGCGGTCGGGGCACAGCAAGCCCTGCTCCTCGTAGTACCGCAGCAGCCGGGCCGCGACTCCAGTCCGCCGTGACAGCTCGCCTATCAGCACAGATTCTCCTCACCACGCCTGGGACTTGACCTTCACACCGGTGTGAAGGGTCAACGTACGAGGCATGCGCGATTCATTCCCCGCCCTCGAAACCACCGTCACCGGAACCGGCCCGGGACTGCTGCTCGCCCACGGCGCCACCGGCAGCATCGAAGGCAACTTCGCCCCGGTTCTGCCCGCCCTCGCCGCCGCCCACACCGTCGTCGCCCCCAACTACCCCGGCTCGGGTGGCACCCCCGTCGCCGCCGCCCCACTGGACCTCGACGAGCTCACGGACGCGGTCGTCGACTCCGCTGTACGGCGCGGCGTCGGGCGGTTCGCGGTGCTCGGCTTCTCGCTCGGCACGCTGGTGGCGGTGCGCGCCGCCGTACGCCATCCCGAGCGGGTGACCGCGCTCGTACTGACCGCCGGGTTCACGCGGCCCGACGACCACCTGCTCGGCCTGCTCCCCGACTGGCGGGCCCAGAAGCCGCCCGCTCTCCACCCGCACATCGACCTGATCCCCTCCCTCGACATCACCGGTGACCTGGCCGAAGTCGCCGCGCCGACGCTGGTTGTCGCGACGACCGCCGACAGCATGGTCCTGCCTGCCGGCTCCCGCGCCCTGGCGGCCGGGATCCGGGGCGCGCGGTACACGGAGATCGACAGCGACCATGTGGTCATGGTCGAGCGGCCGGAGCAGTGGCTGGAGCCCGTCCTCGACTTTCTCGACCGCCTTTCGCTTCCGGAAGGCACGTTGCTTTCGCTTCCGGAAGGCGGGCTCCTTTCGCTTCCGGAAGGCAAGGACGGTGAGAGCAGGTGAAGCTGCAGATCATCCTCCCCAACGAGGCCGCGGGGGCCGACCCGCGCCGACTCGCCGAGCTGGCAGGGCAGGCCGAGGCCCTCGGCTACGACACGGCATGGCTCCCGGACCACATCCTGCCGCCCGGCGAGTACGGCCCGGTGTACGGAGGGGTCCTCGAACCGCTGGTGACCATGGGCTGGCTGGCAGCCGCGACCACCCGGATCCGGTTCGGCACCTCGGTGCTGGTCCTGCCCATGCGCAGTCCTTTCGTGGTGGCCAAACAGGTCGCGACCCTCCACGGGCTGTCCGGCGGACGGATCACCCTGGGGGTGGGGATCGGCTGGGACGAACGCGAGTTCACCGCCGTCGGCGCCGACTTCAGGAGCCGGGCGGCCCGCACGGACGAAGCCATTGCACTGCTTCGGCACCTGTTCCGGTCCGGCCGGGGGCCCTTCGAGGGGCGCTGGTACGGCTTCGAGACGGGCGTCTTCGAGCCACGGCCCGACGGTCCGGTGCCGGTGATGACCGGCGGTGTCACCGACGCCGCCCTGCGCCGGGCGGCCCGGTACGCCGACGTCTGGCAGGGCGTGGGCCTGGACCCGACAGCGTTCGCCGAACGGCTGGCGTACCTGCGGGCGCGAACGGACGGCCGTACTGTCTCCCCCGGCACCCGCATCGATTGGCATGGTCCGGACAGCACCGTCGGCGAGGCCGTCCGCACCGCCGAAGCCTTCCGAGCCGCCGGGGCCGAACACCTCGCGGTGCACTTCGGCGACCCGGACGGTTACGCCCGACGGATGACCGCCTTCGCCCGTGCGTCGAGGCGCGGTCAGTCTGATGGCAGCGGGTTGAGTACCGCATGACCGGATGTTCGTCGGGGACGGAGCCTCCGGTCCGCAGTCGAGCGGGGCCGCCGCGGGCGGGTGGGGCCTGTCGGGCCGGCCGATCATCTGCGGACCCGGACGCCTGTTGAGGAGCTTCTGCCTTATGCGGCAGACCATCGAGCATGATTTCGACCAGGACACCGGCTCAACCGGGCCGGTGAGACGAGCTGCACGGCTCAGCTCACCGATCGCTGGAACACCGCCAGCGGTAACCCAACGGTGGCTGTCTCATGGCCGCCGACCCCAGCCGCTGCGGCACGTGTACGGGGGCGCGTGGAAGTGTCTGTTCCCCGCGGGTGCGCTGCGGGCGGGGGAGTCGAGTCCCCGCGCTCGCACGTTCGGGTGAGCGTTGATCAGCTCTCGTCCACGGCTCTCTGGCGGGCCGTATCCAGGACGTATGGATGAACTCCGCACCACAGGCAGCCAACCGCAGTTGTCACGACGGCGTTTCACCACCGCCACCGGCACGGCAGCCGGCGTCACCGTCCTCGGACTGGGCACCGCCGGCCCAGCCACCGCGGCACCGGCCGCACCTGCCGCTCCCGCCGTTCCGGAGCGGGCCCCCGGCCCGTCCCGCTCCACCGCCGACTGGGACACCTGTCTCGCCGTCGCCCGCGCGCTGCTGGTCGTCGACACCCACGACAGGCCCCTCGTCCCGACGTACGAGAAGATCCTCGGTTCCGGGCTGCCCCGCGCCCGGACCGGGGCCGCCAAGAAGGTCCTGGTCGTGGGCGCCGGTCCGGCCGGCTGGCGCGGGCCGCACCCAGAGCTGGCTGCGCGATCCGTACGCGTACGGTGAGGCGTCCGTTCTGCTCCCCGGCCAGCACACCGAACTCCTCGGCCACATCCGCGCCCCCGAGGGCCCGCTGCACTTCGCCGGGGACCACACCTCGGTCAAGCCGTCGTGGATCGAGGGTGCCGTCGAGTCCGGCGTACGGGCGGCACTGGAGGTGCACCTGGCGTAGGAGCGGGCCAGGAGAGGCCTAGGAGAACTCCGCGCTGCGCAACGTCACCCCTCATGCTCGGGCACGGCCTCGCGACGCTCGCGGGGTCAATCAGAGGCAGTCGGGGCCAGCGATGTTGCGTCGGCAGGCACGGTCTTCCACGTGGATCACGGGGGTGTTGAAAACTCCATGATCCTTGAAGCCGTGCCTGTCGCGTCACCCGAGAAATCGCCAGCTGGCATATGACTCAAGGGTAGACCCGAAGCGAAGATCGATGAGTCCCCGTCTGAATCCGTACGCCGATGGAATGAAGCGGAGCGACATTCGCAAGCCGGACTTGGTATGACCGCACAACAGTGCATGCATACTCCTGGCGCCCGATGAGCTGGCGCGATGTAACCGTACGCACCGCTGAATTCGCGTGCGGTGCATATTCGCTTTCGGTTCTGCCAGGAGGGTTTCCCATGAAGCGTCGGTCGCTTCGCGGATCGTGGGTCCAGACCATTGCCATGCTCTCTGCGGCGGGGACTCTTGGTCTGGTCCTGAACGTCGCGTCGTCGACGACCGCTCCGGCCGACGTCATGGAAGAGTCTGCGGTCGATTCCGCTCCCGGTGTGCCGGCTGCGAACGGCGCCGTGAGTGCCGCTTCCGATGCCCGCACACGGCGGCCTGGCCATGACGACGGCGACGGGCTGGACGACGGCGACGGGCTAGACGAGGGCGACGGGCTAGACGAGGGCGAAGGGGGCGGCGGGGAGCAACATGAGCGGCCTGGTCCATCTGACCAGCAGGACCAGCAGGACCAGCAGGATCAGCAGGACCAGCAGGATTCACCTGGCCAGCACGATGAGGACGACCAGCACGACCAGCACGACCAGCACGACCAGCACGACCAGCACGATGAGCATGGTCCGCAAGGTCCGCAGGGCCCGCAGGGCCCGCAGGGTTTCCAGGGCGATACCGGTGCGCAGGGCGCCCAGGGCGGCGTCGGTGCGCAAGGCAGTCAGGGTTTCCAGGGTGGTCCCGGCAGCCAGGGAAGTCAGGGTTTCCAGGGCAGCCAAGGCGATACCGGTGCGCAGGGCTTCCAGGGCGGTACCGGTGCGCAGGGTAACCAAGGCGGTACCGGAGCTCAGGGTGCTCAGGGCGGTGCCGGGACACCAGGGGCTCAGGGTGGGACCGGGGCGCAGGGAATTCAGGGCAGTCAGGGCGGTACCGGCGCGCAGGGCAACCAGGGCGGCACAGGCCCGCAGGGTAGCCAGGGCGGGGTCGGGGCGCAGGGCAGCCAGGGCAGTCAGGGCGGTACCGGAGCTCAGGGCGCTCAGGGCGGTGCCGGGACACCAGGGGCTCAGGGTGGGACCGGGGCGCAGGGAATTCAGGGCAGTCAGGGCGGTACCGGCGCGCAGGGCAACCAGGGCGGCACAGGCCCGCAGGGTAGCCAGGGCGGCGTCGGTGCGCAGGGCAACCAGGGCAGTCAGGGCGGTACTGGCGCGCAGGGTGCTCAGGGCGGTGCCGGGACACCAGGGGCTCAGGGTGGGACCGGGGCGCAGGGAATTCAGGGCAGTCAGGGCGGTACTGGCGCGCAGGGCAACCAGGGCGGCACAGGCCCGCAGGGCAACCAGGGCGGCGTCGGTGCGCAGGGCGTGCAGGGCAGTCAAGGCGGTACGGGCGCGCAGGGCGGTCAGGGTGGGCTCGGCCCGCAGGGCGTCCAGGGCGGGACCGGGGCACAGGGCATGCAGGGCAATCAGGGCGGTACCGGTGCTCAGGGCAGCCAGGGCACCCACTACCCGACCGACTGGCACTCCAGGAACCAGATCTCTTATGTGGTGGCCAACCTGATCGCGATGAAGGATGGCGCCGAACGCTGCGGCGGTCTCCTGCTGGTGTGAGTGCGCGCGATGGCGGGCACGAACGCAGCGTGCCGGACAGGTGCGGCGACGCCTCAGCTCGGCGTTCACCGTAACGGAGCCCTACCGGAAGGCTCACGAAGATCTTGCTGAGGGGGCTGCCCGGCTGTGGGCCGGGCGGCCCGGCTGTCAGGGTCGGCAGGTCGGGCGGCCCGCGCAATACGGCGGATCCCGGATCGGCTTTCAGGAGCCCGGTGACGCGAGGCGTCGCAGGCGGCCGGCGGCCTCGTGGAGAACGTCGTCCCGCTTGCAGAACGCGAACCGCACGAACGGTGCCCCGGCCTCGCGGTGGTCGTAGAAGACCGCGTTGGGAATGGCCACCACGCCCGCGCGCTCCGGAAGGGCGCGGCAGAAGGCGAAGCCGTCCTTCTCGCCGCGGGGGCGGATGTCGGTGGTGATGACGTCAGGAACTGCTTCGCCGAGCGCACGGCCGCCACCAGCCCCGGGGCCGACGTGACCCAGGCGACGCCTCGTTGGCCTGCCTGTTCCTATGTCGTGCGACAGGCCCCTCTGCGGATCTCCGCACTGGCGGTGAGCGGGCCGCACAACCTGTCCGGACCGGTCTGCCGGCCGTTCCGACGGGCTCAGTGACGCGGCACTGTCCGTCGTATCCTGACCACACACGGGAAGGAGCCGTCCATGAGCGCCGACGCGATCGTGCACACCGAGTTCCCCAAGGGGTACACGGTCCTGTTCGGGGCCGACGGAAAGGTGATCATGACCCCGCAGAGCGAAGAGCACTCCAGCACCATCAGATCGATGCAGATCGACTCCGCTCTTGCCCTCGGCCGTCACGCGAAGGTCACCTCCGACGTCTACATCGACTTCCCCGCGGACGAGAACTCCGCCCCCGACCTGGCGATCCTGCGCGAGGATGCACGCAAGGAGGGCAAGCGCTACAGCTTCGAGGACGTCCTGCTGATCTCCGAGGTCGTCTCGACCTCTTCCGCACGCAAGGACTACGACGACTGCACCGCGAAGTACGGCCGCTACGGAATCCCGATCTACCTGGTCGTGGACCCCTACGCCCAGGAAGTCGTCCTTCACACCCAGCCGACCGCCACCGGTTACATCGCGGCACACACCCACAAGTACGGCACGGGCAAGCTCCCCATCCCCCTGGCCGACGGCCGCACCTTCACCCTCGACCTCGACGAACTCCCGCGCCCGGAGCCCGAGGCGGACGCCCGCTGACGAAGGACTCCCGGTGCGGCCGTGCCGCCGGAATCCCCTCGGCGTCGGCGTGGTCGGGCTTGATCGACGGCCCGCCCGGACTCGGTAGGCGGTAGGCGGCAGGCGCGTGACCGTCGGCAGGTCGGCAGGTCGCTGGTGGCTTGACTCTGCGCCCCGTCCCCAGTGCCCTCAGCACCCCGGATGTGCCGCTGGGGCGACGGGGTCCTTCTTCCCGAGCGAAGCCGGGACGGAGGGGGCCGGGCACAGCTCCTGGTTCCGACGGCCTCGGCCGGAGCAGGGGCGACAGGGCGGGAGGGTCGGCCGGCCGCTCGCGTCGGCACCCTCCGTCACGCGACGCGCCCGCGCGAGCGGAAATCCCCAAGGCGGGTGCGGCCCCGCGGCTTGACCTACGACTTCAGGCGCTTCACAGCCTCCTGGAGTACCTCGGTCTGCTTGCAGAAGGCGAACCGCACGAAGGGCGCGCCCGCCTCACGGTGGTCGTAGAAGACGGCGTTCGGGATCGCGACCACGCCCGCGCGCTCCGGCAGCGCCCGGCAGAAGGCGAAGCCGTCCTTCTCGCCGAGGGGGCGGATGTCGGTGGTGATGAAGTAGGTTCCCGCAGGCCGGAACACCTCGAAGCCCGCCTGAGTGAGCCCCGCAGCCAGCAGGTCCCGCTTGGCCAGCATGTCCGCGCGGAACGCGGTGAAGTAGCTGTCGGGAGCGCGAGGGCCTCGGCGACGGCGTACTGGAACGGGCCGGAAGGCGACACCTCGTTCGTACACTCATTCGCGTGTCGTGCAACACGTACCAGCTCGGCCGGTCCCGAACAGCACGCGGGATCTTCACCACACCAACGTCCTCCCGAAGATCGCCGGACGCCTACACGTCGAGCTGCCCGGCAGCGCGTCATCCGCAAGGCGCCACGTTACGATGCGAGCAGTCGCGCCCTGTCCGTCCGATGGGAGCAGCGCAGACCACCTCGGACGTCGGTGGAGGGGAGGCGACGAGGGAGTGACCAAGCACTCGGATGGAATTCGGGCCCGGGGCGAACTCGAAGCACAGGTGATGGCCTTGCTGCACGCCTCAGCCGAGGGGTTGACCCCCGCGGAGACCAGGCAGGCCCTGGGTGGCGGCCCCTCGTACAGCACGGTCGTGACGACGTTGACGCGTCTGTACACCAAAGGACTCCTCACCCGGCTCGCGCGGGGACGCGCTTTCGCCTACCAGCCGGTCTCCGACGAGAGCGGCCTGGTCGCCCTGCAGATGACCCAGGTCCTCCGCGGCCGACGCGACCGCGCGGCAGTGCTGCAGCGATTCGTCAGCAATCTGTCGGCCGACGACGAGCAATTGCTCCGCTCGCTGCTCGCCGGAGGCACCCTCAAGGACGACTGACGGGGGCTCAGGGGGTTCCTCACCATGCACTACTTCGTCTACGTCCCGCTCCTGTGCTCCTTGGTGGCTTCCCTGGGCGCCCGCCCGGTCTCGGAGAGGCTCGCGCCGGACCTCGCGACCCGGGTCCTGACAGCGAGTGCCCTCGTGCTCGCCGCCAGCAGCACCGCCGCGCTCGGGTTACTGGCCTGCGCCGGCCTGCTGCGCGTGCCGCAACTGGCTCTTGCAGGCCGGTGGTCGCTCCGCATGGTCGACCGGGCCGGGCTCGACCCGGATCCGGTCGCTGTCGGGTCCGGACTGCTGGTGCTGGTTGCCGTCCTCGCCGCCACGCGGCTGCTCGCACGGTGGATCGCGACGCTGCGCAGAGTCCATGTCGAGGCCGCGGGCCTGCCGGGTGACGAGGACGTGGTGGTGGTCGGCACCGAGGTGCCGGAGGCGTTCTCCGTGCCCGGGCGCCCAGGCCGGATCGTGGTGTCGGCCGGAATGCTCGCCGCGCTGGACCAGCGAGAGCGCCGGGTGCTGATCGCCCATGAGCACGCTCACTTGACCCACCGTCACCATGTTCACGTTGCCCTGGCGCACTTGGCGGCGGTCGTGAACCCTCTGCTGAGGCCGCTCGCCTCAGCCGTGGAGTTCACGGTCGAACGATGGGCGGACGAGACCGCCGCCACGGCGACCGGCAGTGACCGTCGGCTGGTTGCACGGACGGTCGCCAAGGCCGCCCTGGCCGTACGTGAGGCGGTCGGCCGGAACACGCCGCCTTTCGCTCTCGGGTTCGCAGCCCCCTCCGAAGTACCGGAGCCCGGACCTGTGCCCCGCCGTGTCGCCGCGCTGCTCGCGCCCCCGCTGCGGGGTGGCATCCCGCTGATCCTGGTGATCGCGGGCATCGCCCTGTTGAGCCTCCTGTCCTCGGCCGAGGCCACACGCGACCTGCTCGACCTCGTGGAGATGGCGAGAAGGGCCGCCGCGGCTTCCTGACGGGACCGCTCCGTCGGCGAGCTCAGCGAGGACTCAGCACACCTTCAGCGGGTGGCTCAGTCGGTCGGGAGATCGTCGGAGCGTTGCCTCACGAAGGAAGGTGCGCAATGTCTGCGGTAGCCGGCTGGGTCGACCATCGCCGTGATCTGTCCACTCGGGTCAGCGTGGTCACGGCCATGGCGCGGACCATGGTGAACCGTGGGCCGGAGGGCGAGCACGTCTGGAGCAGTCCGTACGCCGTCCTCGCCGGCCGTGGCCGTGCCGCCGAGGGTGTGGGTGGCGCACAGTTCGCGGTGATCGGGTCGGAGGGCCGGCGGATCGTGGTCAGCCTCGCCGGCCGACTGGACAACCGGCGCGGCGTCTCGCAGGAGCTGGGACTGGGTGATCACGGGGCCGCGGACCTCCCCGTCGCCGAACTGGTCGGACGCGCCTTCCTGCGGTGGGGGCCGGGGTGCGCGGAGCACCTGGAGGGCATGTTCGCCTTCGCGCTGTGGGACGAGCGGCGGCAGGAGCTGTTCATGGCGCGGGACCGTCTCGGCACCCGAGCGCTCTTCTACTACCCGACGCCGACCGGGGTGCTCTTCGCCTCGGAACGCAAGGCGCTGCTCGCCCACCCCGAGGTGACGGCGGCCGTGGACGCGGACGGGCTGCGCGAGCTGATCTCGCACGCGGGCACTCCGGGGGCGGCCGTGTTCCGCGGAATGCGCCAGGTACCCAGCGGGTGCGTCGTGCGTTTCGGCCCGGACGGTGAGCGTACGGAGCGGTATTGGGCCCTGCGGTCCGGTGAGCACGGAGACGACCTGGCCACCACCGTCCGTACGGTCCGATCGCTGCTTGAGGACGCCGTAGCGCGGCAGATCGACACGGCAGTGCCCACGGCCGTACTGCTGTCGGGTGGGCTGGACTCCAGCGCGATCAGCGCACTGGCTGCCGGAGCGCTGAGACGGCGTGGCGCCGGACCGCTGCGGGCGTTCACGGTCGGTTTCGCGGACCAGGCCGAGCACTTCCGCGCCGACGAGGTGTGGAACACCCCGGACGACCCGTTCGTCGCGGACGTCGCGCGCCATGTGGGAGCCGAGTTGACGCCCCTCGTGCTGGACACCGGACGGCTCCTCGATCCGGCAGCCCGTCAGGCCGCTCTGCACGCCCGGGACCTGCCCAGCTGCCTCGGCCACACGAACACGTCCCTCTATCTGGTGTGCCGGGCCGCGGCCGGACACACGCCCGCCGCCCTGCACGGCGACCCGGCGGACGCGGTGTTCGGCGGCTTCACCTGGGCGTACAAGCCGGAACTGCTGAACGCCCGGACCCTGCCGTGGGTCGCCCGCGCCGCGTCCGGCGGCGGCAGGGCAGGAATGGGCGGTGATCTGCTCGACGAACAGCTCCTGAAGGAGCTGGACATTCCCGGCTACAGCGCCGCCCGCCACAGCGAGGCCGTCGCCGAGGTGGCCCCCGTGGCAGGCGAGTCCGAACGTGACCGCCGACTGCGGGAGATCTCCTATCTGCACCTGACGCGCTGGCCCGAGACCCTCATCGGGCACAGCGAGGCACTGAGCACCGCGGCGGGGCTGCAGCTGCGGTGGCCATTCGCCGACCACCGTCTGATCGAGTACGTCTACAACACGCCGTGGTCGATGAAGAGCTTCGACGGCCGCGAGAAGAGCCTGTTGCGTGCGGCGGCCATGGACGTGCTGCCCGAGTCCGTGGTGAACCGTACGAAGTCGCCCTTCCCCGTCATCCAGGACGAGGCGTACGGGCGTGCCCTGTGCCGGGAAATGACCGAGCTGGTCAACGACCCCTCGGCGCCCGCTGCCGAGGTGCTGAACGCCGATGCCGTGCGCGCGCTCGTGGCCGACCCCTCGTCCCTGGCGTCCGGGCCGCGCGCCTGGGTGGCGCGGGCAGGCGCCGAGATGCTGCTCCAGCTCAACACCTGGTTGCAGACGTATCGGGTGCGCCTCGAACTCTGAACGGTGCCGCAGCCCTCCACGCCTGCCAAGGCCCCTACAACCCACTACTCACAGCAGGGAACCCACATGACGAACGTCTCGCGCCCCGCGCGTGCTCTGGCCGCGGCGTCGCTCGCCGTCCTGTCCTTGGCGGGCTGCGCCGCCGATGTCGCGCAGGCCGCCCCGGCACACTCCGACGCGGCGACCCGGGTCCACGGACCCCACCCCGTCGACGTCCTCCTTGCCAACAAGCAGCTCGACGTGCCCGGCCGCCTCTCGGCCGGGACGATCACCTTCAACTTCCGTACCACTGACACCAAGGGACACACGGTACTGCTGGTACGTCTGAAGGACGGGGCCACCGTCAAGGACTACCTGGCGCAGCTCGCGACGATCTCGCACGACCCGGCGCACGCCGCCGAGGCCGCGCGCACGGCAGCCGACGAGGCCGAGAACCTGGGCGGTGCCGTCGTGGACCAGTCCGCCCCCGGGTCGTTCACAACCGTGCTCTCCGCGGGCACCTACCACCTACTGGACTTCAGCTCCGTCGGCGTGTCCGACCCCGACCCGGCGGTCACCTCGTTCCAGGTGACCGGGCACACCCGCCACGCCGCCGTTCCGGCGCCGGACGCCGTGATCGTCCAGGCCGACGTGGATGGGAAGGCCCGATACGTGGTGCCCGATCACCTGCCCGCCGACGGTACGGTCCTGGTGACCAACGAGTCCTCGGCCGGCGAGGAGGCCACGCTCACCCCGGTCGAACCCGGCACCACCGATGCCGACCTGGCGGCATACTTCGCCTCTTTCGCTACCGGCACGCAGGTGGCGAACCCCTTCACCGGACCCACGGTCGGCATGCCGGTGATGAGCCCCGGCCGCCAGGGTCTGATGCACTACGCGATCCCGGCCGGAACATACGCACTGGCCTCGTACGCCGTCGACCCGGCCAACGGCCGTCGTCGCGCGGCCGAGGGCATGGCCACCGTCGTCACGGTCCGCTGACGGAGCGCGCACGATGGCCAATCTCGTCTTCCCTCTGGTCCTGCTGACGAACGGGCTGGCGGCCGGCGGGCTGATGATCGCGGTGCTCGGCGGCGCCCCGCTGCTGTTGTCGCTGCCGGTCGACCGCTACGTACCGGTCCATCAGTTCCTCGTCACGCGGTTCGATCCCTTCATGCCGGTCAACCTCGTGTCGGCGCTGCTGCTGGACGCCGTCCTCGCCGTGCTGGTCCCGGACACCACCGTCTCGGTGCTGACGGGCACGGCATGCGTGTTCCTCGTCGTCACCATGACGATCTCGCTCGCCAAGAACGTCCCCATCAACCGCTGGGTCGCCACACTCGACCGCGACAGCCTGCCCGACAACTGGGCGGAGATCGATCCGCGGGTCAAGTGGCGCAACTGGAACGCCGTTCGCGCCGCTTTCGGTGTCGCGGCGTTCGTGCTCAACGTGACCGCCGCCGGCTTCCTGCTCTGATCCGACCGATCGACCGAGGAGAACGACATGACTCTCACGCAACCGGGGGCCGACGCCTTCGCCAGGCCGGCGGACACACCTGGCATGCCCCCGCACCTGCAACTGCTGATGATCGTCGAGGGCAAGCGGGCCTCGCAGATCGTCTACGCGCTGGCGGAACTCGGGATCGCCGACCATCTGGCCGACGGCCCGCGCCCGGCGGCCGAGCTCGCCGAGCTGACCGGCGCCGACCCGGATGCCCTCTACCGACTGCTGCGCTGCGCCGCGTCGTTCGGTGTCTTCGCCGAACTGCCCGAGCGCCGCTTCACCCTCACCCCCATGGCCGACGCCCTGCGCAGCGACGTCCCGCACAGCCAGCGCGACCTGGTGCTGTTCAACGGGCACGAGACGCTCTGGCGTCCGCTGGGAGAGATCCTGCACAGCGTCCGTTCGGGACGACCCTCGTTCGACGAGGTCTTCGGCAAGCCGTTCTTCCAGCACCTGGGATCGGATCCCGAGGCGGCCGGGCTGTTCAACCGCGCGATGACCAGGATGAGCCGACTTTCGACGGCCGCGCTGCTGTCTCAGGCCGACTTCTCACGGTTCGCGAGCATCGCCGACATCGGCGGCGGGCACGGGTTCTTCCTCAGCGAGGTGCTGCGCACCGCCCCGCACGCCAAGGGGGTGCTCTTCGACCAGCCCTCGGTGATCGAAGGGGCGGCGACCCGGTTGGCCGACGACGTCTTTGACCGGATCACGACCGTGGCCGGGGACTTCTTCGGCGAGGTGCCGTCCGGTCACGACGCCTATCTGATCAAGGCGGTGCTCCACGACTGGGACGACGAACGGGCCGTGGCGATTCTGCGCCGGGTGCGCGAGGCGACAGCCGGCAGCGAAGCACCGCTGTTCCTCTGCGAGTTCGTGCTCTCCGGCCCGAACAGCTGGGACCGCGGCAAGTTTCTCGACATCGAGATGCTGCTCCGCTTCGGCGGCAGGGAGCGCGACCTCGGCGAGTGGCGGTCGCTGCTCGGCGCGGCGGGGTTCGAGATCGTCAACGAGCCGCCCGTCGGCGGCTGGGCGGTCATCGAATGCCGCGCGATCTGACCGGGAGGTCCGCGACGTGGTGACTCAACTGCTCGGTGTCGTGCAGCTGGTGCTGTGCGGAGTCGTCGCCGGAGTTTTCGTCTCGGTGGCGCTGAGCGCCGTACCCGCCTTCTCCGCGCTGCCGCCGGACCGGTACGTCGAGGTCCACCGGCTCCTCGGCAGGGGCTACCACCCCGCCATGCCCGTGATCGTGAACGTCGCGACCGGGCTGGACCTCGTGCTCGCCCTGCTGTCGACGTCGGCGGCAAGGTCGGCTCTGTTCGTCACCGGCCTGGTTCTGCTGATCGGCACCCAGTGCGTCTCGCACCTGCGCAACGTCCCGATCAACCGGACCCTCGCCGCGCTCGACGTGACGAGGCTTCCCGACAACTGGGAGGACCCCCGGACGCGGTGGCGCGGCTGGCACTACCTGCGGACCGCCCTGGCCCTGTGTGCGGTCACGGTGAACGCGGTGGCGCTGGTGGCGCCGGTCTGAGCCCCCGCCCGACCGCCCACCGCCCGTGTTCTCACCGCTGACCCGGTGCCGAGGGCTCCGTCTTCCCGACGGGGCCCTCGGCACCGTCGATTCACAAGATCGGCGTACGGATAGATTGGCCGATATGAACCTGCGCAGGTGGCCGCCCGCGGTCGTCGACGTCGTGGTGGCCGCGGCCGTCGCCGCCGTGGTGTGCGTCGCGATACATATCGCCTACGAACCGGGCGCGTATCCCCCTGATCTGGGGGCGTACTTCCTGGGCACGGCAATTGGTGCCGTACTGCTGGCCAGACGGACCCATCCGCTCGGCGTGCTGGCCGCCACCACGGTCCTGCTGTTCGTCTACTACACCGTCGAATATCCGGGGATCGAGCCGGCGCTGCCACTGGCGGCGGCCCTGTACACCGCCTGCACGGCCGGACGTCTGAAGTGGTCCGCCGGTGTGGCGGCCTTCTTCGTCGGCGCCGACCTCGTCGTGCACGGCGTACGGCTGGGCGATCCTCCGCTTCCCCTGCTGACCAACATTGTTCAGGATTCCTCCCTGCTCATCGCGGTGATGCTGCTGGGTGACACCGTGCGCAACCGGCGCATCCGGCTCGCCGAGGCGCAGGCGCGGCTCGAGGAGTCCGAGGCGCAACGGGAGCGGGAGGCCGCACAGCGGGTGACCGAGGAACGGCTGCGCATCGCCCGCGAGGTGCACGACATCATCGGCCACTCGATCTCGGCGATCACCGTCCAGGCGGGCCTCGCCCAGGACGTGCTCAAGGACCGGCCCGAGGCGGCCGAGGCGGCGTTGCGCGTGGTCCGGCAGGCCGCCCGGGACGCGATGAGTGAACTCAAGGCCACCGTGGGCTTGTTGCGGGCTCAGGGCGAGGACGAGTGGTCTCCGGCTCCGACCCTGGCCGCTGTCGACGACCTGGCGGAGCTGGCGCGGCAGGCCGGGGTGGCGGTGTCGGTCACGGTGGACGGCGAGGCCCGGCCGCTGCCCGGCGTGGTGGATGCGTCGGCCTACCGTATCGTCCAGGAGTCCCTGACCAACGTCGTACGCCACTCGGGGGCACAGCGGGCGGCGGTCGGGATCCGGTACCTGCCCCGGGAGTTGGTGATCGAGGTGAACGACGACGGCCGAGGGCCGTCGGCCTCCCCCTCCGGACCACCGGGCTTCGGCCTGACCGGCATGGGTGAGCGCGTGGCGGCGTTCGGTGGACAACTGGAGACAGGCGGGGGCGCGGACGGCGGATTCCGGGTGTGTGCCCGGCTGCCCGTGGAAGAGCAGGCCGAGGAGGCGGAGTGACGATTCGAGTGGTGCTCGCGGACGACCAGATGCTGGTGCGGGCCGGATTCCGCGGCCTGTTGGACAACACGCCGGACATCCAGGTCGTGGGCGAGGCGTCCGACGGCGCGCAGGCAGTACGGACCGTCCGCGAGACGGTGCCCGACGTGGTGCTGATGGACGTCCGTATGCCCGTGCTCGACGGGGTGGCGGCCACCCGGCAGATCACGGCGGACCCGGCTCTGGAGAGCGTACGGATCGTCGTGCTGACCACGTTCGAACTCGACGAGTATGTATTCGAGGGCGCTCCGGGCCGGCGCGAGCGGCTTCCTCGGCAAGGACATCGAACCCGAGCGCCTGCGCGAGGCGATACGCGTGGTCGCCGCCGGGGAGGCCCTGCTCACCCCACGCGTCACCCGCCAGGTGATCACCCGGTTCGCCGCACAGACTCCGGCGCCCAGGGACGAGGAGCGCCTGTCGGTGCTGACCGGACGGGAGCGCGAGGTCATGGCACTTGCCGCCCACGGGCTCACGAACGATGAGATCGGAAAGAAGCTGTACATGAGTCCGGCAACGGCTCGTACGCACGTCAGCCGGGCCATGGTGAAACTGGGCGTGCGCGACCGTGCCCAATTGGTGGTGGTGGCCTACCAGACAGGCCTCGTCAGACCCTGACGCTGCCTCCTCGAATACGCGAATTTGCGTAGTCGGTGGTCGCGTCCGGACGGATGAGGGGCACCCGGAGTGCTCATAGCGTTGTCGCCATGACAACGACTCTGGGAGACCCCGGTGTTTGAGCAACTGGAAAACATGGACGAGGTCGCGGCAATGCTTTTGGTATTGCTGTGGGGAATAGCCGGTTACCGTGTCGGCCGACTGGTTTTCCGGCCCAGTCGGCAGAAACTCCGGAAAAGCGCACGACGTTCTCTGCGATTCATCTGGTTCTGTGCGCTCGCCGTGGCCGGAAGGCTGGCGGTCGCCGGTTACATGACCAGCTACGGCTGGGACTACGGTTCGAACCGGATGATCCTCGCGGTGCCGCTGCTGGTGCTGCCGTTCGCGGCGACACTGGCCCTGTCCGTGCCCGCCCTGCGTGCGATCGCTGCCGCGGAGCCGGGCGATGCGGACGCGCCGACCACACCGGGACAGCGGTCGGCGGCTGCCGCTCCCCGGCTGGTGATCCCGGTTCAGACGACCGCCATCGGCGCCCTCCTGGGGCTGTACGTGGTGTTCGTCGCCCGCCCGGTCCCTCCGTACACCAGGTACCTGATCGGCCTGTGGGGCGTGCTGGCGGTCGGTACCGCGGTGCTGTCCCTCCGGCAGCGGATGCGGCAGGCCGCTCAGGGCGCGGGCGCCGCCCGGCGCCCGCGCCTCTGGGCCCGCATGGTCCGCTTCGTGGGCACGGTCGCCGCGGTCGCTCTGGGCCTGAGCGGCACCCTGAGCTACGCGCAGTCGGCCAGCCGCCTGCCCGGAAAGCTGGCGATGGACAGTTCTCCGATGGACTGGGGCGGCGGGCCGAAGGCCATGGCCGGCATGGCGATGGACCACTCGGGCAAGTCCGTACGGACCACGAGCGTCACGAACCTGACCGGCGACATCAGCGGAACGCCTGACGAGAGCTTCACCCTGACCGCCAAGGACTCCACGATCCGCCTGGCCTCCGGCAAGATCATCCACGGGATGGCTTTCAACGGGCGGACCCCAGGGCCGGAACTGCGGGTCCACGAGGGCGACCTGGTCCAGGTGAAGCTCGTCAATCACCTGGCAGGTCGGCGGGCCGGTGTCACCCTGCACTGGCACGGGCTGGACGTACCCAACGCCGAGGACGGCGTCGCGGGCGTGACCCAGAACGCCGTACAGCCCGGACACACCTTCACCTACCGGTTCCGGCCCCACCAGGTGGGCACCTTCTGGTACCACTCGCACCAGGACTCCTTCGAGGAGGTCACCCACGGTCTGTACGGCGCGCTGGTCGTCCTGCCCAGGAGCGGCCGGCCCCAGGGCCTCGACATGACCGTGCTCGCCCACCTGTGGCCGACCGCCAACGGGGTGCGTACCGCAGCGCTCGGCACGTCGGACCGTCTCCAGCGGCGCACCGTGGCCCCCGGCACCCGGGTGCGGCTGCGACTGGTCAACACCAGCAGCCTGGAGTCCGGTGAGACGGAGCCGACGTCGTTCACGCTGACCGGTGCCCCGTTCACGGTGAGCGCCATCGACGGCACGGATCTCAACAAGCCCACCCCTCTGCGCCAGGCCCGGCTCCTGATCGGTGAAGGCGGCCGTGACGACCTCACCTTCACGATGCCGGACCACCCGGTCAGGCTCTCGGACCTCCAGGGCTCAGCCTCCGACCTGGTCCTGCGGCCCGGCGGCACGGGCGACGGCACACGGGGCTCCATGAACTGGCCGGCCTTCGATCCAGCGGCGTACGGCAGCCCCGCGTCCACCCCGTTCGGGCCGCACAGCCACTTCGACCGGAAGTTCAAGCTGATCATCGACGACCGTCCCGGCTACTACGACGGCAAGTTCTACTTCCTGCCCACCATCAACGGAAAGTCGTTCCCCCACATCCCGATGCTCATGGTGCGCAAGGGAGATCTGGTCGAGCAGACCTTCGTCAACCGCGGGCATGCCGGTCACCCGATGCACCTGCACGGCCACCACGCCCTGGTGCTGGCCCACAACGGCAAACCGGTCACGGGAAGCCCCTGGTGGACCGACACCCTGTACATCCAGCCGGGCGAGAGTTACCAGATCGCCTTCCGGGCCGACAATCCGGGCATCTGGATGGACCACTGCCACAACCTGGAGCACGCCACCATGGGCATGGTGATGCACCTGGCCTACGAGGGTGTCAGCTCCCCGTTCGACATCGGCCGCGACACCGGCAACAAGCCCGAGTAACCGCCGGGCCCCTCGGGACCGCCGGGCGCCCAGAGGCGTCCGGCGGTCCCGATCGCGCAGCCGAGCCGGGCGAGCAGACATCATGTACCGGACGGGCGCCGCCCTGCAGGGGTCAGGCGGCGACGCCGACAGGGAGGTCCTTTTGGACCAGACTCTCCCAGTAGGTCGCCAGAGAGCCGGCAAAGCGGGCCAGAAGACCAGAGAAACGATAGTGCGCCGCACCGTCCGGGCCGGCGAGTTCCACCTCGACCAGGTGGGCCTGCACCAGCGCATCGAGGAGGTCCTCGGTGGTTCTCGCGTCCACCTGCAGTTCCCGGGAGGCGCGCTCATCGTTGAAGGGAGCGGTGCCGAGTCGGCCCAGCACGCGGAAGGCTGCCCGTTCGGGTTCGCTCAACGACAGATAGCACCGGGTGTAGCGGGCCGCCAGGTCGATGTCGCCGACACGAAGCTCTTCCAGCCCGCTGACGGGATCGGACGCGCGGCGCAGCAGCTTGCGGATACTCCAGTGGCGGGCGGACACCAGCCGTTCCCCGGCCGCCCGCAGGGCCAGCGGCAGGCCACCGCAGAACCGCACCAGTTCGTCGGCCGCGTCCGGTTCCCGGGCAATGCGTTCCCGGCCGACGATGGCGGTGAGCAGTTCCAGTCCCTCCGCGGGGTCCAGGGGACCGAGTTCGAGCCGCTGTGCGCTCGCCAGTCCCGGAAGGCAGTATTCGCCGGTGACGAGAACGGCCCATTCGGGGCCGCTGGGCATGAGGGGTCTGAGCCGTCCCAGGTCGCTCGCGCCCTCCAGGACCAGCAGGCCCCCGCGGTCCGCCGCCCAGGAGCGGAACATGCTGCTGCGCTCCTCCTCGCCGACGGGGATGTCGGCAGGGTCGAACCCGACGACGCGAAGGAACTCTCCGAGGATCTCCGCGGGTTCGGCGTCCCGGCCGCCCTCACGCACCAGACTGGCGTAGAGCTGACCGTCGGGGAATCTGTGGCGCGCCCGGTGGGCAGCCCGTCTGGCCAGGGCTCTCTTGCCGGCTCCCGGGGCGCCGACGACGAGAACGGTGCGCGGGGCGGTGTCGCCCGGGGTCAAGAGGCGGTCGAGGGCGCCGAGTTCGGCCTCGCGGCCGACGAAGTCGCCGATGTCGGGCGGCAGGGTGGCGGGAACCGAGGCGGTCACCGTGACCTGTTCTCTGACCGGCTCCGCTTCGCGCCGTTGCAGCACGGGGGCGTCCATGAGGATGTCCTGGTGTATCCGCTGCAGATTCGGCGACGGCACGATCCCGAGTTCGTCGCGCAGGGCGTGGCGCACATCGTGGTACACCTGCAGCGCTGCCGATCGCCGGTCGCAGCGGTACAGAGCCAGCATCAGCTTCGCGTTCAGCTCTTCGTGCATGGGGTACTCGATGACCAACTCGCGGAGCTCGCCTACGAGTTCGCCGTGGCGGCCGAGCCGCAGATCGGCGTCGATCCGCAGGAGGAGGGCACGCAGGAGGTTCTCCTCCAGCCGCGCGGCCTGTGCTTCCAGCAACGGACCTCTTCGCACGCCGGTGAGCACACCGCCACGCCGCAGCACCAGCGCCTCGTGCAGGAGCTGTGAGGCGCGCGTCATGTCGCCGGCCTCGAACGCCTGGCGGCCGGAGAGGGACAGCCGCTCGAACTCGCACAGGTCGAGAGCTTCCGGAGCGATATCGGCCCGATAGCCGATCGGTGTAGTGACCAGGCAGTCGGTGTTCTCGTTACCGTGCAGCAGCTTTCTCAGCTGGTAGATGTAGGTGTGCACGGTGGCCGTGTAACCGTTCGGCGGATCGTCCGACCAGATCTCCTCGATCAGTGCCGGTGTCGGTACCACGCGATTGTGACTGGCCAGCAGCAATGCGAGCGCCGCGCGCAGTTTCGGCGCGGTGGGCGTGATGTCGCGCCCCTCATGGAGAATCTCGAATGGCCCCAGCAATCTGAAGTTCATCAGCAAAACCCGTCCCCCGATTCGTTTGCCATGGGTGATACGTGCGGTCGTCAACTTCCAGTTACTTGAAAGTTGACCTTCTATCACCTGGTAGAAGCTATCGGAGTCGCGGGGTCGGTACTAGATCAACTCCCATGAAAACACCGGCTCTTTGCCGATCTGTGGGAAAGTGGTGTGCACGCCGTCTCCCCACAGACCGCCTCGCGAAGCCGCAGGCTCAACTGAGCACATTCAGCGGGAGACCTGCACAGTTCCCGCCGTACCGTCGACGGTGACGATCTGACCGTCACGGACCAGACTGGTGCCGTTGCCGGTCGCGAGGACCGCCGGCACCCGGTACTCCCTCGCGATGATCGCCGGGTGTGACAGCAGCCCACCGGTGTCCGTGACGAGGGCCCCGACGCTGGTGAAGAGAACGGACCACTGGGCCGTCGTCTCCGGGCAGACCAGGACGTCTCCGGGTCGCAGCTTGCCGAACTCCGCCTCGCTCCTGATCACCCGGGCGGGTCCGGTGAACCGCCCCGCGGAGCCCGCGATTCCGCGGATGACTCCCGTCTGCCGGTCGATACCGCCGTGGGCGCCCTCCCCGGAGACCTCCCGCCAGGACCACAGCCCGATGTCCAGCACGTGCCGGGCCTCCTGGGGGAGCTTGGCCATCCACCGGGGGTTCGGCCGGTCCGGGCCGACCGGATCGCCGTAGGACGCCGGTCCGGGGCTGGTCTCGGCCCAGGCGTACTCGCCCCGGCGCCGCGCGACGAGCGGACGCCTGTCGTCGCCGTCCCTCAGTGCGGCGAGGGCCTCGTCACGCTCCAGGAAGAAGACGTGATCGGCGGCGTCGAGCTGGCCGCGTCCGGCGAGCCTGCGGCCCACCTCCAGCACCGCGTAGCGCAGCACCGCGCCGGCGACCTGCGTGTAGTACGCGCTGTCGTCGCGGAGGGGATAGGCCCGCTGGGCGAGGGCCAGCACCCTGTCGAACCGCCGAAGAGCATCCGGGTCGCCCTCGAGCACCGCCCTCGCCGCGACGGTCGCCTCCTCCCGCTGCCGCGTCAGCGCCGCGACCTCGCTCTCCGGGTCGAAACACCGCGTGAGCTGATCGCGGACGAGGGCCAGCAGCAGGTGCGGCCGCTCCGCCATGGTCGGCGAGGTGAGGTCCATCTCCAGCGTGCGGTGTGCGTACTCACGCCGGTACGCGTCGAACCCCCGGGCGAAGTCCGTATCCACTGACGCGAGCTGATCGACGGTGCCCTCGTCTGCTTCCATGAGCACCTTGGCCAGCCCGGGGGTGTCCCGCGCGGTGTGCGTCAACGCGGCCAGGGCGTACGTGGGCTCGGTCGTCTTGCCGGGCAGCCCGGTCAGCAGCTTCAGAGTCTCGGACGTGTTCTGGCCCAGCAGATCCCGGCAGACCACGCCGAGCTCGCCGAGGACGAAGGTGCCGGCGCCGCCGATCCGGTAGTGCACGTCCGAGGCGTGGTGGCGCGTCTCTTCGGTCTCCCTCAGATGGCCGGCCAGCGACTGGTCGTCGAGGCCCTGCCGGTCGGTGTCCCGCAGGGCGCCGAGCCGCGCGGCGAGCGCCGGCTGCCACTCCTCGTACCAACGGTCGAAGACCCTGGCGGGCTCGCCCGCACGAACCTCGGCGACCACGCGGGCCAGCCGGTCCTTGACCGCCTCCGCTCCCGAGACGGACACGTAGCGCGCGTACACCCAGCCGCCGATCTCGCGGAACTGGATGCACTCCCCGAGCCCGAAGCGGAACAGCCGGCTGGTCGCCTCGTCCAGCGTGGCCAGGACCATGGAACGGAACATCGGGGACAGGGGACGCGAGGAGTACGTCGACCGGGCCCAGTACCCGTCGGGGACGTCGACCGGGATCGGCACCGGCTCCACGTGGTCGGGCAGCGCGGTGATGGGCCGCGCCTGCAGCAGCCACAGCCGCTCGCCGTCGAAGGCCCACTCGATGTCCTGCGGCGCGCCGAAATGCGCGTGAACTCTGCGGGCCAGGCGCGCCACTTCCCGTGCCTGCTCGGCATCGATGGCACCCCGCTCGCCCGAGGTGTGGGTGGCGGTGTCCCCGGAGACCGCCCACTCGTCCGGGGTCTCCCCGCCGTCGACGAGCCGGTCGCCGAGTCCCGGCACCGCGTTGATCCGTACCTCGTCGGAGCCCGTGACGGGGTTGACACTGAAGGCCACGCCCGCCGCGGTGGCGTCGACCATGCGCTGGACGAGCACCGGCATGCCACCGGCCGCCCCGCCGTCCTGCCGCCCCGCGTACTGGCGCACCCGCTCGGCGAACGCCGAGGCCCAGCAGGTGCGCACGGCATCGGCGAGCCCGGCGGAGCCCCGCACGTTCAGCACCGTCTGGTACTGGCCCGCGTAGGACGCTCCGGCGGTGTCCTCGGCGACGCCGGAGGAGCGGACCGCCAGCGCCTGCCCCGCCATGGCGTCGGCGATGCGGTACAGATCGGCGCGCACCCGCTGCGGCAGTTCGGCTCTGGTCACCCTCTCGGCCGTCACCTCGTCCCTGCTGTCGTCCAGACCGGCGTGGAGCAGGGTCTCCTCCAGCGCCGCGGCGGGCATGACGTATCCCTCGGGCACGGTGAAGCCCGCGTTCAGAAGCTCGCCCAGGACGGCTGCCTTGCGTCCGACGCGGTCCGCGTCGGGCAGGCCCACGGTGTGCAGGGACTGTCCGTAGGTGCTCGCGGTGGTCATCTCATCTCTTTCGAAGACGTGGGGGGAATGGAAGGCGTCCTCACCGCGTCAGGCGGTCTGGGCCTGTTCGGCCGAGAACTGGGAGACACAGCGCATCAGGCTGTTGATGAAGTGCGCCTTGAACTTCTCCGGCGTCGAGGTGTCCCGCGGCGTGGCGAGGAACGGCTGGAGCTTCTCCTCCAGCTGGTGCACGCCGGGCTGGGTGCCCATGTGCCGGCCGACCGCCGCGAAGTCGCCTTCGTAGTGGATGAAGCGCACCAGCGTCGCGTCCTTGATGAACACGCCGGTGCCGAGCAGACGGCCGACCTCGTTTCCGTCCTCGTCGCGCAGCACGGGGGTGTCCACGCGCTGGAAGCCGGCGAAGATCTCCGTGATCTCCTCCTCGTTGCCGGGCTTCACGTCGTAGGTGATGGCGGCGTAAGGCATGGTTGTCGTCCTTCCAAAGGGGTTCGGGGGCGGCGGCTACGGGGCGGAAGCCCCCTAGGGGGTGGACCCCCTAGATGCCACCGTCGACATTGAGGGTCGCGCCGGTGACGTAACGGGCCAGGTCACTGGCCAGGTACAGCACGGCACCTGCTACGTCCTCCGGCGTGCCGAGTCGGCCGAGCGCCGTCATCGAGCGCACCTTGGCGAGCAGCGGGGGCGGCAGTTCCTCCGCCGGGTCGGTCGCGATCACGCCGGGGGCCACGGTGTTGAAGCGCAGCCCGCGCGGGCCGAACTCCTTGCACAGCGAGCGGGTCAGGCCGATGACACCTGCCTTGGCCGCCGTGTAGTGGGCGCGGCCGGCGAAGCCGCGCAGGCTCACCGCGGCACCGACGTTGACCACCGAGGCGGCCTCGTCGAGCAGTGGCAGGAACGCCTGCGTCACCAGGAATACGGTGGTCAGGTCACCGTCGAGCACGCGGTGCCACTCCTCGGGGGCGAGCTGCTCGATGCGTTCGTGTCCGTCCACGCCGGCGTTGTTCACCAGGACGTCCACGCCGCCCAGGGCGGTGCGTGCCGCGTCGACGAGCTCGGCGACCTCGGCCGGGTCGGTGAGGTCGGCCCGTACGACGGCGTGCGCGCCGCCGGTTTCCTTGAGCTGCCGGGCCAGTTCGGCCGCGGCGGAACCGTCCGCGCGGTGCACGGCGAGGACGCGGGCACCGGCCTGGGCGAACGCCAGGCTGATGGTGCGCCCGATGCCCCGGGTGCCGCCCGTCACCACGATGCGCTTGCCTGCGACATCGAGTCGCATGGATGTCTCCTTGGGTCCTTGTGGCCGCGGCGGCTCAGTAGCTCGCGACGACCTGGTAGATGCCGAACGGGCGGCCCTTGCTCGCGTCCTGGAAGGGGCGCAGCGGGGCGGTGGTGTCGCGGTGGGAGGAGCCTTGCTCCCAGCCTTCGAACGCCTCACGGCTCTCCCACTCGCTCATCACGAGGAAGGCGCCGTCGTCGAGGGTGGAGCGCAGCAGTTCGTTGCCCAGCAGGCCGGGCGTGCCCCGCAGGGCCTCACTGATCCGGCGGTACGCGGCGGAGACGGCGTCCGGGTCGGACTCCGGCGCCGCCGCGTACACCAGTACGCGCAGCCTGCTCATGAACCCGCGGCGGTGAGGGAGGCCGCACCGGTCATGGCGTACCGCACGTGCATGGTCGTCATCGAGCCGGACAGCCGGTACGGGTGCAGCTTCGAGCGGTGCTCCAGATGCTCCTCGCTCTGCTCGTACGTGCGGAAGCTGTCCTCGTCGGTCCAGTCGCTGACGATGTAGTAGATGTCGGGTTCCTCGGCACTGGCCGACAGCCACTGACCGAGGTTGGCGGGCCGGCCGGTGATCACCGAGGCACCGTCGTACCAGGCGCGCTCGAAGTCGGCGCCACGACCGGGGTGGACCTGCATCCGCAGGGTGACGCGGAACGCGTTCGGGCAGGTCATGGTCAGATACCTCCGTCGACGTGCAGGGTCTCGCCGGTGACGTAGGCGGACAGGGTGCTGGCGAGGAAGAGCACGGCGCCGGCGACCTCCTCGGGCCTGCCGAGGCGGCCGAGCGCGGTGAGCTGCCGGTAGCGGGCGCGGGTTTCCTCGGGCAGCGGCTCGTTCTCCGGCTCGATGACGCCCGGAGCGACGACGTTGACCCGGATGCCGCGGGGGCCGAGTTCCTTGGCGAGGGAGCGCGTCAGTCCGACCAGGCCCGCCTTCGACGCCGTGTAGTGGGCGCGCAGCGGAATTCCCACCATCGCCGACCGGGAGCCGACGGCGATGACGGAGGAGCCCTCGCCCAGCAGCGGCAGGCTTTTCTGGACCAGCAGGTAGGTGCCGGTGAGGTTGGTGTCGAGAACGCGGTGCCAGTCCTCGGGGGTGAGCTTGTCGAACGGGACGTGTGTGATCGCTCCGGCGTTGGCGACGACCGCGTCCAGCGAGCCGAAGCGCGCCTCGGCCTCGCCGACGAGCGCCTCGATGTCCTCGCTCCTGCTGACGTCCGCGCGCATGACGTGGTGGTCGGGGCCGATCTCCTTCAGCTCCCGCTGGAGGCTCTGCGCGGCCTCGTCGTCGTGGCGGGAACAGGTCAGCAGCCGGGCGCCGGAACGGGCGAGCGCGAGGGCGATGCCGCGGCCGATGCCCCGGGTGCCGCCGGTCAGCAGTACGGTCCTGCCGTCGAGTTGTATGGTCATGGGTGAATTGCTCCTGACGTGATGTCACATCGGGCGTGAGAAAGGTGATGTGAGATGCGACCGGCGGAGGTCAGCTGACGGCGGCGAGCGCGTGGACGCTCTCGAGCCGCTCCTTGATCAGTGCGAGCTCGACCCGGGAGTTGCGGTTGATCCGCTCGGCCATGCCCGAGTCGTCCAGCGGCGCGCCCGGCTTCATCTCGAAGTCCTGCACCCAGCGCAGGCGCACGCCCGCGTCGAGCTGCTCGTACTCCCAGAACAGGAACATGTACTTGAACGGGCCGGTCTCCACCCGGTGCGACCGGGTGGTGCGGGTGGCCTCGTCGCTCGTCCGCTCGGAGACCCAGCTCCAGACCTTGCCGTCCTCGTCGGGATGCAGGGAGAGCCGGAACCGTACGGTGTTGCCCCCGCGGTGCAGGATCTCGGCCGAGGAGTACTCGCCGAACAGCCGCGGCCAGGACTCGATGTCGTTGGTCCGCTCCCAGACCAGGTCCATGGGGGCGTTGATGACGATGCTGTTGTCGGTGTGTGCGGACATCGTCAGCTCGCCTTCGGCAGCCGGCCGTAGAGGTAGTTGATGATCTCCTGCGGGGTGCGCAGGTCGTGTATCGCCTCGTCCGGGATTCTGACTCCGGTGGTGCGGCCCAGCTGGGCGAATATCTCCAGCCGCGCCAGCGAGTCGTAGCCGCGGTCTTCCAGCTCCGCGTTGATCGTCGTCTCGTCGAGCGTGACCTGGTCTTCCACTCCGCAGCGTTCCATGGCCTCTCGCAGATCGTCGAGCGTGATGGTGGACATGGGCAGGTGTTCCTTTCCGTGCGTCACATCGCCTGCCGGGGCGTCTTGTCGCGGTGCCCCGGCCAGGTGTTTGACGGTGCGTTTGACGATTTGTTCTTGACGGGGAGTCACATGCTGTGCGTCACATCGCCTGCAGCACGAGGGCGGAGTTGAAGCCGCCGAATCCCCGTGCCAGGACCAGCGCGGTCCTCAAAGGGGCCTCGCGTGGCGTGCCGACGACGAGATCGAGGCGGTACGCGGCTGCCGGGTCGACCCCGGCTGTCGGCGGGATCACGCCGTCGCGGAGGGCCAGCAGTGCGGTCGCGGCATCGAGCGAGCCGCCGCCGGCGAAGAGCCGGCCGGTCATGGTCTTGGGTGCCGTGACCGGCACGCCGTGCTCGCCGAAGAGCCCGGCGATGGCCTCTGCCTCGGCCCGGTCGGCCTCCGGCACTCCGGCGGCGTCCGCGAAGACCACATCGATGTCCCCCGGCTCGCACCCGGCGCGGGCCAGGGCGAGCTCGGCGGCACGGCGCAGGGCCGGCGGCCGGCCCGAGCCGGGCGGCGGGTCGAAGGTCGCCGCGTAGCCGACGACCCGGCCGTAGAGGAAGACGCCCGGGCGGGCGCGGGCACTGTCCTCGTCCTCCACGACGAGGATCGCGCCGCCCTCGCCAGGCACAAACCCGGCCGCGTCGATGTCGAAGGGCACGTAGGCGCGGGTGGGGTCGGTGGCGGTGCTCAGCAGCTTGCTGGTCTGCAGGCACACCAGCGCGTACGGCGACAGCGGCGCCTCCGTGCCACCGGTGAGCGCGAGCTTCGTGCCGTCCCGGATCACCCGCAGGGCCTGGCCGATCGCGTCGAGACCGCCCGCCTGCTCGCTGACCACGACGCCGCACGGGCCGCGCATACCGTGACGAATGGAGAGCTGGCCGGTCGTCGCCGCGTAGAACCAGGCGATCGACTGGAACGTCGTCACATGGTCCGGGCCGAGCCGCCACAGTCGGCCCAGCTCACCCTGGCCGAACTCGTTGCCGCCGCTGGAACTCGCGGTCACCACGGCCATGTCGTACTCGCCCAGACCGGTCTCGTCGAGCGGCAGGGCCGACGCGTCGGACAGTGCGGTCTCGGCCGCGACCAGCGCGAACTGCGTCCAGCGGTCAGTCTGCACGACGAGCCGCCTGGGCAGGTGGGCGAGCGGTTCGAAGCCGGTCACCTCGCCGGCCAGCGACGTCGGATACGCCGAGCCGTCGAAGCGGCTGATCGGGCCGATGCCGCTGACCCCGGCCAGCGTGTTGCGCCAGTACTCATCGACGCCGACTCCGTTCGGGGCCACGATCCCGAGGCCCGTCACCACGGCACTCATGCCACCCTCCCGGGGCGGGCCAGCAGCATCGCGGTCTGGAACCCGCCGAATCCGCTGCCGACGGTCAGGACCACGTCCAGCTCTGCCTCGCGGGCGATCCGGGGCACGTAGTCGAGGTCGCATTCCGGGTCGCTGGTTCTCAGGTTCGCCGTCGGCGGCACGACCCCGTGTTCGATGGCCAGCGCACACGCGGCGATCTCGATGGAGCCGATGGCGCCGAGCGAGTGGCCCACCATCGACTTGATGGAGCTGACCGGCACCTGGTGGGCCCGCTCCCCGAGGCTGCGCTTGAACGCGGCCGTCTCGTGCCGGTCGTTCTGCCGGGTTCCGGAGCCGTGCGCGTTGATGTAGTCGATGTCCTCGGGGCGCACTCCGGCACGGCGCATGGCCACCGTGATGGCCTCCGCCATCTCCCGCCCGTCCGGCTTGAGGCCGGTCATGTGGTACGCGTTGCTCCGGCCCGCGAACCCGACGACCTCGGCGTAGACGTGGGCGCCGCGGGCCTTCGCCGCCTCGCGTTCCTCCAGGACGAACACGGCGCTTCCTTCGCCCATGACGAAGCCGTCGCGGTGGGCGTCGAAGGGGCGTGAGGCGTGCTCGGGGTCGGCGTTGTTCGGCGAGGTCGCCTTGATCGCGTCGAAGCTGGCTGCCGAGATCGGGGAGATCGGTGCGTCGGTGGCGCCTGCCAGCATGACCTCCGCCGAGCCCTCCTCGATCAGACCGGCGGCGTAACTCACCGCGTCCAGACCGGAGGTGCATCCCGTGGACACCGTGGTCACCGGGCCCTCGGCCCCCACCGTCCAGGCGACCTCCGCCGAGAACGAGCTGGGGACCAGGTATCCGTACAACTGGGGCACCGCGTAGGCGTGGTCGACGATCCAGTCGCGTCCGCTGTTGCTCACGACCGCGTATTCGTTTTCCAAGCCAATCGTGGCGCCGACCGCGCTTCCTATGGAAACGCCGACCGTATCGGAATCGACCGTGTCGAATTCCAGCCCGCTGTCCGCCACTGCCTCACGAGCACAGACCACGGCGAATTGTGCGGCCCGGTCCATACGGCGGGCCTCCTGCGGGGTAAGCCCTGCCGCAGCCGTGTCGAAGTCGCACTCGGCGGCAATCCTGGAGCGAAACGGAGTGGCGTCGAAAACGCTGATTGCATGGGTCGCCGTACGCCCGGACGTCAGCAGCTCCCAGAATTCCTTGCGGCCGATGCCACCGGGCGCCACCACCCCGATACCGGTGATGACCGCACGCCGCCGCGGCATCACGCCGCTCCGACGTTGATCTGCGGCGCGGCCGGTTCGACGAGCGGCTCGGTGTCCACGTGGCCCAGTTCGGGCCGGGGAGCCAGCGGGCAGAGGTGGAAGACCGCCTCGGCGGGCTCATCGCCGCCGTTCTCCACCCGGTGCCGCACGTCCTTGGGGACCAGCAGCCCTTCGCCGGCGCCGACGGTGACGGGCTCTCCGTCCAGCCGTACGACGACGGTGCCCCTCGTCACGTAGAGGAACTCCTCGGAGTACGGATGGTAGTGCTCGGCGACGAACTCGCCCGCGGCCAGGGTGAGCAGGCCAAGAAAGCCGGTCGTCGCGCCGGCGGTCTTCGGGCCGAGCACCACCCGGATCTCGCCGCCGCGGCGGCGATTGACCTCCACGTCAGCCGCGGCGACCTTGGTGTGCTGGGTGACAGGCACTGCTGACTCCTCTCCGGGCTGGTGCCCTGTCCGAGGGCACGAGACGGTCTGTGGCTCAGGCATCGGCGGACTGCCACATGTAGAACCGCGCGGCCATGGCGTCGGCCGGCCGGCGCCAGGTCTGGGGGTCGTACGGCTCGATGAAGTGCTCCAGCTCGGAATTGACCTGCTGGAACAGCGGGTGCCGGCGGATCTCCGGCGTGAGCCCGCCGAGCGACTCCCGCGATTCGATCAGGTGGAAATAGAGATCGTGAAAGCGGAAGAGTGAACGGCGTTTCACCCCGACCAGTCCGGGGAGTTCAGTACGGTCCGAATCGGCGAATATCCTGGCGACCTCCTGTGCATCGCCGGGTGCCATCCTGGCAACGATGAGTGTTTGATTCACGGTAGCCCCCGCTTCTCGGGTTCTTTTTCCAAGCAGAACGATGCCAGGGGGTGTTGAAATACCCCTGAGTCATCTCTGAAGCGGTGGCGTCCCGTAACTTCAGACGGGACTTCGGACGGCGGCGCGGTCGGAGGCCGAGTCTGCGTCGCGTGGGGCCCCATGTATCGACGCAGGCGGGTCGAGGAGGCCGTCGAGTACGGCGTCCAGCACGTCCCCCGGCCCCCGCACGGAACCGCTCGACGACGTACCCCGCCAGAAGACGACGCTCATCACGAGCCAGCCCAAGAGCAGTTCCGACACGAAGTCCTGGTCAAGGCCACTGCGGAACCGGCCCACCGCCATGCCTTCCCCGACGAGCGAGCCGACAACGACACGGAGGGGTGCGGTCACTCGCTCGTCGAACGCCGTCTCGAGACCGAGCGGGGCGTCGCGCCGCACCTCGGGTCCGGCCCCGAAGAGCCACAGCCAGGTCACCAGACGAGGATGCGCACGCAGCACCTCGGCCATCAGAACCAGTCCGTCACGTATCCCCGTACCGCCCAGTACGCCGGCCGCCCCGTCACGCGGCGGCAGCAGGTCCGTCACCCGCGGTATGGCGCCGGCCAGCAACGCCTCCTTGCCGGCCCAGCGCCGGTAGATGGTGGACTTGCCGACACCCGCGGTGGCCGCGATGCGCTCCACCGTCAGGTAGGCAGGTCCCATGCCCTGTGCCATCAACAGGTCGACGGCCGCGAAGACAGCTCGCTCGACCTGCTCGCTGCGGGGACGGCCGGGCCGCGCGGCCGGTGTCC
Organism: Streptomyces canus; assembly: GCF_030816965.1. Lineage (NCBI taxonomy): Bacteria > Bacillati > Actinomycetota > Actinomycetes > Kitasatosporales > Streptomycetaceae > Streptomyces > Streptomyces canus. The sequence goes on from NZ_JAUSYQ010000002.1 coordinate 5,508,905, forward strand.
ACGACTGGTCACCGGCCTGCGGACGTCGGGTACGAGCGGAGGCGTTCACGACTGGGTCTGCGGGCCGGCGGCCCGGGAGCGTCCGACCGCGAACCACAGAATGGCGGCCAGCAGGGGGAAGAAGAAGATGAACGCGATCCAGGCAACCCTGGTCCGGGTCGCGGCGGGCGCCTTCACCACTCCGGCGACAGCGGCCACGACAAGCGCCGTGTACACGATGCCGACGATCGCCAGAAGACCGATCAGCAGCGAGGCCCACGGCTCTCCCAGGTTTGCGAACCCTCCGGCGGCAATGACAGTCATGCTGTTCCCTTCTCCCGTCGCCGCGCTGCTGCACGACGACAACTTGTCTTCGATCCGAGAAGGTATGGGCGCACTGAGCACCGGACATCCGCTCAGCCGCGACGGGCGGTTACGTCAGTTTTCGTACGTGGCGAGCCCTCGACGCCTGTGGGCGGGCAAAGGTTCCCCCGCCGCAGAAGCCGGCCGCCGTCATCAGCTCCGGCTACATCGCCCTGGAGATGGCCGAGGTGCTCACTACCCGTGGCCTCAGCGTCACATGAGGCGCGGCCGCGCACGGGATCATGGGGGAGGTCGCGCGGATGGCCCTGTGCGCTTGGCGGAACACGCGATCCGTCCCCACGTCCTCACATGGCAGCGGGCAGGGAACGCCGGAGCCTGTGCCCCGGGTACCGGTCGATGCGCGGACGCCCGACTCATTCATGTCGGACGCCTGGTCGTCCCGAGCGGGGTACGCGAAGCGGGACGAGGTGCCTGCGGACAACACGACGACCCGGTGTCCGGCCGGCGCCACGCACCAGCGCGTGCACCAGCAGACCGCCGTACTTCAACGCTCTGACCAGGCAAAACAGCACCCCGTCCGGTACCGATCTCACCCGAACCTCATTCGGGACGAAGAGAGGCGTGAATCAGGACGCGAGGCGTTGCAGGCGGCTGGTGGCCTCGGTGAGAACGTCGTCCCTCTTGCAGAAGGTGAAGCGGACCTGGCTGCGGCCGGCGTTTGGGTCGTCGTAGAAGACGGAGTTGGGGACAGCGACGACGCCGCAGCGTTCGGGCAGCGAGCGGCAGAAAGCGTAGGCGTCCTTCTCGCCGAAGGGGGCGATGTCGGTGGTGATGAAGTAAGTGCCCTGGGGCTGGTAGACCTCGAACCCGGCTGCGCGCAGGCCGTCGCCGAGCAGGTCCCGCTTGCGCTGGAGGTCGGCGCGGAAGCTGTCGAAGTACGTGTCCGGCAGACGCAGCGCCTCGGCGATCGCGTACTGGAAGGGGCCCGCGCTGACGTAGGTCAGGTACTGCTTGGCCGTCCGGACGGCGGCGACGAGCGGGCCGTCCGCCGTGATCCAGCCGACCTTCCAGCCCGTGAACGAGAACGTCTTGCCGGCCGAGCCGATGGTGACCGTGCGCTCCCGCATCCCCGGGAAGGTGGCCAGCGGTAGGTGCTCGGCTTCGTCGAACACCAGGTGCTCGTACACCTCGTCCGTGACCACCAGCAGATCCCGCTCCACGGCCAGTTCGGCGATCGCCGTCAGCTCCTCACGGGTGAGGACGGTGCCGGTGGGGTTGTGCGGGGTGTTGATGAGCAGGAGCCGGGTCCGGTCGGTCACCGCGGCGCGCAGTTCGTCGAGGTCGAGACGGAAGCGGGCGCCCCCCTCGAAGTGCGGCCGCAGGGTGACCGGGACCCTGGTCCCGCCCGCCATCGCGATGCAGGCCGCGTAGGAGTCGTAGTACGGCTCCAGGGCGACGACCTCGTCACCGGGCTCGACCAGGGCGAGCAGCGCGGCGGCGATCGCCTCCGTGGCGCCCGCGGTGACCAGTACCTCGGTGTCCGGGTCGTACGACAGCCCGTACCGCCGCTCCTGATGTGCCGCGATCGCAGTACGCAGCTCCGGGACGCCCGGGCCCGGCGGGTACTGGTTGCCCCGCCCGTCCCGCAGCGCCCGCACGGCCGCCTCCCTGACCTCCTCGGGGCCGTCCGTGTCGGGGAAGCCCTGGCCCAGGTTGATCGATCCGGTCTGCAGGGCCAGGGCGGACATCTCGGCGAAGATCGTCGTCCCGAACTCGGCGAGACGGCGGTTGAGCAGGGGGCGCGCACTGGAGGTCATGCCGCTCATCCTGCGCCCAAGCTCTGGAGTTCCTCAACTCTGCTTTGGCCCGTGAGACAGAGGGGCATCTCCAGCTCACGCAACCGGCGAGGCGCCCACGGGGGGTCGCTTCGGGGGGGTAACGGAAGGAGGGTGAGCCATGGTCATCGGCATCATCCTGGCGGTGTTCGCGGTCCTGTTCGTAGGGGCCCTGGTGTCCGCCGCGAACAGGAAGAAGAGCGTCAAGCTGGTCAAGCCTGTCAAGGAGCCCCGCGGCGGGCGGTCCCGGGCGCACCGGGACAGCTGGTGGGCCGGCGGCGCGACGGGCGCCGGCTCGTCCTGCGGTTCGTCGAGCGGCGACTCCGGTGGGCACTCCGGTGGTCACTCCTGCGGCGGTGGGTCGTCCTGTGGTGGCGGGTCGTCCTGCGGCGGCGGGGGCGGATGCGGGGGAGGCGGCTGACACGGGGCAGCTGAGCTCCGGCAGGGGGAACCGCATCCGAAACCGGGGGAGCGGGGGAACGCGGGGGCGTGGGTCCGGACCTGGGTCGGGACGCACGCCCCCGCTTGTCGCATTGACGCACGCCCCCGCTTGTCGCTTCTTCACTCCGGTGCTCCGGCGCACGTTCCGGCCGCCGTGGCGCACGCCGTAGTTGAACAGATGAGCTGGAGAGCCCACGGAGGGATGGAAACCCCACGAAGTTGGGTAAAAACGCTGTGGTGGCCCCACTGTTCATGATTCCCTCTAAATCACCAACGCAGCCCCTCGGACGTCCTACGGACCCGTCCTGACCTCCCGACTGGGCTGACCGGGCCGATCCCCCCACAGTCGCCCGGATGTGCCGGACCCCACTCCACCCTTTCTTTGCGTGCTAGCGGAGCCGATCCATGCTCACGACCCTGAACACCTCGTACACCGACACGCGCGCGGCCGACCTCGCCTGGGCCCTGGGGCGCGAGCCGCTTCCCGCCCTGGCCACGCTCGATCTCGAAATCGGCGCGGCAAAGCTTCAGTTGAGACTCCTCGGCGCGTCCCACCAAGTACTCCTGGAGGAGGATCGGGGCACCTGTTCGGAGACGGTGGCCTGCATCCCCGGCGGCAGTACGCCGCTGCCCCTGGGCGTGGCCAAGCGGGTGGGGGACTGGGAGTACGAGTTCGCCGCACGCGTCGAGGTGCTGTCGCCGGGTCAGTTCGCCGGGCGGGCCCAGGAGTTGCTGGCACTGGTGTCCGACCATCCGAACGGGCTCGCGGGGGTTTTTCCGGGTAGCCCGCACGCGTTCACGGCGCTGCTGGCCCAGCGGTACGACGGGCAGGTGCACTGGCGCACCTGGCACGCGTACCCGCAGGACGGGCAGTTGGTGGCCACGCGGACGCGGGTCGGGGTCCGGGCCCGGGTCGGGACGTCGGGCTGAGCCACGCAAACCCCTGTTTCCCGTTTGCTCCTCAGTTCCACACGTGTGGGTGACGAAGCGTGCCACATCAGTGACGTACGGTCGCAACGTGATCGAGCCGCATGCCCCCGCCCCGCCCGGCGCTCCGCCGTCCTGGGCCGGGCCTGCGCGGCTGCCCGTCCGCCCCGGCACGGGCCGCTTCCTCGTCCTCGCCTGTGTCTTCGTCTGTGCGGCCTGCGGACTGGTGTACGAACTCGAACTGGTCGCTCTCGCCTCGTACCTGATCGGCGACTCGGTCACCCAGGCCTCCGTGGTGCTGTCCGTCATGGTCTTCGCGATGGGCATCGGCTCCCTCGTCGCCAAGCGGCTGCGCCGGCACGCGGCGGCGGCCTTCGGCGCACTCGAGGCGCTGCTCGCGCTGGTCGGCGGGTGCAGCGCGATGGCGCTGTACGCCGTCTTCGCGTGGACCGGCGACTGGGGCGGACTGTGGGCGAGCGGTCCGCGCTGGCTCCTGGTCGCCTTCTCCCTCGCCATCGGTCTGCTCATCGGCGCCGAAGTCCCCTTGCTGATGGAGCTGGTCCAGCGCATCCGCCGCCAGGACGCGGGCGGCGCCGTGGCCGACCTGTTCGCGGCGGACTACGTCGGCGCGCTGGTCGGCGGCCTGGCCTTCCCCTTCCTCCTGCTGCCGCTGCTGGGCCAGTTGACCGGCGCGATGCTCACCGGCGCGGTCAACGCGGTCGCGGGCGGTGCCCTGGTCCTCGGCCTGTTCCGCCGCGACCTGACCCGCCGGGCCGGCTGGCTGCTGCTGGCCGCCAACCTCGCCGTGCTCGGTGTCCTCGCCACCGCCGCCGTCCTCGTCGACGACTTCGAGCGGGCCGCGCGAGAGGCGGTCTACGGCGACGACGTGCGCGTCGCCCTCCAGACCGGCATCCAGGAGGTCGTCCTCACCGGCGGCACCGACGGCCGCCCCCTCGGCCTCTACCTCGACGGCCGCCTGAGGGTCAGCGGCCGTGACGAGCGCCGCTACCACGAGGCCCTCGTCACCCCCGTGATGGACGGCAGCCACGGGCGCGTGCTCGTCCTCGGCGGCGGCGACGGCCTCGCCGCCCGCGAGGTGCTGAGGTACCCGGACGTACGGCGGGTCGACATCGTCGAGATCGACCCCGCGGTGGTGGACCTGGCCCGCCGCGACCCGGCGCTGTCCCGGCTCAACGGCCACGTGTACGGCGACGCGCGCGTGCGGGTGACCACCGCGGACGCGTTCCCCCGGCTGCGGACGGCGGCGCCCGAGCCGTCGTACGACGTGGTGATCGCCGATCTGCCCGACCCCGGCATCACCGCGAGCACCAAGCTGTACTCGGAGGAGTTCTACGGCCTGGTCCGCCGTGTCCTGGCCCCCGAGGGCCGTCTCGTCGTGCACGCGGGGCCGGTCTCCTCCCGGCCCCGGGTCTTCTGGACGGTGGAGTCGACGATGCGTGCGGCGGGTCTGCACACCACCCCCTACCGCGTCGGCGGCCGCGACTCCGGCTTCGCCGCGGGCCCCGACCGCACGGCCGGCGCCTCCCGCGCACCGCGCGACTGGGGCTTCGTGCTCGCCTCACCGGGAGCACACCCGGCACTGGGCCCGGGCGTTTGGGGGCCGAGACCGGCGACCCTGACGCGGGAGTCCCTGGGGGCGGCGCGGCGGGCGGCGGAGGCGACCCGGATCGTAGGGCTGCCGGCGTCGACATTGGTGCATCCGCGCTACTGAGACCGAAGGGCGCGGTCACTTTCCATCAACGCGGGCGCATGACCGTCCCCCCTGGGTAGGCTCGGCAACCATGGAGCATGAGGTGTTCGTTCCGGTTACGGTCGAGCGGCTGAGCGAAGCCCTGGGGGATCCCGCCAGGGTCGCCCGGGCGGTTCCCGGGCTCCAGCAGGACGCCGGCGCGGACCCCGTCGCCGGGCGCCTGAAGGTGCGGGTCGGCAGCCACTCCATCACCTACCGCGGCGCGGTACGCGTCACCGGCCGGGACGACGGCTCGTACGCCGTCGAGGGCGACGCCACCGAGACCCGCGGCACCGGCTCGGTCACCCTCGCCCTCACTCTCCGCCTGCGCGACACGGAGGGCGGCACGACCCTGACCTTCGACGGCACGGCCACGGCGGACGGCCGCGTCACGGAACTCCCGCAGGACGCGGTGGGTGCCGCCGTCGTACGGCTGCTGAACCGTTTCGCGGAGGCCCTGGGCGAGACGGAGGAGGAACCGGAGCAGCCGCAGGCGAAGTCGGAACAGCCGGCGGACACACCGGAGCAGCCGGAGCAGCCGGAGCGGCAGGAGACATCGCAAGCCGTGGAGACTCCCGAGGAGTCCCCGGCGCCCCCCGTCGACGACTTCACGGAACCCGCCAACCCCCCGGCCGAAGCGGCCCACGCCCGTCGCACGATGATCGGCCGCAGCGCGGAGGAGGTCGACCACGCACCGCCGCGGGGCCGCTACGCCCCCGTCCCGGCCCCTCAGACAGTGGCCTCGGGAGCGGCCCTCCGCTGGGCGGCCCCGGCAGCGGCAGTGGTCCTGGCATCGGCGATCGTGGTGACCCGGGTACTGAGAAAACGCCGTTGAGTAGTGTCGTCCCGTGAGCCAAGAAGACATCACACTGACCGCGGGCGACGCGGAAGTGACCTTGCAGCCGGGAAACGGTGGACGGGTCGGGGGACTGCGGGTCGGAGGCGTCGAACTGCTGCGGCAGGGAGAGCGCTTCGGGTGCTTCCCGATGGTCCCCTGGTGCGGCCGCATCCGGGACGGACGGTTCCGTGACGGCGCCGACGTCCACCAGATGCCGCTCAACTCCCCACCGCACGCCATCCACGGCACGGCCCGCGACGGCGCCTGGAGCATCGCCCGCACCACCAACGACGAGGCCGTCCTCACGTACGACCTCGTCAAGCCCTGGCCCTACGCGGGCCGCGTCACCCAGATCGCGGCGCTCACGCCGGACGCCCTGACGCTCACGATGTCCGTGGAGACGTACGACTCCTCCTTCCCGGCCCAGATCGGCTGGCACCCCTGGTTCAACCGTGTCCTCGACGGCGGCGAGCCGGTCCGGCTCGACTTCACCGCTGCCTGGCAGGAGGAGCGCGGCGACGACCACCTGCCCACCGGCAACCGCGTCGAGCCGAAGCCGAGCCCCTGGGACGACTGCTTCGGCATGCCCGGCGGCGTCGACGTCACGCTCACCTGGCCCGGGCAGCTGGAGCTGAAGGTCGCCAGCCGCGAGGAATGGGTCGTGGTGTACGACGAGCAGGAGGCCGCCGTCTGCGTGGAGCCGCAGACCGGGCCGCCCAACGGCCTGAACACGCTGCCGCGCCTGGTCACGCCCCTGGAGCCGCTGGAGGCCTCGACGACCTGGAGCTGGCGCCGCCTCTAAGCTGACAGGCATGACTGACGCACGCGCCGCCCTGAAGCAGCAGATCCTCGACAAGGCCGTGGTGCACGGCAAGGTGACCCTGTCGTCCGGCCTGGAGGCCGACTACTACGTCGACCTTCGCCTGGTGACCCTCGACGGCGAGGCCGCTCCCCTGGTCGGACAGGTGCTGCTCGACCTGACCGCCGACCTGGAGTTCGACGCGGTCGGCGGTCTGACGATGGGCGCGGACCCGGTCGGCACGGCCATGCTGCACGCCGCCGCCGCGCGCGGGCGCAGGCTCGACGCCTTCGTCGTACGGAAGGCGGCGAAGGCGCACGGTATGCAGAAGCGGGTGGAGGGGCCGGACATCGCGGGGCGCCGGGTCCTGGTCGTCGAGGACACCTCCACCACCGGGAACTCCCCGCTCGAAGCGGTCGCGGCCGTGCGCGAGGCGGGCGCCGAGGTCGTCGCCGTCGCCACGATCGTCGACCGGGCCACCGGCGCCGCCGAGAAGATCGAGCAGGGCGCGGGAGTGCCGTACCGCTTCGCGTACTCGAAGGACGAGCTGGACCTGGACTGACCGCGGACCGGTCGCGGGATGGACCATCCGGCCAAGTCTGGAAAGATGAGGCCGACGATGACGTCGAACCCCCACACAAGGTCTAGGTCAGGGCCGTAAGCACGCAGTACGCCAACCCGCAGATACAAGGAGCGGACAGATGCCCATCGCAACCCCCGAGGTCTACAACGAGATGCTCGACCGGGCGAAGGCAGGCAAGTTCGCCTACCCGGCCATCAACGTGACCTCGACCCAGACCCTGCACGCTGCGCTGCGCGGCTTCGCTGAGGCCGAGAGCGACGGCATCATCCAGATCTCGACCGGTGGTGCCGAGTTCCTGGGCGGCCAGTACAGCAAGGAGATGGTCACGGGTTCCGTGGCCCTCGCCGAGTTCGCGCACATCGTCGCCGAGAAGTACCCGGTCACCGTCGCGCTGCACACCGACCACTGCCCCAAGGACAAGCTCGACGGGTACGTACGCCCGCTGCTTGCCGTGTCCGAGGAGCGCGTGAAGGCCGGCGGCAACCCGCTGTTCCAGTCGCACATGTGGGACGGCTCGGCGGAGACCCTCGCCGACAACCTCTCCATCGCCCAGGAGCTCCTGGAGCGCGCCCGCGCCGCCAAGATCATCCTCGAGGTCGAGATCACCCCGACCGGCGGCGAGGAGGACGGTGTCTCGCACGAGATCAACGACTCCCTCTACACGACGGTCGACGACGCGATCCGTACGGCCGAGGCGCTCGGGCTCGGTGAGAAGGGGCGCTACCTGCTGGCCGCCTCCTTCGGCAACGTCCACGGTGTGTACAAGCCGGGCAACGTCGTCCTCCGCCCCGACCTGCTGAAGCAGCTGAACGACGGCGTGGCCGCCAAGTTCGGCAAGCCGGCCGGGTCCCAGCCGTTCGACTTCGTCTTCCACGGCGGCTCCGGCTCCACGGAGGAGGAGATCCGCACCGCGCTGGAGAACGGCGTCGTCAAGATGAACATCGACACCGACACGCAGTACGCCTTCACGCGTCCGGTCGCCGACCACATGTTCCGCAACTACGACGGCGTCCTGAAGGTCGACGGCGAGGTCGGCTCCAAGAAGACCTACGACCCGCGCACCTGGGGCAAGCTGGCCGAGGCGTCGATGGCCGCCCGGGTCGTCGAGGCGACGCAGAACCTGCGCTCCGCGGGCACGAAGATCAAGTAAGGCTCTGCACGGCTGTTTACGGTGAGCCCGGTGCCACGGCACCGGGCTCGCTGTATACCTGGGGTCATGCCCGACGTCCGGCTGGCCTCGCCGCAAGGCAAGTGGATCCTGCTCACCACCGTCCTCGGCTCCAGCATGGCGCTGCTGGACTCGACCGTCGTCAACGTCGCCCTGCCGCGCATCGGCCGCGACCTGGACACCGACCTGGCCGCCCTCCAGTGGACGGTCAACGCGTACATGCTGACGCTGGCCGGGCTGATCCTGCTCGGCGGCTCCCTCGGGGACCGGTACGGCCGCCGCAAGGTCTTCGTCGTCGGGGTGGTGTGGTTCGCGGCCGCCTCCCTGCTGTGCGGCCTCGCTCCGAACGCGGGCGTCCTCGTCGCCGCCCGGGCCCTCCAGGGAGTGGGCGGCGCCCTGCTCACACCGGGTTCGCTGGCGTTGATCCAGGCCTCCTTCCATCCCGACGACCGGGGCCGGGCCGTCGGCCTGTGGTCCGGGTTCGGCGGTGTCGGCGCGGCCGTCGGCCCGTTCGTGGGCGGCTGGCTGGTGGACGGCCCGGGCTGGCGCTGGGTGTTCCTGCTCAACGTCCCGCTGGCCCTGGTGTGCGCGCCGATCGCCGTACGGCATGTGCCGGAGTCGGATGGGGGCACCTCCCGCTCGAGGGGAGCCGAGAGCGGGGGAGGACGGGCCGGCCACGGCCGGTTCGACGTGCTCGGCGCGGTCCTGGGCGCGCTGGCGCTCGCGCTGGTGACGTACGCGCTGATCGAGGCGCGTTCCGGGTCCCTGTTGGTCGCCTTTACGGCGGTCGCGGGTGTGGCCGCCGGAGTGGCCTTCGTCGCCGTCGAGAAGCGCCGTCCCGACCCGATGATGCCGCTCGGGATCTTCGCGTCCCGGCAGTTCACCGCGGTCAACCTGGTGACCCTGTGCGTGTACGCGGCCTTCGGCGGGTTCTTCTTCCTGGGCGCCGTCCAGCTCCAGGTGGTGGTCGGTTACTCAGCCCTCCAGGCCGGTACGGCCCTGCTGCCGACGACCGTCCTGATGCTGCTGTTCTCCGCCCGCTCGGGCGCCCTGGCCGACCGCATCGGGCCGCGTATCCCGCTCACCGTCGGACCGCTGCTGTGCGCCGCCGGGATGCTGCTGATGCTGCGGGTCGGCCCGGACGCCTCGTACCTGGCCGACGTCCTGCCCGCGCTGCTGGTCCTGGGCACCGGCATGGTCACGCTGGTGGCCCCGCTGACGGCGACCGTGCTGGGCTCGGTGGACGCCTCGCGGGCCGGGCTGGCCAGCGGCATCAACAACGCGGCCGCCCGGGCGGCGGGCCTGATCGCGGTGGCCGCGCTGCCGCTGGTCACGGGGATGGGGGAGGAGGCGTACCGGTCGCCCACGGCGTTCGACAGTGCGTTCGGGCGGGCGATGACGGTGTGCGCGGGGGTGCTGGTGGTGGGGGCGGTGGTGGCCTTCGCGACGGTACGGTCGCTGCCGGCGGGGTGTCGGAAGCCGGAGTGCCGGACGCATGGAGCCGTGCTGGCACCGCCGCTGGAGGGGGAGCGGGCTCGCGCGCGACTCTCGTAGGTCGTCTGCGGGCCGGTGGGGGCTGGTCGCGCAGTTCCCCGTGCCCCTGAAAGCGGTGATGCGGCTCCGCGTCGTGGGCGCGACCGGCCACAACGCACCCGCAGACGAAACACTGCCTTCCGCGAGGGAGACTGGACCCATGTCGATTCACGAGAACCTCCTCGGGGGCCCGCCCCCGACCCACCTCCCCGACGACCCGGAGCCCCGTGAGCTCCTGGCGAACGGCACCGCGCCGGCGGATGTCGCCGCGAAGTACCCGACCTCCTCGCTGGCCTGGGCCCAGCTGGCCGACGAGGCGTTCGAGCGGGGCAGCGTCGTCGAGTCGTACGCCTATGCCCGTACGGGCTACCACCGCGGCCTGGACGCGCTGCGCCGCAACGGCTGGAAGGGCCATGGACCGGTCCCGTGGGAGCACGAGCCGAACCGCGGCTTCCTGCGCGCCCTGCACGGCCTCGCCCGTGCCGCCGGTGCCATCGGTGAGCAGGCCGAGTACGAGCGCTGCTCGCAGTTCCTGAAGGACTCCTCGCTCACGGCGGCCGAGACGCTGGGCTGATCCGTCACCGCTTTCCGGGCCCGCCTGATGTGACCAGGCGGGCCTTGCCTTTTCCACAGACCATGGAAGAGGATGCCCGGCGGGGACCGGGGCCCCGTGTCGGTAACGGCAGGGCGGACCGCTACCCGGAGTACACAACAGGAGACAGCGATGTCGTCCCATGAGGCTCATGAAGCGCAGGAGCCGGAGACCCCGCATCTCGACTTCCAAGGCACGACGCCGTACGAGGACTACGTCAAGGCGGACGTGCTCACCCACCTCCAGCAAACCCTCTCCGACGATCCCGGAGAGATGGTCTTCCTGGTCACGACCCAGGTCATGGAGCTGTGGTTCACCGTCATCGTGCACGAGTGGGAGACCGCGGCGGGTGCGCTGCGCTCCGACGACGTGCCCACGGCCGTTGCCGCGCTGAAGCGTTCCGTACGGGAGCTGGAGGCGCTGAACGCCTCCTGGAAGCCGCTCGGCCAGCTGACGCCCGCGCAGTTCAACTCCTACCGCTCGGCGCTCGGCGAGGGCTCCGGCTTCCAGTCGGCGATGTACCGCCGCATGGAGTTCCTGCTGGGCGACAAGTCCGCGTCCATGCTCGTCCCGCACCGGGGCGCACCGCGTGTCCACGCCGAGCTGGAGAAGGCGCTGCACGAGCCGAGCCTGTACGACGAGGTGCTGCGGCTGCTCGCGCGGCGCGGGTACGCGATCCCTTCCGCCGTCCTGGACCGGGACGTCTCGCGCCGGTACGAGCCGTCGGAGGAGGTCGAGGCCGCCTGGACGGCCCTCTACTCCGGCCCCGAGAACGACGAACTGGCCCGCCTGGGCGAGGCGTTGACCGATGTCGCCGAGCTGGTGTGGCGCTGGCGCAACGACCATCTCGTCGCCACCCGGCGCGCGATGGGCGCCAAGGCCGGCACGGGCGGCTCCGCCGGGGTGGCCTGGCTGGAGAAGCGCGCGCAGAAGAACGTGTTCCCGGAGCTGTGGACGGCCCGGTCCCATGTCTGAACTCACTTTCAAGGCGCAGGAGTGGGACGCGGGTGACGAACTGGCGGGCGTGCGCTCCCGGTTCGTGCTCGATGACGTGGTGTACCTCGACGGGAACTCACTGGGCGCGCTCCCGGCCGCCGTCCCGGGACGGGTCGAGGACGTCGTACGCCGTCAGTGGGGGTCGCTCAGGATCCGGTCCTGGGACGAGAGCGGCTGGTGGACCGCGCCCGAGCGGATCGGCGACCGGATCGCCCCGCTGGTCGGGGCGGCGGCCGGGCAGATCGTGGTCGGCGACTCGACAAGTGTCAACGTCTTCAAGGCACTTGTGGGAGCCGTGCGGCTCGCGGGCGGACCGGACTCCGGCCGTGACGAGGTGATCGTGGACGAGAGCACCTTCCCCACGGACGGCTACATCGCCGAGTCCGCGGCCCGGATGACGGGCTGCACCCTGCGGGCGGTGACCCCGGCGGAGGTGCCGGGCGTGCTGAGCGGCCGTACGGCGGCCGTCCTGCTCAACCACGTCGACTACCGCACCGGGCGCCTGCACGACCTGCCCGGGCTCACCGCCGCCGTGCACGCGGCGGGCGCGATCGCCGTCTGGGACCTGTGCCACAGCGCGGGCGCCCTGCCGGTCGGTCTCGACGCGCACGGCGTCGACCTCGCGGTCGGCTGCACCTACAAGTACCTGAACGGCGGCCCGGGTTCACCGGCGTACCTCTATGTGCGCCGCGAGCTCCAGGACCGCTTCGACTCCCCTCTGCCGGGCTGGACCTCGCACGCCGACCCCTTCGGCATGAGCCCGTCCTACGCCCCCGCCGAGGGCGCGCTGCGGGGCCGCGTGGGCACGCCCGACATCCTCTCCATGCTCGCCCTGGAGGCCGCCCTCGAGGTCTGGGACGGGGTGTCGGTCGAGGCGGTGCGCGCCAAGTCCCTCGCCCTGACGGACTTCTTCCTGGAGTGCGTCGCGTCGTACGTCGACGATGGCCGCGTCGAGTGTGTGACCCCCCTGGCCCACCGGGAGCGGGGCAGCCAGGTCGCGCTGCGCTGCGAGGACGCGGGCGAGGTGATGAAGCGCCTCATCGAGCGGGGTGTGGTGGGCGACTTCCGGCACCCGGACGTGCTGCGGTTCGGGTTCACGCCGTTGTACGTCGGGTTCGCGGACGTGGAGCGGGCGGCGCGGGTGCTGGGGGAGACACTCGATGCGGGTGGGCGCGGCTTCTCCGGCTGACCGGCTTCTCCGGCTCACCGGCGTCTCCTGGCGTCAGGCCGGGGTGACGTACACCCCGGCTTTTCGCGGCCGCTACCGCCGCGTCCGCCGCGCGTGCGGCGGCGGCCGGGCCGGGGGCCGTTCCGGTGATGAGGAGGGCGTGGCGGAGGGGGACCGAGAGCGCCCGTACGACGCTCGCCGGGTCCGTGCCGACCCGGAGCTCCCCGCGCGCGACGCCCCCCGCCACGTACGCGGCCCACTCGGCGACCCGTACGTCGTGGAAGTGCCGCAGCGCCTCGGCCGTACGGTCGTCGCAGGCCGCCGCGGCGATGAGCGCGCGGAACAAGGCGCCCTGCCGGGGATCGGCGAGTGTCCGCCGGACCTGGGAGGCGTTGGCGCGCAGGTCGTCCCGGACCGAGCCGGTGCGGGTGCGCGGCAGCGACTGTGCGGCCATGTCGGTGAGCAGGTCGGCCCACCAGCGCGGTGACCGTCCCCCACCGCCGGTACACGGTCGTCTTGCCGACCTGCGCGCGCCGGGCGACCTCCGCGAGATCGACGCGGTCGAACCCCTGCTCGGCGAGCACGTCTTCCGCCGCCCGGCGCACGGCCGTACGGACACGCGCGGTATGCCCTCCGGGACGGACGGTGCCCGGTTCGGCACCCGTGTCCGCGCACGTCATCGGCCTGATAGCGTCCCGGCCAACGGCCGGATTCTCTTCCAGGATGCTTTCACGGTCCGTCAAATCCGTTTCATCGCTGAGAGGTTGGAGCATGCCGGACGACGCCGCATCCCGTGCCGCCGCAGAAGCCCGTGCCGCGGCCGAGGAGGAGTCGGCCTTCTCGCACGCGGCGGTCGACCCCGACGCCACCGCGGTGTACGGCGACGATCCCGACCAGGTGATCGACTTCTACGCCCCGCGCGAGGCTCTGTCTCCCGGGGGCGGCCTCGCGCCGTTGATCGTCGTCCTGCACGGCGGGGCGTGGCGGGCGCCGTACGACCGGCGCCATGTGACTCCGTTCGCGGACTTCCTGGCGCGGCGGGGGTTCGCGGTGGCCAACGTGGAATACCGGCGGGGCGGGGTGTCCGTTCCGGGGCAGGGCGCTGCCGGCGGGGCGGGTGACGTCGGCCCCGTCGCCGGGCGTTGGCCCGAGACCTTCGACGACGTGGCCGCCGCGATGGACGCGCTTCCCGCGCTCGTACGGGAGTTCCTGCCGCAGGCCGATCCGCGCCGCATGGTGGTCACCGGTCACTCCGCGGGCGGTCACCTCGCGTTGTGGGCCGCGGCCCGGCACCTCCTGCCGGACGACGCCGCCTGGCGCACCGACCGCCCCGCCCCCTTCCGCGGGGTTGTCGCACTGGCCCCGATCGCCGACTTCACGGTCGCCGAGAAGCTGGACGTGTGCGGCGGGGCCTGCCGTCAACTCCTGGGCGGGGAAGAGGTGTTCACCGCGCGCGTGCCGTACGCCGACCCCGCCCTGCTGCTTCCCACGGGCATCGCGACCACACTCGTCCAGGGCCGCGCCGACACGGTCGTCCCGCAGGCGGTCGCCGAGGCGTACGCGGACGCGGCGGCCAAGGCGGGCGAGGTGGTGGGCCTGACGCTGCTGGAGGACGTCGGCCACTTCCCGCTGATCGACCCGGCGGCGGACGCGTGCGCGGTGGTGGCGGAGGAGATCGCGCAGTTGGCGTGGTGACGTCGGTTCCCGGCCCCTGTCCTTCCCTTCCCGGTGATACCCGTAATACCTGAGAGCTATGACCCCAAAGAGCTCCCTGGCGTGACGCGGACGACAGCCTCTGCTCCGTAACTTCCCTTCCAGACAAGCCCGATGGCCGGGCGGACGGGAAGGGACGAGGACTGTGGGGAGCAGCTGGAGGGGTGGGCGCGAGGGCCGCGCTGACGCGCGGCGGCACAGGGGGGACGACCGGCGCTCCCACAGATGGCGCCGGGTGCTCCTCGCCACCCTCGTCATGGTCGCGGTGGTGGCCCCCCTCTCCGCGGCCGCCCGCCCGGAAATCCCCGCCCCGTCCCCGGCCACCCTCCCGGAGCTCACCGCCACCACCCTCGACAGGACCTACGCGGCCAACACCGCCAACGCGGCAGAGGCGGCCCGCATGGCCGCAGCCCACGGCGACACCCACCGCGCCGAGGCGGACCGCGAGATGGCCGCACCCGGCCGGCATCTGCTCACCTTCGACGGCCGGGGCCCGGGAAGGGCGACAGAGGTCTTCGGCGACCTCGCCCGCGCCGACCACGTGGCCGTCCTGGTGCCCGGCTCCGACACCTCCCTGGACACCTACGACCGCTTCCGTGCGGCGGCGGCGGCCCTGCAGCGGCAACTCACCGGCACCGCCCCCCACGGAACCCGGACCGCGGTGGTCGCCTGGCTCGGCTACCGCACCCCGGACACGGTCAGCACCACGGTCCTGACCACGGACAGGGCGGACGAAGCGGCCCCCCACCTGCGCGCGTTCATACGCCGACTCCAGGGCGTCGTCGGCCGCCCCACCACCGTCTCCCTCGTCTGCCACTCGTACGGCACGGTCGTCTGCGCCAGGGCCGCGAGCCACCTGGACATCGACGCCCTCGCACTGGTCGGCAGCCCCGGCACCGGCGCGGACACCGCCGCGGCCCTGCACACCCCCGCCCGGATCTGGGCGGCCCGGGGCAAGGACGACTGGGTCGGCGAGGTCCCCCATGTGAGGACCGACCTCTTCGGCGTCACCGTCGGCTTCGGCACCGACCCGGTCTCCCCGGCCTTCGGCGCCCACGTCTTCGCCGCCGGCGAGGGCGGCCACAGCGACTACTTCAGCCCGGGCTCGGCCTCCCTGACCAACCTCGCCCGGATCGTCCTCGGAGACACCGCGGAGGTGACCCGTGCCTGAGACCCACCACACCCGGGGCGGCGTACGCGACGCGATACGCCACGGCACGGACGGCATACGCCGGGCCGCCGACCGGATCGACGCGGCGACACCCCCCGAGCGGGACCGTGCCGTCGACGCCCTGCGCGCCTTCGCGATCCTCGGCGTCGTCCTCGGCCACTGGCTGGTGACGGCCCTGGTCGCCGACGGCGGCACCCTGCACACCGCGAGCCCGTTGCAGCACATGCCCTGGCTGGCCCCGATCTCCTGGGCGTTCCAGACCCTGGCCGTGTTCTTCCTGGTGGGCGGCCATGTGGCGACACGCGGCTACACCTCGGCACGCGCCCGCGGGGCGACGTACGGACAGTGGCTGACCAGCCGTCTGTCGCGGCTCTTCAAGCCGGTGGCCGTCGTCCTCGCCCTGTGGACGGTGGCGGCGGCGGCCCTGCTGCTGACGGGAGCTCAGTTCGAGACGGTCCGCACGCTGGTCAGACTCGCCCTGTCCCCGATGTGGTTCCTCCTGGTCTTCAGCGCTCTGACGGCGGCGACCCCGCTGCTGCTGCGGCTCCACCCGCTGTGGCCGCTGGCCGTCGTCCTGCACGTGGACATCGTGCGCTTCGGGCTCGGCGGCCCGGACTGGCTCGGCTGGGTGAACCTGGCGGCCGGCTGGCTGGTGCCGTACACCCTGGGCGCCGCGTGGACGCGGGGCGAGCTGGAGGGGCGGCGCTCCGGATGGCTGCTGTTCGGGGCTGGTGCGGTGGTGACCGCGGTGCTCGTCGGGTGGGCGGGGTATCCGGCGTCGATGGTCGGGGTGCCGGGTGCCTCCGTCTCCAACCTGAACCCGCCGACGCTGGCCGCCGTCACCTTCGGACTGGCCCAGTGCGGCCTCGCCCTGCTGCTGCGCGACCGGTTGCGCAGCGGCATGCGACGTCCTCCGGTCTGGGCAGCCGTGGCGCTCGTCAACCTCTCCGCGATGACGATCTTCCTCTGGCATCAGACAGCGCTGATGGCCACCACGGCCACCGGCCTCGTCGCGGGCCGGCTGCCCGGTCTGCACACCGCCCCCGACGGACTGGGCTGGGTGGCGGCCCGGCTGGCCTGGATCCCGGTGTTCGTCCTCGCTCTGGCGGTCTGCCGGTCGGCCTTCCGGTCCTTCGAGCAGGGGCCGCGCAGGGCCGGCGGCCGTCCGTCACGGGTGATCCGTGTCCACCGACGTACGGAGTCGGCCGCAACGAAGGAGGCGCGTCGTGCCTAGGGTGGTCGGCGTGAGGGATTCGGGGGTCCAGCAGGTGGTCGTGGGGCGTCTTCTGCGCTGGCTGCGAGTGCTGCGCGCCGACCTGTGCACGCTCCGGGTCGATCCGCTGCCCCCGTCCGTGTGGCTCCGCTGGTTGCCGCACGGTGTGCTGTGCATGGTGGCCTTCGGGGTCACGGTCGGCGCCGTGGCGCAACTCTCGGACAACGGCGGGGTGGGGCTCACACTCGCCTTCGCGATCGGTCTCGCACAGGGTGCCGCCGTCGTGTTCGCGCTGTGGCGGCCGGTCCCGGCGTGGTGGATCTCGACCGTGGCCATGGTGGTCGGTGCCATGGAGGTCCGCCGACAGCTGCTGGCCGGCGGCGCCCACGACTTCACCTGGCCCTGGAGCTCCGCCGGACTCATCGGGCACATGGCCGTGCTGCTGCTGCTCGCCCTGCGGGTGCCCACGCGCGTGGCTGTCGAGGCACTGGCGGTGACCCTGCTTCTCACGTACCTCATCGAGGGCGTGCTGGGTGCGGCCGACTTCCAGCCCACCGGAGTGCTCGCAGTCACCCTGTTCACGGTGGTGGTAGTGCTCGGCACCGCCCTGCGCGGCCGCCGAGAGGCCAGCACGGCGCTCGTCGAGCAGACCACCCTCACCGCGGAGGAGCGGGCCCGCCGCACCCTGCTCGAGGAGCGCAGCCGTATCGCGCGCGAACTGCACGACGTCGTCGCCCACCACATGTCCGTCATCTCGATCCAGGCACAGGTCGCCCCGCACCTCGTCGAGAACCCGTCGGAAGAGCTCCGGGAGAACCTCGACGGCATCCGGCAGAACGCGCTGGAGGCGCTGACCGAACTGCGCCGGGTCCTGGGCGTGCTGCGGGCCGAGCACCCCGAGACGCCGGAGCGGCCCGCAGACCCCGCCACCGGCACCGCGCCGCACGCCCCGCAGCCCACCCTCGACCGGCTCGACGCGCTGGTGGAGAACACCCGGGCGGCCGGAACGGCCGTCGAGGTCGACGTGCGGGGTGCCCGGCGGCCGCTGCCGCCCGGCGTGGACCTGTCGGCGTACCGGATCGTGCAGGAGGCGCTGAGCAACGTCCTGCGACACGCGCCCGGCGCGACCGCCTCCGTCGCGCTCGTCCACTATGTGCACGGCGTGGACGTGCGGGTCGTCAACTCACGGCCCACCCGCAGCGTGCCGTCCTCCCCGGGCGCGGGGCACGGCCTGCTCGGCATGCGGGAGCGGGCCGCGATGCTCGGCGGCACCCTGCGCGCCGGACCCCGGCCCGACGGCGGCTACGAGGTGGCCGCGTATCTTCCGACGGCACCCCCGGGCGCGCCCGACCACGTCACCGACCCGAAGGACACCACCGCATGACGAGCGGCACAAGCAGCCCCATCCGCGTACTCATCGCCGACGACCAGCAGATGGTCCGGCAGGGCTTCAGCGTGCTGCTGGGCGCCCAGCCCGGCATCGAGGTGGTCGGGCAGGCGGTCGACGGACTGGACGCCATCGCCAAGGTCGACGAACTCGTCCCGGACGTCGTCCTGATGGACATCCGCATGCCTGAGCTGGGCGGCATCGAGGCCACCCGCCGCATCACGGGTGAGCGCCCGGAGATCCGGGTCCTGGTGCTGACCACGTTCGACCTCGACGAGTACGTCTACGAGGCGCTGCGGGCCGGTGCCTCCGGGTTCCTGCTGAAGGACGCCTCCGCGGAGCAGCTCGCCGAGGCCGTGCGGGTGGTGGCGGCCGGGGACGCGCTGCTCGCGCCCGGCATCACCCGGCGGCTGATCGCCGAGTTCTCCCGTCTCGACAACCGGCCCCGTGCCCCGCTCAAGAGGCGGGTCGGCGAGCTGACCGAGCGGGAGACGGAGGTCCTCGCGCTGATCGCGCAGGGCCTGTCGAACGCGGAGATCGCCGAGCGGCTGGTCGTGGCCGAGCAGACGGTGAAGACCCACGTGGGCCGCATCCTGGTGAAGCTGGGACTCAGGGACCGTACGCAGGCGGCGGTGTTCGCGTACGAGTCGGGGCTGGTGCGGCCGTCGGGTTACTGATCAGCCGCCCTCCGGTACCCGTAGTACCTGAGAGGGATGCCGAAGGACCCGTCTCGCTGGTGACGACGGGGACCCCCGCCCCCGCCTACCGTTCTGAACGTGACCGATACGACCGAGACGCACATGACACCTCCGCACGGCGGCAGCGGCGGGTACGACGCGTACAAGTTCCGCAGCCCGGAGTTCAGAGCCGCCGTGGACGCCCTGCGTGGCCTGCGGCACGACCTGATCAGTGACGCCTTCGCCTATCGCCCGCTGCCTCCCCGGAGTGCCGGCAAGGGGCTCTCCCGACTGCTGACCGGGCGGCTGCGGGAGTACGCGGTCTGGACACCACACGCGGTGATCACCGCGGCCGGCCTGATCGCGATGCTCATCGGCTCGGACAACAGCGGCCGCGGCGCGGCCACCAATCTCTTCGTCGGCGTGCTCGCCCTGGTCCCGATCCTGCTGACCATGGTGCGGCCGATCATGGCCTTCTGGCTGTCGTTGGCCGCGACCGCGATCGCCTATCCGATGGCTTTCGTCAACTCCTGGCAGCAGGGCTGGCCATGGCTACCGGGCAGCTTCGCCTGCCACCTCGTCGTGCTCACCGTGGTGGCCCTGCGCACCAGGCCGCGCACCGCCGCGTGGATGTGGCTGCTGACCGGGGCCTACGGCCTGATATGGCAGGCAGCCCTCGGCGGCAGTCACTACTACCGCTCCAACACCGTGGAGCTGCTGTTCATCTCAGCGCTGTCCATGCTCGTCGTGAGCGTCTGGCACATACGCCGGAGCGCCGAGCAGACGGTGACCGCCCAGCAGACGGTGACCGAGCACGAACGCTCCCGCCGCACGCTGCTCGAGGAACGCACGACCATCGCCCGCGAGCTGCACGACGTGGTCGCCCACCACATGTCGGTCGTCGCCATCCAGGCGGAGGCCGCGCCCTACCGGGTGGAGAACCCGCCCCCGGAGCTGGAGAAGGCGTTCGCCACCATCCGGGAGAACGCGGTGGCGGCCCTGACCGAGCTGCGCCGGGTCCTCGGAGTGGTCCGCGCCGAGGACTACGAAGCACCGGACGCCCCGCAGCCCACCCTCGCCGACCTCGACGGGCTGATCGACAATGTGCGGGAGGCGGGCCTGAGCGTCGACAAGGCGGTCACCGGAGCGGTGCGCGAACTCCCGCAGGGCGTCGAGCTGTCGGCGTACCGGATCGTCCAGGAGGCACTGAGCAACACCCTGCGCCACGCCCCCGGGGCGAGCGCACGGGTCGAGATCGGATACGTCCTCGGTGGCCTGGGCCTGCGCATAGTCAACGGCCCGCGGCCCGAGCTGTCGCTGCTGAAGCCCTCGTCCGGAGCGGGCCACGGCATCACCGGCATGCGGGAGCGGGTCTCCATGCTGAACGGCGAGATGACGGCGGGTGCCACGGACGAGGGAGGGTACGAGGTGGCGGTGTTCCTCCCGGTGCCGCTCAGGGGCGAGGGTGAGGCATGACGATCCGTGTCCTGGTCGCGGACGACCAGATGATGGTCCGCGAGGGCTTCTCGGTGCTGCTCAACGCGATGCCGGGCATCGAGGTGGTCGGCGAGGCCGTCAACGGCCGCGAGGCGGTCGACCGGGTCCGTGAACTCGCCCCCGACGTGGTCCTGATGGACATCCGGATGCCGGAGCTGAACGGCATCGAGGCGACCAGGGAGATCGTCGCGGCCGACGGCACGGCGAAGGTCCTGGTCCTGACGACCTTCGACCTCGACGAGTACGTCTACCAGGCCCTGCGCGCGGGAGCCTCGGGCTTCCTCCTCAAGGACGCCTCGGCCCGTCAACTCGCCGAGGGGGTGAGGGTGGTGGCCTCCGGCGAGGCACTCCTCGCACCCTCGGTCACCAGGCGCCTGATCACGGAGTTCTCCAAACTCTCCGAGTCCCCCCGCCTCATGACCTCGGCGCACTCGGCCTACGGCGACCTCACCGACCGCGAGACGGAGGTCCTGATCCTGATCGCGCAGGGCCTGTCGAACTCGGAGATGGCCGAGCGGCTGATGGTCGCCGAGTCGACGATCAAGACCCACGTCAGCCGCATCCTGGTGAAGCTGGGCCTCAGGGACCGTACGCAAGCGGCGGTGTTCGCGTACGAGGCGCGACTGGTGACGCCGAGGTAGGGCGGTGTGCGGCTCTCCTGGTGACGTGGTGTCAGTTCTCCAGGCGGACCGGCATCAGGATCGAGAAGCCGCCCTCGTCGTCGGGTCGGCGGATCGCGATCGGCGCCGTGGGGGCTGTGAGCTCCAGGACCAGCCGGTCCCGGGCTCCGGCGGCCAGGGCGTCCAGCAGGAACGCGCGGTTGACCGCGACCCGGTCCGACGCACCGCCGCCGTCGCCGTCACCTTCGGCGCAGACGGTCACCGTGCCGTCGTCTTCCACGCTGAGCACGCTGAGATCATGCGTTCCGGTCTCGTCGCTGCGGACGGGACCCGTCTCCAGGGCCTTCCGGAAGTCCGGGACCTCGACGAGGGCGCGGCGGTCACCGGTCTGGGGGAGGAGACGACGGTAGTCGGGGAAGTCGTGGTCGAGACACCGGCCGGCGGCCTGCCTGTCCCCGGCCTCCAGTGCCACGCGGTCACCGTCGAGCGAGAGCCGGACAGGTTCCCCGCCGTGCAACAGCGCCCGCATCGCGTCGGCGAGCGGGGTGGGCACGATGACCTGCACCCGGCTTCCGTCGTGCCCGGTGATGCCGGCCCGCGCGACAGCCATGCGGTATCGGTCGGTGGCCACGACCTGGAGGTTCTCGCCCTCGATGTCGAACAGGATCCCGCCGAGCATCGGCAGTTCCGGGTCGGTGCTCGCCGCGAAACGGACGGTGTCCAGTGCGGCCGCCAGCTCGGGCGCCGCGATGGTCAGCCGGACGGTGGCGACACGGAGCGAAGTCATGAGGTTCTCCCGTTGATCGAGTAGGGCTCGGAGTGCGGAGAACTCGCTGCGGGCGTCCGACAGCCCCAGTTCCAGGCGGCGCAGGTGCGCCGTGAGCAGTTTCCGGACCAGATCGGTGTCCGTGCCGGACCAACTGGCCAGCACCAGCCGGATGTCCGCCAGCGGCATCCCGGCCCGGCGCACGCGGGCCAGCAGCCGGGCCTCTTCGAGTTGCCCGGGTCCGTACCAGCGATAACCGCTCACCGGATCCACCCAGGCGGGCACGAGCACACCGGCACGGTCGTAGAACCGCAGGGCGCTCACGCCCAGTCCGCTGTCGCGAGCCATCTCGCCAATACTGCGCATGTCGTTCTCCACGCCCTGAACTTTGGGCCCTGCACAAGGTCGAGGGTCAACCCGTTCCGTGCGGACCGCCGGGCGAGGTGACAGCGGAGCTGTTCAGATGCCCGCGCCGTTGGTGGCCGGCAAGAGCTCAGCCAGTTCGGCATCGTCCGGACGGTGGACCGCCTTGGCCGCCTTGCGCAGAACGGCGCGGTCGGGTGGTTCAGCGGTTTCGGTGGCTCGGGTGGCGCGGGGTCCGCGTCCCACGCGCCGAGTCGGAGCGTTCCCGGCGGCGACCAGCGCACGCGTAGGGCGGCGGGGCCCGGGTTCTCGATGATGTACGTCGGTGGCCCGGTGCCCCGGTTGGACACCGGCCTTCGGGACGCTCCCACCGGAGTCGCGTTCATCGACGCGGAGGCTCAGCTGAAACAGCTTCGGAGTCGGGCCCCCGCACAGCCGTCCGCGACTCCAAGGCCCCCGCCCGGGCCACCCTCTCCTTTCCGGCCCCCGCCTTCACCGCCCTCATCGACCACCTGAAAGAACACCCCTGGTCAGAAGCACGCCTCCCGGGCTAGCGTCCCCGCATGGCAGCCTTCGATCCCTGGGACCCGGCGTTTCTCGCCGACCCGTACCCCGCCTACGCCGAGCTCCGCGCCAACGGCCGTGTGCAGTACTACGAGCCCACGAACCAGTGGCTCGTCCCGCACCACGCCGACGTCTCCGCGCTGCTCAGGGACCGCAGGCTCGGGCGGACGTACCAGCACCGGTTCACGCACGAGGACTTCGGACGGTCCGCGCCGCCCGCCGCGCACGAGCCGTTCCACACGCTCAACGACCACGGGATGCTCGACCTGGAGCCCCCGGACCACACCCGGATCCGGCGCCTGGTGTCGAAGGCGTTCACGCCGCGCACAGTCGAGCAGCTGAGGCCGTATGTGACCAAGCTGGCCGGTGAGCTGGTGGACCGGCTCGTCGCGGAGGGTGGCGGTGATCTGCTCACCGATGTCGCCGAGCCGCTTCCCGTCGCCGTGATCGCCGAGATGCTGGGGATCCCCGAGCCGGACCGGGCGCCACTGCGGCCCTGGTCGGCGGACATCTGCGGGATGTACGAGCTGAACCCGCCGGCGGATGTGGCGGCGAGGGCGGTACGGGCGTCGGTCGAGTTCTCCGACTACCTCCGCGACCTGATCGCCGAGCGCCGCAAGAACCCCGGCGACGACCTCATCTCCGGGCTCATCGCCGCGCACGACGAGGGTGACCGGCTCACCGAGCAGGAGATGATCTCCACCTGCGTCCTGCTGCTCAACGCGGGCCACGAGGCCACCGTGAACGCCACGGTCAACGGCTGGTACGCCCTGTTCCGGAACCCGGAACAGTTGGCCGCCCTGCGCGCGGACCACTCCCTCGTCCCGCGAGCCGTCGAAGAGCTCATGCGCTACGACACCCCCCTCCAGCTCTTCGAACGCTGGGTCCTGGACGAGATCGAGGTCGACGGGACGACGATCCCGAGGGGTGCCGAGATCGCTCTGCTCTTTGGTTCCGCCAACCACGACCCGGCCACATTCCCGAACCCGGAGCGCCTCGACCTCACCCGCACCGACAACCCGCACATCTCCTTCAGCGCCGGCATCCACTACTGCATCGGCGCCCCCCTGGCCCGTATCGAACTGGCGGCCTCCATGACGGCCGTACTGGAGAAGGCCCCGACGCTCGCCCTGGCGGCGGACCCGGAGCGGAAGCCGAACTTCGTGATCCGGGGGCTGGAGGGGCTGCGCGTCCACATCGCCCAGGGGGAGTGACCGCACGGGGCCGGGAGGTACGTGCACGGACGCAACGACCGTTACTCAGGCTTCAGTTGAGTACGCGTGCTCATACCCGGCGCTCGCCGCGCGGCCAGTATGGAAGCACGGCGCCGCCGAGAGCGCCGGTGGGATCCAGCTGAGCCTTGCAGGGAGAATTTCTCATGTCGCGTCGCATCGTTGTGTCCGTCGCTGCCGGTGTCGTCGTCCTCGGAGGTGCCGGTGCCTTCGCCCTCGCCTACGCCGGGGACCAGTCGCCGGGGCTGACGCACAGCATGGCCCGCTACACCGCTCCCGCCGCCGACCGCGACGGCTCGTTGACCTTCACCACTGACGTCACGGCGTCCTCCGATGTCAAGAGCGTGAAGGTGCTGGCCTGGCCGGCGAACTCGTCCTTCGCGAAGAAGGGGCTGACGGCCAAGGACATGGCCGCCGTGGAGTCGGCCGTCTGCAAGCCCTCGGGCGGGGAGAGCGAGCGGTGTACCTACAAGGTCGCCGTCACCCGCGCCGATGCCGAAGGCTCCCCGAAGGGTCAGTGGCACGTGGCCGTCCTGGTCACCACCAAGGACGGCGACACGACCCTGGACACCAAGGCGGCCGACTTCACGGTGGCCTGATCCGGAGGTGATCCGGCCCAGTGCCCCGGACGCACAGGGCCGCCCGCTCAATCCGGCCGAGGCCGGCGGCGGCCCACCAGCCGTACCAGCAGAGTGAGGACCAGGAGCGGCAGAAAGGCTCCCCCCACCACCACGAACGGCAGCTCCGTGAACAGGACCGTCACGTCCATGCCCTCGTTCTCGAAGCCGCCGCCCAGGTGGCGTCGGGTACGGGGCATGGACAGCCACAGCAGGGGGGCCGCGGTCGCCCCCGCCGCCGACAGCGCACAGCCCCCGCAGGTCACTGCGTCCCCATGCCGTTTCATGCCTGAAGGGACGTGCGTGCCCCGGCCTGCGGTTCAGGTCGTCAGGTCTCGTCGTCGCAGCCCCGCAAGGCCCGCCGCCACCAGCACCCCCGCGAGCCCGAGCAGGACCAGCACCGGCCCCCACTCCATTTCCCCGCCCGGCAGCTTCGGCAGGTGACCGAAGGGAGACAGGTCCAGGACCGTCCGCGGGACGTCGAGGGCCGGGCCGACCCAGCCGATCAGCAGCACCGCCCCGGCGACTCCCCAGGCCAGCGGAGCGACGCGCGGGGCCAGGCCGTACAGCAGGACCGCCAGTCCGCCGACCACCCACACCGCGGCCACCTGCACCAGGCACGCGCCCAGGACGGGGCCGACCTCCTTGCCGTAGCCCACGGCGAAGCCGAGACCCGCGAGCAGCATGATGAGCGCCGCGCCTCCGAAGGCGATCACCAGGTGGCCCGAGGCCCACCGCAGGCGGCCCACCGCGTTCGCCAGGACCGGTTCCGCCCGCATCGACGTCTCCTCACCGTGCAGCCGCAGTACCGACGCGACGACGTACAGCGCGGCCACCAGCCCCAGCATCCCGGTCATCGAGGCGAGGAAGGCGTCCGTGATCCCGGACTGTCCGCCCATCCGCTCGAAGATCTCGCGGGCCTTCTCGTTGTCGCCCACCAGGTCGGCCACGCCGTCCGTCAGACCGCCGTAGACCACCCCGGCCAGGAAGAAGCCGATCGACCAGCCGAGCACGGCGCCCCGCTGCAGCCGCCACGCCAGGGCGCCCGCCGTGCCCAGGCGGCCGACAGGGGGTCCCGGGCGCGTCGGTACGAAGCTCATGCCCACGTCCCTGCGGCCGGCCAGTACGTAGGCCAGCGCGCCCTGGGCCGCCACCGCCGCCGCGAACAGCGCCAGCACCCACCAGCGTTCGCCGGCGAAAGGGCGCAACTGCGACAGCCACCCGAGCGGCGACAGCCAGGTCAGGACGGACGACCCGTCGGTGGACACCGAGTCCCCTGACGCCCTCAGTACGAAGGCCACGCCCAGCACGCCCGCCGTCAGGCCCCGCGCCAGCCGCGCGCTCTCCGTCAGCTGCGCGACGATCGCGGCCATCGTGGCGAAGAGCATGCCCACGGCGGCCAGCCCCAGGCCGAACGCCAGAGCGCCCGCCACTCCCTGGCCCGCCAGACCCGCCGTCACCAGAAGTGCCAGCACACCGCTCGCCACCGCCGCCGCCAGCAGCGCGGCCGTCAGTGAGGCGCGGCGGCCCACCACGCCGGAGGCGATCAGTTCCTGCCGGCCGGACTCCTCCTCGTCACGGGTGTGGCGTACGACGACCAGGAGACCGGTGACGGCGGCGAGCGCCCCCGCGTAGAC
This sequence comes from Streptomyces canus, assembly GCF_030816965.1. NCBI lineage: Bacteria > Bacillati > Actinomycetota > Actinomycetes > Kitasatosporales > Streptomycetaceae > Streptomyces > Streptomyces canus. Next base: position 5,535,295 of record NZ_JAUSYQ010000002.1, read on the forward strand.
GCCGACGCGCCAGGCGGTGAGGGCGCCGAGGGAGTCGTCGAAGGCGGGGCCGATCAGCGCGCGGAAGGAGGAGTTGGTGGCCACCTGGTGCAGCAGGTCGGCGCGCTCGGCCCCGGTGCCGTACAGGCCCTTGAGGGTGTTCGGCATGGACAGGACCATCAGGGTGTTCACCGCCACCCACACCGGGATCATCAGCCGGTCGCGGCGCAGGTTGAAGCGGAACAGGACGCCCGTGCCGGCGAGGGAGGTCATGACGCCGCCCCCTCGTTCTGGTAGTGCCGCAGGAACAGTTCCTCCAGCGTCGGCGGCGTCGAGGTCAGCGAGCGCACCCCGGACTCGCTCAACTGCCGTAGCACCGCGTCGAGTCGGTCCGTGTCCACCTGCAACCGGACCCGATGGCCCTGGACGTCGAGGTCGTGGACGCCCGGCAGACGTGCCAACCCGTCGGGAGCGCCGGCGAGTTCGGCCGTGACGCTGGTGCGGGTCAGGTGGCGCAGCTCGGCGAGCGAGCCCGTCTCGACCGTGCGGCCGCGCCGGATGATGCTCACCCGGTCGCACAACTCCTCGACCTCGCTGAGGATGTGGGACGACAGCAGGACCGTACGGCCGCGCTCCCGCTCCTCCTCGACACAGCGCTGGAAGACCTCCTCCATCAGCGGATCCAGGCCCGAGGTCGGCTCGTCCAGGATCAGCAGGTCCGCGTCCGAGGCGAACGCGGCGACCAGGGCGACCTTCTGGCGGTTGCCCTTCGAGTAGGTGCGGCCCTTCTTGGTGGGGTCCAGCTCGAAGCGTTCGATCAGGTCGGCGCGGCGCGCCCGGTCGAGACCGCCCGCCCGTCGCCCGCCACCACCCTGCCTGACGCGCTTCGCGCGGCCCCCATCGTGCAGACGGCCGTAGAGGTCGATCACCTCGCCGCCGGAGAGGTTGCGCCACAGCGTCACGTCCCCCGGCACGTAGGCGATCCGGCGGTGCACCTCGACCGCGTCGGCCCACGGGTCGCGGCCGAGCACCTGCGCGGCGCCGGAGTCGGCGCGCAGCAGGCCGAGCAGGACGCGGATGGTGGTGGACTTGCCGGCGCCGTTGGGGCCGAGGAAGCCGTGCACCTCGCCGGTGGTGACCTCCAGGTCGAGGCCGTCGAGGGCCTGGGTGCCGCCGAACGACTTGTGGAGACCGGAGACGGTGATTGCCTTCGTCATGCTTCAGAAAGTACGCTTCTTTCAGAAATTTGTGAAGTTAAGGAAGCGCGTGAACCCCCGTTAGGCTGGTGGCCATGACGGAGTCCAAGGCGGTGCAACGGGACCCGGAGGCGGTCTCACGGTTCGTGGAGCGGTTCGCGGCGCAGCTCGTCGAGGCGGGGTTGCCGCGTATGCCGGCGCGGGTCTTCTCCGCGCTGCTGGCATCCGACAGCGGTGCTCTGACCTCCGCCGAGCTGGGCGAGCAGCTTCGGATCAGCCCCGCGGCCGTCTCGGGGGCGGTGCGCTACCTGGCGCAGGTGCACATGCTGTCGCGCGAGCGGGAGCCCGGCTCGCGGCGGGAGCGGTACCGGGTCCACTCCGACCAGTGGTACCAGGCGCTCACCAACCGCGAGGCGATCATCAAACGCTGGGAGGATGCCCTGCGCGAGGGGGTGGCCAGCCTGGGCGCCGAGACTCCGGCGGGACACAGGCTGGCCGAGACCCTCGCGTTCTTCGAGTTCATCGAGAAGGACGTGGCGGAGATGATGGAGCGCTGGAGGATCCACCGCGCCAGGCTCTTCGGGGCCTAACGCTCCTTCGTCTCCTCCAGTACCGTCCGCCCCAGCAGCAGATACCGCTCGGGCGACCGCCGCTTCAGGTACTGCGCATAGCCGATGCCCAGCGCCGCGACGGCCGCCACCAGCCACGGCGTGGCCTTCAGCACCAGCGAACCGGACTCCGTGCCGGCCGCCGCGCCCATGTTGGACACCAGCAGGACGACCACGGCGAGCATGGCGATGCCGCCGACCAACGGGGCCGTGAGAGTCCGGAACCAGTGGCGGCTCTCCGGGTGGTGCTTGCGGAAGTACGCCAGCACCGCGAAGGAGCACACCGCCTGCACGATCAGGATCGCCATGGTGCCGAGGATGGCGAGCAGGACGTACGTGCCGCTGTACGGGTCCTTGCCGGCCGCCCAGAACGCCAGCAGGAGTACGGCGGTCACGATCGTCTGCACCAGGCCCGCGACGTGCGGAGAGCCGTGCCGGGGGTGGGTGCGGCCGACCGTGTGCTTCAGCGAGGGCAGGACGCCCTCGCGGCCCAGCGCGTACATGTAGCGGGCGGCGCAGTTGTGGAAGGCCATGCCGCAGGCCAGCGAGCCGGTGATCATCAGCCACTGCATGACGTCGACCGCCCAGTGTCCGACGTACTGCTCGGTCGGGCCGAAGAAGAGCTGCAGGGGGTTGGCGGTGGCGACCTCGACGGCCTTGGACTCGCCGGTGCCCGAGATGGCCATCCAGGAGACGAAGACGTAGAAGACGCCGACGCCCAGGACGGAGATCATCGTCGCCTTGGGGATGATCTTCTTCGGGTTGCGGGACTCCTCGCCGTACATCGCCGTCGACTCGAAGCCGACCCACGACCAGAAGGCGAAGAAGAGACCGAGCCCGGCGGAGGTGCCCTTGAAGGCGTTGACCGGGTTGACGGGGTCCAGGCTGAAGCCGTCCGGGCCGCCGCCGTGGAAGGCGACCGAGACCGCCATCGCGGCGAGGATCGTCACCTCGGTGGCCAGGAGTACGACGAGGAGCTTCTCGGCGACCGAGACACCGAACCAGGTGCCCGTCGCGTTGACCGCGAGCATCAGGACCGCGAACGCCCACCAGGGGATGTGCACCCCGGTCTGGTCCTTCAGCGTCCCCGTCGCGAACGTCGAGAAGATGCCGATGAGCGCCGGCTCGAAGACGACGTACGCGAAGGTGGCGAGCAGTCCCGACGCGAGGCCCGCCGTGCGGCCGAGGCCGTAGGAGATGAAGCCGTAGAAGGCGCCGGTCGAGGTGATGTGCTTCGCCATCGAGGTGAAGCCGACGGAAAAGATTGCCAGGACGACCATTGCGACGAGGTAGCTCGCGGGTGCGCCGATGCCATTGCCCGCCGACACCATGAAGGGCACGTTGCCCGTCATCGCGGTGATCGGCGCGGCGGTCGCCACGGCCATGAAGACCACGCCCAGCAGGCCGATGGCGTTGGGCTTCAACCGGTGAACCGTGCCTCCCTCGTCCGTCTTCGCCGCCGGGGCGACTCCCTCGTCCACTGCCATCGGGTGGCCCCTCTCCTTGCCCGTCCACTACGTTCCGAACCGGAACTCTGTAGCCCGAATAAGTCGAGCAAGGGTCTCGGGGCGTTAAATGTTTGTCAACCAGACCTTTAGAAATCTGACGGCAACACGCGGCACTTAGCGTCGTCGGCATGAGCTACACGTCCGTTCTCGGCGGTCGACGCCACCGCTTCGACACCCTCGCCCGTCTGCTCGCCGCCGCGAGCCCCGAACGCTCCGGCGACCGGCTGGCGGGACTCGCGGCCGCTTCCGAACAGGAGCGGGTGGCCGCGCGCTGGGCGCTGGCGGACGTGCCGCTCACGGAGTTTCTGGCCGAGCCGCTGATCCCGTACGAGACGGACGACGTGACACGGCTGATCCTCGACACGCACGACGCGGCCGCCTTCGCGCCGGTGGCGGGGCTGACGGTGGGCGAGTTCCGGGAGTGGCTGCTGTCTCCCGGAGCCGACGCGGGGGCGCTGGCCGCCCTCGCGCCCGGGCTCACCCCCGAGATGGTCGCCGCGGTCTCCAAGCTGATGGGCAACGCGGACCTGGTCGCGGTGGCCCGCAAGGTGCGCGTGGTCACCGCGTTCCGCTCGACGATCGGGCTGCCGGGACGGCTGGCGACCCGGCTCCAGCCCAACCATCCCACCGACGACCCGGCGGGCGTGGCGGCGGCCCTCCTCGACGGACTGCTGCTGGGCTCCGGCGACGCGGTGATCGGCATCAACCCGGCGACCGACAGCCCCAAGGCCGTACGAGACCTGCTGGAACTGCTCGACGGGGTGATCCGGCGGTACGCGATCCCCACCCAGTCCTGTGTGCTGTGCCATGTCACGACGAGCGTGGACCTGATGTCCCGCGGCGCCCCGGTGGACCTGGTCTTCCAGTCGATCGCGGGGACACAGGCGGCGAACGCGTCCTTCGGGGTGACGCTGGGCCTGCTCGACGAGGCGTACGAAGCCGCCCTCGCCCTGGAGCGGGGCACGGTCGGCCACAACGTCATGTACTTCGAGACCGGGCAGGGCAGCGCCCTGTCGGCGGGCGCGCACCACGGGGTGGACCAGCAGACGGTGGAGGCCCGGGCGTACGCGGTGGCGCGGCGCTACGACCCGCTGCTCGTGAACACGGTCGTCGGCTTCATCGGCCCGGAGTACCTCTACGACGGCCGGCAGATCCTGCGCGCCGCCCTGGAGGACCACTTCTGCGGCAAACTCCTCGGCCTGCCCATGGGGCTGGACATCTGCTACACCAACCACGCCGACGCGGACGACGACGACATCGCCACGATGCTCACGATGCTCGGCGTGGCCGGCGCGTCCTTCGTGATCTGCACACCGGGCGGCGACGACATCATGCTCAACTACCAGTCCGCCTCGTACCACGACGCGTTGTACCTCCGGGAGGTCCTGGGCCTGCGCCCGGCGCCGGAGTTCGAGAGCTGGCTCGACTCGATCGGGCTGCTGGACGAGAAGGGCGGGATCCGCGAGACGACCGGAGCGGCCCACCCGCTGACGGCGATCGGGAAGGAGCTGGCGGCATGAGCGAAGTGGCCGTGCAGACAAGTGAGTTGTGGTCGTCGCTGCGGCAGCGCACCCAGGCCCGCATCGGCCTCGGCCGCGCCGGTTCCGCCCTCCCCACCCGGCACCGCCTGGAACTGCAGGCGGCGCACGCGGCCGCGCGGGACGCCGTGCACTCGCCGTTCGAGCCCGACGTGATCGCGGCGGGGCTGGCCGGGACGCCGACGGTACGGGTGCGCAGCTCGGCTCCGGACCGGCTCACCTACCTCCAGCGGCCGGACCTGGGCCGCCGCCTCGAGCCCATGGACCGGGCCCATCTGCCCACGGGGGAGTGGGACGCGGTCTTCGTGGTCGCCGACGGGCTGTCCAGCCGGGCGGTGCACGAGCACGCGGCGGCGGTGGTGCGGGAGACGGCGGCCCGCCTCGAGAACTGGCATCTCGCTCCCGTCGTCCTGGCCGAACAGGCCCGCGTGGCCCTCGGCGACGACGTCGCGCACGCGATGGGCGCCGCGATGGTCGTCGTCCTGGTCGGTGAACGGCCCGGTATGTCGGCGGCGGACTCCCTGGGCGCGTATCTCACGTACCGGCCCACCCCGGGCGTGACGACGGACGCCGACCGCAACTGCCTGTCCAACATCCGCCCGCCCCTGGGCCTGTCGTACACGGGGGCGGCGGAAAAGCTGGCGGGGCTGATGACCAGGGCCCGCGAGCTCGGCCTGACCGGGGTGAACCTGAAGGACGAGACAGACGCACTGCCGCGCTAGACCGGACCGGCCAGGGGGCGCCCGCGGCGGCGCGCTTCGTCGACGGCGAGCTCGTGTCGGGCGGTGTGTTTCGTGCACGGCGGGTTGGTGTCGGGGGGTGTGTTTCGCGTGCGGCGGGTTGGTGCTGGGCGGCGCGCCTTGTCGACGGCGGGCCGGTGCCGGGCGGTGTGCTTCCTGTACGGCGGGCTGGTGCGGGGACGCACCTTGTCGACGGCGGGCCCGGTGCCGGGCGGCGCACCTCGTCGACGGTCGGCCGGTGCCGGTGCCGGTGCCGACGACGCGCCTCGCACCGAAAGCCGATGTCGGCGAGGCACCTCGCCCACGGCAAGCCGCTGTCCGGGGCCGTGCCTGGTCAACGGCTCCTCGTCCGCCCCGCTTCCGCCCGCTTCCTCACCGCCCCGGCAACACCAACCCCAACGCCCCCTCCCGCACCGTCCACGTCCGTCTCCGTACCGGTCCCGCCACCCCCGCGTCCGCCCGGTAGCGGAAATCCGCCCCGGTGACGGTCACCGTCCTGCCGGTGGCCAGCAGCGGGGACGCCTCCGCGCCCACCGACAGCGGGCGTATCTCCACCGAGGCCAGGCCGCCGCCGTAGCCGGGGGTCACCGAGACCGCCTCCAGGGGTTGGTCCAGGTCCACCAGCGTGACCCCGTCGACCTCCACCCGCAGCCGCGAGGGCCCGGGAAGGACAGGCGCGGTCTCCCGGGCGGGACGGGCCGGCACCAGGGTCCGTACGAGGGACTGGCAGGTCCGCAGCCAGGGCCGCGCGGCCTCCACGGGCTCCTCCCGCGCGACCAGCGCGGGAATCCGCAGTGCGCCGAGGACCACCCCGTCGCTGTCGTCCACGAGCATGTCCAGCCGCCGCTCGGTCCCCTCCAGCACCGCTCGCGCGGCCGCCACCGCCCCCATCGGCACCCCGAGGGCGTGGGCGACTCCGAGCATCGGCCCCACCGGCACCACCGACAGCACACATTCGGCCAGCTGCCGCTGCCGGTGCAGCAGCACCACCGCCCGCATCAGCGCACGGTCGTCGCCGACGACCACCGGCCGCCGCGAGCCGCGCCGCGCCAGCGCCCGGGCGAACTCCTCGGGCCCGTCCGGCAGACACACCTTCGTCGCCGCACCCGCGCTGAGCACGTCTTTCACGATCCGTACGGACTCGCCGTCCGTCTGCCGGGCGACCGGGTCGATCACCACCAGCAGGTGATCAAAAGTCGCGGAAGTCGCCACCTCGGCCATGCCTCGCTTCCTCGGGTAGCATCTTGGTGCAAGAGCCCCTTGCGCTATTGCGCCAGGGGCTTCGTCTATTCCGGGGCACCCGGGTCCGACGGGCAGCGGCCGACGACGGCCGTGGTGCACGCGACGGAGGAACCGTACGCGTACGCCCCCGACCTTGGACATGCCCCGCCCGGAAGGGGTGTACGCGCGTGCCCGCACTTGTGCTGCTCGGTGCTCAGTGGGGTGACGAAGGCAAGGGAAAGGCAACCGACCTGCTCGGTGGCTCGGTGGACTATGTGGTGCGCTACCAGGGCGGCAACAACGCCGGCCACACGGTAGTCGTGGGCGATCAGAAGTACGCCCTCCACCTCCTCCCTTCCGGAATCCTGTCTCCGGGGTGCACCCCGGTCATCGGCAACGGTGTCGTCGTCGATCCGTCGGTCCTGTTCTCCGAGCTGAACGGACTGAACGACCGCGGCGTCGACACCTCCAAGCTCCTGATCAGCGGCAACGCCCACATCATCACGCCCTACAACGTCACCGTCGACAAGGTGACGGAACGCTTCCTCGGAAAGCGCAAGATCGGCACGACGGGGCGCGGCATCGGACCGACCTACGCCGACAAGATCAACCGCGTGGGCATCCGCATCCAGGACCTGTACGACGAGTCGATCCTGACCCAGAAGGTCGAGGCGGCCCTCGACGGCAAGAACCAGCTCCTGACCAAGGTCTTCAACCGACGCGCCATAGAGGTCGGTCAGGTCGTCGAGGAGCTGCTGAGCTACGCGGACCGGCTCAAGCCCTACGTCGCCGACACGGTCCTGGTGCTCAACCAGGCCCTGGAGCAGGACAAGGTCGTCCTGTTCGAGGGTGGCCAGGGCACGCTCCTGGACATCGACCACGGCACGTACCCCTTCGTCACCTCCAGCAACCCCACCGCGGGCGGTGCCTGCACGGGTGCGGGCGTCGGCCCCACGAAGATCAGCCGGGTCATCGGCATCCTCAAGGCCTACACGACCCGGGTCGGTTCGGGCCCGTTCCCGACCGAGCTGTTCGACGAGGACGGCGACGCCCTGCGCCGCATCGGCGGTGAGCGGGGTGTCACCACCGGCCGTGACCGTCGCTGCGGCTGGTTCGACGCGGTGATCGCCCGGTACGCGACCCGCGTCAACGGCCTCACCGACTTCTTCCTCACCAAGCTCGACGTGCTCACCGGCTGGGAGCAGATCCCGGTCTGTGTCGCGTACGAGATCGACGGCGAGCGCGTCGAGGAGCTCCCGTACTCCCAGACCGACTTCCACCACGCGAAGCCGGTCTACGAGTACCTCCCGGGCTGGAGCGAGGACATCACCAAGGCGAAGTCCTTCTCCGACCTCCCGAAGAACGCCCAGGACTACGTGAAGGCGCTGGAGGAGATGTCCGGCGCCCCGATCTCCGCGATCGGCGTGGGCCCGGGCCGGGACGAGACGATCGAGATCAACTCGTTCCTGTAAATCCCTTTTGTTCGCCAGCTGTTGGGCCGGTCATGGACTTCCTTGACCGGCCCATGGCTTGCTCCTGGTTCCGCGCGCGACCGGCGGGACGGGACTATCTACGCGGGTAGTTCCGTCTCTCCTCCCTCCCCCTTTCCAGGAGCCCTTCCATGCCCGTCAGTCCCCTGAACCGTCGAGCGTTCGTGAAGAAGTCAGCCGTCACCGGTGCGGCCGTGGCCGTCGCGGGGACGGCGGGAGCTCCCGCCGCCCAGGCCGCCGAGCGCGAGCCGGTGCAGAAGAACCGCACCTGGTCGTTCTCCGTCCTCGGCACCACCGACCTGCACAGCCACGTCTTCGACTGGGACTACTACCTCGACAAGGCGTACTCCGACAGCAAGGGCAACTCCGTCGGTGTCGCCCGGGTCGCCACGCTCATCAAGCAGCAGCGCGCGGCCAAGGGTGAGGAGCACGTGCTGCTCGTCGACGCCGGCGACATCATCCAGGGCACCTCACTGGCGTACTACTTCGCGCGCGTGCAGCCCATCACCGGCAAGGACGCGCCGAAGCACCCGATGGCCGTCGCCATGAACCACATGCGCTACGACGCCGCCGCCCTCGGCAACCACGAGTTCAACTACGGCATCGAGGTGCTCAGGAAGTTCGAGAGCCAGTGCCGCTTCCCGCTGCTGGGCGCCAACGCCCTGGACGCGAAGACGCTGAAGCCCGCCTTCCAGCCGTACACCGTGAAGCGGATCTGTGTGCCGGGCGCCCCCGACATCAAGGTCGGCATCCTCGGCCTCACCAACCCCGGAATCGCCCTGTGGGACAAGGACAACGTCAGCGGGAAGATGGTCTTCCCCGGCCTGGTCGAGCAGGCGAAGAAGTATGTGCCCCGGCTGCGGGCGCTCGGCTGTGACGTCGTCTTCCTGACCGACCACTCGGGACTCGACGGTTCCTCGTCGTACGGCGACGAACTGCCGTACGTCGAGAACGCCTCGAACCTCGTCGCCCAGCAGGTTCCCGGCATCGACGCGATCCTCGTCGGCCACACCCACGTCGAGGTGCCGTCGTACACCGTGAAGAACGAGGAGACCGGCGAGGACGTGCTGCTGTCCGAGCCGTACTGCTGGGGCTACCGGCTCAGCGTCTTCGACTTCGAGCTGGAACTCGTGCGCGGGCAGTGGAAGGTGACGAAGAAGACCGCCCAGACCCTGAACCCCCGCACGGTCGACGAGGACCCGGAGATCAAAAAGCTCCTGGAGGCCGACCACGAGCTGGTCGTGAAGTACGTCAACACGGCCGTCGGCACCTGCACCGAGGACCTCTCGGCGGTGGAGTCCTGCTGGAAGGACGTCCCCATCATGGACTTCATCCACCAGGTCCAGATGGACACCGTGAAGGCGGGCCTGTCGGCCTCCGACGCGGCCCTCCCGCTGATCTCGGTCGCCGCCCCCTTCTCCCGCACCGCCGACATCCCCGCGGGCAGCGTCACCATCAAGGACATCGCCGGGCTCTACATCTACGACAACACCCTCTACGGCAAGAAGCTCACCGGCGCCCAGCTCAAGGACTACCTGGAGTACGCGGCGAAGTACTACCACCAGGTGCCGGCGGGCACGGCCGTGGACACCTCGACGCTGACCAACGCCAACAGCTTCTGGGACTACATGTACGACACCGCCGCGGGCGTCTCGTACGACATCGACATCGCGCAGGCCGAGGGCTCGCGGATCAAGAACCTGGCCTACAACGGAACTCCGGTCACCGACGACCAGGTCTTCGTCGTCGCCGTCAACAACTACCGTGCCAACGGCGGCTCCGGCTACCCCCACATCGCCGCCGCGGACATCGCCTACAGCTCCACCAACGAGATCCGCCAGCTGATGATCGACTACGTGACCTCGAAGGCCACGCTGGACCCGAAGGACTTCGCGGTCACCAACTGGAAGCTGACGCAGGGCGGTACGGCGGTCTTCTCCTGAAGTCGTTGAAGTTTCGCCAACTGAAGGTGCGATAAGCGCAGCCTGTCAGCAGGCCATGCTTATTTCTTCGATATGCGCCGCACATCCCTCAAAAGGGACGTGGTCCGGACGCGCGCGCATTGAGCTGTCAACAATTTTGCTGATAGTTCTCTGGTCAGCGCGCGCGTCCATCCCAACCTCGTCCCCAGGGAGTGTTCGTGAGCAGGGAAAGAACCAGTCAGGCGCGCAAGCGGCGCACATGGCGGACCGTGGCCGGAGTCGCCGCCGGTGTCGTCCTCGTCGGTGGTGGATTCGTGGCGGCGAACGCCGCGACCACCACCGACACGAAGACGGCGGCCCACTTCGCGGTGAACAAGAAGGCCACCGGCGTCGGCGCCGTGGTCAGCGCCGCCAACGCGTTCCTCAACACGCTGGACTCCGACCAGCAGTCCGAGACGGTCCTGGACTTCAGCCAGGCCAACGCGACCGCCTGGTCGAACCTGCCGTGCGGCGGCAACTGCCGCCCCGGCATCCGGACCGGCTCGCTGTCCGACGACCAACTCAGCGCGCTCCAGAACGTGTTGAAGGTGGCCCTGGGGTCCGGCAAGGACACCGGCTACGAGCACGTCATGCAGACTCTGAAGGCCGACGACGTGCTCGCCTCCGCACAGAGCACCAGCTCCTCCTCCGCCGCCCCGACGGACGCCCCCTCGGCCGACCCGACGGCCAGTCCCACGGCCACGGACGTTCCGACCGGCACGCCCCCCTCGGGCGGTCCCGGAGGCGGCGGCGGTGCCGGCGGTGGGGGTTACGGCAGCGGCGTCTACTACCTGGCGTTCCTCGGCACCCCCTCGGCGACCGGCACCTGGCAGCTGCACTTCGGCGGCCACCACCTCGCCGTGAACGTCACCTACAAGGACGGCAAGGTCGCCGGTGCCAGCCCGTTCTTCAGCGGCGTCGAGCCCACCACATGGACCGCCGACGACGGCACCACCTACTCCCCGATGGCGAAGTTCCGCGACGGCCTGCTCAAGGTGACGAGCAGCCTGACCACCGAGCAGCTGGCCACCGCCAAGCTGTCCGAGTCCTTCAGTGACGTTCTGCTCGGCCCGGGCAAGGACGGCCAGTTCCCGGCGACCAAGGAGGGCATCAAGGTCAGCGCTCTGTCGGCAAAGCAGAAGAAGCTGGTCCTGGAGGCCATCCATCCCTGGGTCGCCGACGTGGACGACGCCACGGCGAAAAAGCTCATGAAGACGTACGAGCGGGAGCTGAACCAGACCTACGTCAGCTACTCCGGCGGCACCGGCCTGGACACCCAGGGCGACTACGTCCGGATCGACGGCCCCAGCGTGTGGATCGAGTTCGTCTGCCAGGACGGCGTGGTCTACCGGGACCAGATCCACTACCACACCGTGTACCGGGACCACACCCGCGACTACGGCAGCGAGTTCTCCTTCTCATGACCGGACCGCGAAACTGGCTGACCACAGCGCTGCGCTGGGTTGCCGGGATCGCGATCGCGGTACCGGCGACGCTCCTGCTCGGGGCGTCGCCGGCCGCCGCGCATCCGATGCCGCACTCGGTGGTGCAGCTCGACGTGTACGAGCACTCGGTCTCGGGCCGCCTGGAACTGCCCCTCGACGACTTCGCCCGCGCCAGCGGGATCGAGGTGTCCGAGAAGACGCTGAGTGCCCGAACCGGGGCCGTCCGCGCCTACCTGGTCCAGCACATCCGACCCACCGCCACCGACGGCAGCACCTGGCAGGTCACCGTCGGCCGCCCGATCCTGAGCCGGGCCGTGCAGACCGACACCGGCCGGTACCGCGAGCTGGTCGTCCGGGCCGTGCTCACCCCGCCGGCCGGCACTGACGTACGGCACTTCACCTTCGGCTACGACGTCATCGTCCACCAGGTCATCACCCACACCGCGCTGGTAACGGTCCGTCAGGACTGGTCGGCCGGTCAGGTCGACGGTGAGGGCACCACGCAGGTCGGCACGATCCGTGTCGACACCCGGACCATGAAGGTGCCGGCCCTGAAGGTCGACCTGGCCGCGGGCAGCGCATGGCGGGGCTTCGTCGCCATGGTCGAACTCGGTGGCGACCACATCCTCACCGGCACCGACCATCTGCTGTTCCTGCTCATCCTGCTGCTGCCCGCCCCGCTGGCGGCGAGCGGAGGGCGCTGGAACGGTCTGGTGGGCGCGAGGAAAGCCCTGGGCCGCATCGGCCGCATCACGCTCGCCTTCACCGCCGGCCACTCCGCCGCACTGGCCGCCACCGCGCTCGGCCACCTCGACATCCCCGCCTGGCCGGTCGAGGCGTTCATCGCGGCGAGCATCCTGGTCGGCGCGATCCATGCCGTCCGGCCGCTCTTCCCGGGCAAGGAGGCACTCGTGGCCGGGGTCTTCGGGCTCGGCCACGGCATGGCGTTCTCCTTCGTGCTCGCCGAGATGCGGCTGACCGCGGGCCAGTTGGCGACCAGCCTCCTCGGCTTCAACCTCGGCATCGAACTGGTCCAGCTCCTGCTGGTGTGCCTCGCCCTGCCGTCCCTGCTGGTCCTGGCCCGCCTCAGGGTCCAGCCCGCCCTGCGGCTGACCGGCGCGGTGCTCACCGGCACGGCGGCTCTCGGCTGGCTCGCCGACCGTCTCGGCCTGTCCAACCCCGCGGCCCGGGCCGCCGACAGCGCCGGATCCCATACGACGGTGCTGCTGGCCGCGCTCGTGGCGACCGCGGTGTCCGCCGTGGCCTGGACGCTGTTCGCCCGCCGCCGGGCCCCGGCCGACCCTGTCCTGGTGGTCTGACGGCCCTACCGGTACCCGACGTCCATCGGATGTTTACTCGTGGTTGGTATCACTGGTACCCGACCCATTCATCCGCCACGGGGGGCTCGATGGACGCGGAGATCTGGACCAAGGAGCTGGGCAGACCGGGCAGCACAAGGGAGTTGGGCGCGGTACGGCTGTCCGCCGTGCGGTGCCCGGCGACGGAGTTACCGGGCGGCGGGACGGGCGCACCGGGCGGCCACCGCTACCACCTCACGCTGCTGCTGGGGGGTGCGCTGGCGCTGGACCAGGAGGACAGGTCGGCGCGGCCCGGCCCCGGGGACCTGGTGCTGGTGGACGGGGGCCGGCCCTTCCGGCTGGCCCTCACCGCGCCCCGGAACGTGCTGGTCACCGCCCACCTCCCGGTCGTTCCCGGTGATCCGGCGCAGTGCGTGGCGCGCACGATCGGCGGACGGCAGGGGCTGGGCGCCCTGGTCTCCGGGCTCCTGACGGGACTGGCCCGGGACACCACCTTCTACCGGCCCGCCGACGAGCGCCGGCTGGGCGTGGCCGTACTCGAACTCACCGGCGCGTTACTGGACCAGGGACGCCCGGACCCCGCCCCTCAGCCGCTCCTCCCGCGCATCCAGGCGTACGTCCTGGCGCACCTGGGCGACGGCCCTCTCACGCCCGACGACGTGGCCGCCGCGCATCACATCTCCACCCGCTATCTGCACCGCCTCTTCCAGCGCCAGGGCCTGACCGTGGCCGCCTGGATCAAGACGCAGCGGCTGGAGCGGTGCCGGCGCGACCTGGCCGATCCGCGGCTGGCCCACCTCCCCGTCCATGCCGTCGCGGCCCGCTGGGGATTCGCCCAACCTGCCGATTTCAGCAGGGCGTTCCGCACCGCCTACAGGATCTCCCCCACCTGTTTCCGGGGACGCTCCCTGCCAACAAACAGTGCGCGCGCTGCCAACGACAGGCACCTCACGGCTCAGCAGACTCACGGATAAGCACTGCAACCACATCCATGGGGGAGCCGTATGGCCGAGAACCAAGCCGCTGCCGCGGCGGCGAGCGAGCAGAAGCCGGTGGAACCGCGAGGCGGAGCCGGGGTGTTCGACGTGGACCCGGACCAGTCCGGGGTCAGCCAGGACCCGAAGAAGGTCGTCAAGGGCGACATATCCGTCTTCCCCGAGAACACGGAGGTCTGACATGGGATCCGTCTCGGGGATGCTCGCGCAGATGCGCGCCCTCATCGGCACCGGTGAGTACCCGCCCGGCTCGAACAGCAACAAGATCACCGACTGGTACGGCTTCGACGACGCATGGTGCGACATGACCGTCAGCTACGCCGCCGCCCACTCGGACAACCTCAGCGCGGTCTGCGGCAAGTTCGCCTACACGGTCGCGCACGCCAACGCCTTCAAGGCGAAGGGCCGTTGGCACTACGGGCTCGGCGGGATCCGCCCGGGCGACATCGTCTTCTTCGACTGGAACGGCAGCCGGTCCATCAGCAGGATCGACCACGTCGGCGTCGTCGAGGCGGTGCACTCCAACGGCACCATCACCACCATCGAGGGCAACACCAGCAACAAGTGCATGCGCCACAGCCGCAACTCCGCCTGCGTGGTGGGCTACGGCCGCCCCGGCTACGGCGACGCGAGCCCGCTGCCGCCCACCGACGGCATCCTGCGCAAGGGCTCCAAGGGCGCGGCGGTCAAGACGCTCCAGAAGAACCTGAACACCGTCATGAAGTCCGGACTGGTCGTCGACGGCGACTTCGGTCCGGCCACCGACACCGCCGTACGGGCCTTCCAGAAGAAGTACGGCCTGACGGTCGACGGTCAGTACGGGCCGGCGTCGGCCGCGGTGATGAAGTCCGCGCTGAAGGGCGGCACCAAGCCGATCCCGCCCACCCCGCGCCCGCCGGCCGCCGGAAAGCTCAAGGTGGACGGCGAGTTCGGGCCGGCGACCTGCGCGGCGATGCAGCGCGCCCTGAACAAGCACGGGGCCAAGCTGAGCGTGGACGGTGGCTTCGGACCGTTGACGAAGAAGGCCCTGCAGAGCTATCTGAAGGTCGCCGCGGACGGGGTCGTCGGGCCCAACACGGTCAAGGCCCTCCAGAAGAAGGTGGGTTCGGGAGTCGACGGCAAGTGGGGTGCGGACACCACCCGCCACCTCCAGACGGCTCTGAACGCCGGCACGTTCTGAACGGACGGGGACTCCGGTCGGCGGGCCGGAGTCCCTCTCCCCACGGCTGCTTCAGCAGCCGGTCGCCCAGGTGTGGGAGTCGCCGCGGTCGTTGGCCATGCCGTTGCAGCCGACCTCCTGGCCGGGGTCGAGGCAGAGGACATGCCCCGGCGGACGGCAGCGGCTGCGTGGGCGGGCGCGGCTGTGAGGGGAGCGAGGGCGGCGAGCGGCACGGAGGTGATCAAGGCGGGGCGCATCATCGAGGACTGCGGGAGGTCAGGCCGTGGGGTGCAGGCGGCCCGTGACGCTCCGGTACGCCGCCCCGAGCACCGCCGCGTTCACCACGGCCCCCAGGGCGATCCCGGCCCACGCCCACGCTTCCGGCAGCATCACGAACAGCAGCGAGGCCGGGGCCGTGACAAGGAACGCCCAGACGCCGGCGAGGCTCGCGTCGGCGTGTTCGACGAACAGCGCGTCCACGCCGACCCAGCAGAGGACGGCGGCCACGAGGAGCAGGTAGCCGAGAGCGAGCGGGTTGCGGAAGTAGCGCGAGCCGTTCATGTGGACCCCCAGGTGATCGGTCGGTGCGTCGGTGATCCCCACGATGCCTGGCCTTCCGCGGCCACCGCCTGAGTTGCGA
This sequence comes from Streptomyces canus, assembly GCF_030816965.1. Taxonomy (NCBI): domain Bacteria; kingdom Bacillati; phylum Actinomycetota; class Actinomycetes; order Kitasatosporales; family Streptomycetaceae; genus Streptomyces; species Streptomyces canus. The sequence goes on from NZ_JAUSYQ010000002.1 coordinate 5,551,094, forward strand.
TACTCAACGTCTTCGCGGGGTGTACCCAGGCCCGCACGAACTCCCCCGTGTGCGCCCGCGCCCACTGCGCGAACGTCCGGGCCGGGCGCCCCGGAATCGCGCGCCCCGGCTCCCCGGCGCGCGCGAGCCGCCGTGCCGACTCGCTCCCCACGTGGCCCGTCGCACCGGGGGAGCGGTCCACCTGCTCCCTCTGGAGTAGCCCGGGATAAATACCACATACGGGCATATCCTGGGATTGTGCATTTCTGCGTGTCGATCTGGAGAAGGTGAGTGCGATGCGCGTACTGCTCAAGGTGTCCATGGACACGGAGAAGGCGAACGAGGCCATCAGCCACGGCACCCTGCCGAAGCTGATCGAGCAGTCGATGGAACAGATCAAGCCCGAAGCGGCCTACTTCACCGCCGAGAACGGTCAGCGCACCGCCTACATGGTCTTCGACATGCAGGACAGCTCACTGATGCCGGTGATCAGTGAGCCGTTCTTCATGAACCTGGGCGCCAAGATCAGCTACACCCCGGTGATGAACTACGAGGACGTGCAGAAGGGGCTCTCCCAGCTGGGGCGCTGACCCTCAGCTGAAGATGATCATCGAGCCCTGGGCGAGACTCCGGGTGGCCGCCGCGTGCAGTCCCAGCCAGACATGACGTTCACGGGCGAAGGGGCTGGGGTCGTACGGTGCGGGGACGGCCGGCTCCTCCAGCTCCGTGGGGGCGCGCGGCGGCTCGGGGGGCGCCGGGGGGTTGGCCGGGTCGATGCCGATCACCGGGGCCACGAACTCCAGCTCCCGCAGCAGGGTCTGCGAGGAGCCCAACGGGCCGCCGCCCGCGAGGAGTTCCTCACTCGCCAGCGGGTGCGGGAAGTCGACGGGGACGTACGCGCCCGCATGGTCGTAGTGCCAGACCAGATGGGACTGCTGGGCCGTCGTCTCGAACATCTCCAGCAACTGCTCGTAGTCACCGCCGAGTTCGTCGACCGGGGTGACCGGGAGCCCGCAGACCTGGAGCAGATAGGCGCGGCGCAGGAAGTGCAGGGCGTCGTAGTCGAACCCGGCCACCGGGGCGACCTCGCCGGACAGGCCCGGCATGTACTGGTACACCGGCACCGGCGGCAACCCGGCCTCGGCGAGCACCTTGTTGTATTGCGCGAGCTCGTCGGCGAACGGGTTGTCCGGGGTGTGGCACAACACGTCGACGAGCGGGACCAGCCACAGGTCACAGGCCAAAAGACAGCTCCTCGGATACTCGCGGTGCGCGGATGTCCTCACATGGTGGTCAAGGCAGGGTAGTCGGTGGGACGCCGGGGCGGATCCCGTCGTAGGGGAGTCGTAGCGGAGTCGTGTCGCGGTCGTAGGGGCCGGGTGCAGGTCCCATACCCGTGCCCGGCGCGCTCAGTCGGCGGTGAGGCCCTCGATGAGGGTCAGATAGTGGCCGTTGTAGGCGGCGAGGAGCTTGCGGGCGGTCCCGGTGTCCCGCCGGTACAGGGCGTCGGCGACCTCGGGGTGCCGGGACCACAGGCTGCCGCGCAGATCGGTGAGCCGGCGCAGGTGCTGGACCGTGCACACCCAGGTCTGGACGCGCAGCCGGTGCAGGAAGTCGGCGAGGTAGGGGTTGCCGAACAGGACGCTCAGCTCGCGCCAGAAGCGCAGGTCGTAGCCGATCAGTACGGTCAGGTCGCCCGCGACGGCGGCCCGCTGGGCCTCCTCGCCGCGCCGCCGTACGCCCGCCACGGCCGCGGCGGTACGGGGCTCGTCGAGCTCCTGGAGGATGCGGTGGCCGGCGTCGAGTGCCTGGAACATGCCGTCCGTGACCAGACTGCGGGCTTCGATCATGCCGCGGAAGTCGTCGAGGGAGTACTCGTGCACATGAAAGCCCCGGTGCTGGTCGGCCTCCAGGAGCCCCTGCGCCGACAGATCGACGAGGGCCTCACGCACCGGGGTGGCGGAGACGCCGTACTGCTCGGCGATCTCCTTCACCGTGAACTCCTGCCCCGGCTGGAGCCGCCCGGCCAGCACCTCGTCCCGCAGCGCGTCCGCGATCTGCTGCCGCAGCGTACTGCGGGTGACGGAACCGTTGCTGCTGCCGGGCATCGTCGGGCGCCTCCCTCGCGCAGGTGCAGATGGCGTGCTCGTACATATGTCTACGAGCACGCCACCTTACGCGTTCGAAGGCCCCGAGTGCTTACTCCGTGTACTCGTCCGCCACGGAGAGCGCGCTGTCCAGCGCGGCCAGCCCCTCCTTCAGCTCCGCCTCGCTGACGTTGCACGGCGGCACCACATGCGTCCGGTTCATGTTGACGAAGGGCCAGACGCCCTGCTTCTTCGCGGCGGCCCCGAACGCGGCCATCGGGGCGTTCGCCTCGCCCGCCGCGTTGTAGGGCACGAGCGGCTCGCGGGTCTCCCTGTTCTTCACGAGCTCCAGCGCCCAGAACATGCCGACACCACGCACCTCGCCGACGCTCGGGTGCCGCTCGGCGAGCTCCCGGAGCGCGGGCTCCATGACGGCCGTACCGAGGTGCTTGGCGTTGTCGACGACGCCCTCCTCCGCCATGACGTTGATCGTCGCGACGGCGGCGGCGCAGGCGAGGGGGTGCCCGGAGTAGGTGAGGCCGCCCGGGTAGGGCCGCTTGCCGAAGGTCTCCGCGACGGCGCCGGAGATGGCGACCCCGCCGAGCGGCACGTATCCGCTGTTGACGCCCTTGGCGAAGGTCATCAGGTCGGGGGTGACGTCGAACAGGTCGGCGGCGAACCACTCACCGGTGCGCCCGAACCCGGCCATGACCTCGTCCAGGATGAAGACGATCCCGTACGTGTCGCAGATCTCGCGGACACCGGCGAGGTAGCCGGGCGGCGGGACCATGATCCCCGCGGTGCCGGGGATGGACTCCAGGATGATCGCGGCGACGGTGGCCGGCCCCTCGAAGGCGATGGTCGTCTCCAGGTGCTCCAGCGCCCGCGCGGTCTCCTGCTCCTCCGTCTCGGCGTAGAAGCGGGACCGGTAGAGGAAGGGCGCCCAGAAGTGCACGACCCCGGCGGAGGCGCTGTCGGAGGCCCAGCGCCGCGGATCCCCGGTGAGGTTGACGGCCTGCTGGGTGCCGCCGTGGTACGACCGGTAGGCGGACAGCACCTTGGGCCGCCCGGTGTGCAGCCGCGCCATCCGGACGGCGTGCTCGACGGCGTCGGCACCGCCGTTGGTGAAGAAGATCTTGTCCAGGTCCCCGGGCGTCCGCTCGGCGATCAGCCGGGCCGCCTCCGACCGCGCCTCGATCGCGAAGGCGGGCGCGAACGTCGTCAGGTGCGCGGCCTGCTCCTGTATCGCGGCGACGACCTTCGGATGCTGGTAGCCGATGTTGGTGTAGACGAGCCCGCTGGTGAAGTCGAGATAGCGGTTCCCGTCGTAGTCCCAGAAGTACGACCCCTCCGCACCGGCGACGGCGAGCGGGTCGATGAGCTCCTGCGCGGACCAGGAGTGGAACACATGAGCACGGTCCGCGGCCTTCACGGCGGCGCCGACCTCGGGGTGGGGCTGAGGGGTCATGCCAGTGAGCGTAAATGTCCGCGATGCGGAAGCGGTATGGGCGTCCTGTCTGTGGACGGCGGCTTTCCGCGACAGGTTGTCCAGGACCCCACCATTGACAGCCTGCTGTCGAAATGACAGCATGTTGTCATCTGGGGGAAACCCGAGCTTCCAAGCCCGAGGAGGCAGTCATGAGCCGCAAGCCCGTGCATCTCGCCGTGTACGACACCTACGCCGACTGGGAGACGGGACACGCCACGGCCTATCTCGCCCGCGCCGGGTACGAGATCCGGACGGTCGGGCCCTCGCGTGAGCCGGTGAACTCCGTCGGGGGGCTGCGGGTGCAGCCCGCGTGCGCCCTGGACGACGTACGGCCGTCCGAGAGCTCCCTGCTGATCCTGCCGGGCGCCGATCTCTGGACGGAGACATCAGCCGCTGACGCGGCGGGCGGCGACGACCTCGCCCCCTTCGCCCGCAAGGCGCGGGAGTTCCTCGACGCCGGGGTTCCCGTCGCCGCGATCTGCGGGGCCACCGCGGGGCTCGCGCGCGAGGGGCTGCTGGACGACCGGAATCACACCAGTGCCGTGTCCTTCTATCTGGCGGCCACGGGGTACGGCGGCGGCGAGCGGTACGTCGACGCGGACGCCGTGACCGACCGCGGGCTGATCACCGCCGGACCCACCGAGCCGGTGGCGTTCGCCCGGGAGATCTTCCGGTTGCTCGGGGTGTACGACGGCGAGGTGCTGGACGCCTGGTACCGGCTGTTCCACGACTCCGACGCCGAGGCGTACGCCGTGCTGGAGAAGGCGCAGGCGTCCGGGTGAGCCGGGAGCGGCAGGATCTGCTCAGCCGCAGCGCGCTCGGCGCGTTCCGGCTCAACGGCCAGTTCCTCACCGTCGCCGAGGAGTTGGCCGGACCGGCCGGGCTGACCGCCGCCTGGTGGCAGGTGCTCGGCGCGGTGCTCGGTCAGCCGCTGCCGGTCGCCGGGATCGCCCGGGAGATGGGCATCACCCGGCAGAGCGTCCAGCGGATCGCCGATCTGCTGGTGGAGCGGGGGCTGGCCGAGTACCGGCCCAACCCCGCCCACCGCCGCGCCAAGCTCCTCGCGCCGACGGAGGAGGGGATGGCCGCCGTGCGGCGGATCGGCCCGGGCCACGCGGCCTTCGCCGACCGGCTCGCGGAGGCCTTCGGGGAGTCCGAACTCGCCGAAGCGGTAGGGATGTTGGAGCGGCTGTCCAAGGTACTCGACCAGATCTCGACGGGTGACGGTCGGACGTAGACACTGGTCTTCTGTCGGGCAGGTGTGCGGTCTGGGGGTCTCGGGGGAGGGCCTGCGATGGAGGAGCCGGAGGAGGAGCACGCCTCTGCCGAACCTGAACACCATCACTCGCGGGAACGCCACTCGCCCGGCACGTACCTGACCCCGTACGCGCCGGAGCCGGAGGAGGAAGCGGGGTACCGCAGTCGTTCCGTCACGGCCGCCCTCGTCGCCGTCGCGCTGGTGGTCGCCGTGGGTGCCGGCGGCACGGTCTACGCCGTCCTGGGCGACGGCCCCCGCGAGGCACCCACCCCTCCCACGGCGTCCACCTCGCCCTGAAGGCGGTGCGCCGCGGCCGGGCAGCGGGTCTGGAGACACAGGGTGACCTGCGCTTCCGCCCGGACGGTCGTCACCGTGGATGCGCGGACCGGGGCGGCCGGTGTCGGTGAGTGAGGCTCACCTGGGCTCCGGCGGTCGCTGCCGGGGCATGTTCGGGCGGGCGGGCGGGCCCGGAGGCTGCGGGAAACGTCCCTGCACGCCTCCCGGATCCTGACGGCCGCCGGATGTCACCGCCCCCTGGATGGCCATCGGGGCCGACCCGTTCCGGAACTCCACGATCCAGTCGGCGGTCTCCACCCGGATCAGCTCCGTCACGTCCTCCGAGAAGCGGCGCAGAACCCCCAGGCAGCGCTCGGTCGCCTCCGCCGCGGTGCCCTCCGTCGGTCCGAGCACCTCGCGCACACTCTCCGAGGCCCAGTCGAACTGCAGCGCCAGGAGACGGCGCTGGACGGCCTGCGCGGTGGCCACGTCCCTTATCCAGCCGGAGGTCACCCCGAAGTACCGGTCGACGGCGACGCAGGCCACCGCGAGCAGCAGTCCGAGATAGCCCCAGGCCGCGACCCCGGCCCCGGCCACCCCCGTCAGATCCAGCAACGGCAGCACGGCTCCGGTCACCGCCCCCACCGCGGCCCCGCCCCGCAGGGCCCGCGCGCCCCGTCGCTTCCACACCCGGTCCGCGAGATACCAGGCCGCGGTCTCCAGCGCCCCGTGCTCCACCCACCGGTACAACTCGTCCAGCCGCACGGCGGGCTCGCCCCAGTCCCCGAGCGGAAACGTCCGCCCGGCCAGATCGGCCCGCCCGTCCTGGGGCAGGCCCTCGGGCTGCATCTCCGGCTGACCCACCCGGCGCTCCCTACTGATCGGTCACCCTGCGTGACGCCTGATGCTGATGTGCCGGACCCTTCCTACCGCCCAATGGGTGGCGAAGGGGGTTCTTTGGTGGCTTTTCCGCTCGGAAGAGGGCCTTGATCAGGTATAGGCCTCTACGCAAACTCACTCGAAAGAGTGCTGGGGCGACGGCCACGTGGAACACGTAGGCTCGTCACAGACGGAAGACCAAGGCGGAAAGCACAGGAGCTGATCGTGATCCCCGGTGGTGGCCAGCCCAACATGCAGCAGCTGCTCCAGCAGGCCCAGAAGATGCAGCAGGACCTGGCGAACGCGCAGGAGGAACTCGCCAGGACCGAGGTCGACGGCCAGGCGGGCGGCGGTCTGGTGAAGGCCACCGTCACCGGCGCCGGAGAACTGCGCGCGCTGAAGATCGACCCGAAGGCGGTGGACCCTGAGGACACCGAGACCCTCGCCGACCTGATCGTGGCGGCGGTCCAGGCGGCCAACGAGAACGCGCAGACCCTCCAGCAGCAGAAGCTCGGCCCGCTCGCCCAGGGTCTCGGCGGCGGCAGCGGTATCCCCGGGCTGCCTTTCTAGACGGGGGCCTGTCTTTCACCGTGCCCGTCTTTCTTTGGCGGGCATCGGCCAACTAGCGTACGTACTGCAAGGAACCCCAGGAAGGACGGCAGTCCGTTGTACGAAGGCGTGGTTCAGGACCTCATCGACGAACTGGGGCGGCTGCCCGGCGTCGGTCCCAAGAGCGCCCAGCGGATCGCCTTCCACATCCTCCAGGCGGAGCCGACGGACGTACGGCGCCTGGCGCAGTGCCTGATGGAGGTCAAGGCGAAGGTCCGCTTCTGCGCGACCTGCGGCAATGTGGCCCAGGAAGAGCTGTGCAACATCTGCCGCGACGCCCGCCGCGACCTCTCCGTCATCTGTGTGGTGGAGGAGCCGAAGGACGTGGTCGCCATCGAGCGCACCCGTGAGTTCCGTGGCAAGTACCACGTCCTGGGCGGTGCGATCAGCCCGATCGAGGGTGTCGGTCCGGACGACCTGCGGATACGGGAACTTCTCGCGCGGTTGGCCGACGGGACGGTCACGGAGCTGATCCTGGCCACCGACCCGAACCTGGAGGGCGAGGCCACAGCGACGTACCTCGCCCGCATGATCAAGCCCATGGGCCTCAAGGTCACCCGCCTGGCCAGCGGCCTCCCGGTGGGTGGCGACCTGGAATACGCGGACGAGGTGACCCTCGGCCGCGCCTTCGAGGGGAGACGACTCCTAGATGTCTGACGCCACACTGCACGCGACTGCCCAGGACCCCGACGACTTCGCGGTCCAGATCGCCGACCAGGTCGAGAGCTTCCTGGTGGCCGTCATGGAGGTGGCGAAGGGCGACGAACCCGACTCGGCCGTCCCCTTCCTCCTCCTGGAGGTCTCCCAGATCCTGCTGGCCGGCGGCCGTCTGGGCGCCCACGAGGACATCGTCCCCGACGAGCGCTACGAGCCCGACACGGGCCCGGACGCCGACGTGGACGAACTCCGCGAGAACCTGGCCCGGCTGCTGGAGCCGATCGACGTCTACTCCGAGGTCTTCGACCCCTACGAGCCGCGCAAGGCCCCGGTCCCGGCCCGTATCTCGGACGACCTGACCGATGTCATCACCGACCTGCGCCACGGCATGGCCCACTACCGGGCGGGCCGCACCTCGGAGGCACTGTGGTGGTGGCAGTTCTCGTACTTCTCCAACTGGGGCTCCACGGCCTCGGCGACGCTGCGCGCGCTCCAGTCCGTCGTGGCCCATGTCCGCCTGAACCAGCCCCTGGAGGAACTGGACGGCCTCGACACCGACCAGGCGATCGGCGACGAGACGCTGGAGTTCGAGGCGGGCAAGGTGATGGTGGAGGAGATCGCGGGTCCGCTGGGGCTGCGATCCCCGAAGTAGCTTCCATGTGACGCGAGTCATACGCGAAGGCTTCTGAAACGGCGTAATGCGCGGGCACCTGGGGTGGTCTCACTGCACAACGGCCACACCCGGCCCGTGCCCCCGCCGACTTGGAGCCCCTCATGCACGTCACCCTCCAGCAGCCCACAGGCGCCCGCCTGATCACGGCCACGGACCAGGAACTCGCGATCCCCGCGACCCTGCGCTACACCTCCGCCGACCCGCCGGCCGCGCACATCGACTTCCCGCCGCATGTCACGGTCGACGGCGAGGCCGCGACGTGGACCTTCGCGAGAGCGCTGCTCGGCGAGGGACTGCGAGCGCCGGCGGGCCTCGGCAACGTCCGTGTCCGTCCGGCCGGTTCGGCCCACACGTACGTCGAGTTCCACGCGTCGCAGGGCATGGCCGTCCTCAGATTCGCCACGTCGGACCTGACGCGCTTCCTGGCCCGCACGTACACGATCGTCGCCGCGGGCGAGGAGACCGTGAGCGCGGAACCGGACCACGGGCTGGTGGCGCTGTACGGGGGGCGGGTGTGATCCGCGGGTCGGCGGAGGCATCAACCAGTCCGAGGACGGCAGTTACCGCCACGACGAGAGGCTTCACAGGCCCCACAGTCCCTTTCCCACGGCCGTGATCCCGCCCGTCAGGGCCAGGAGCAGCACCAGCAGGCGGGCCCGTCTCTCCGGTATCCGGGACGCGAGCCCTCTGCCGACCAGCCCGCCCGCTCCCATCGCCCCGATCACCAGAAGCCACTGCACTCCACTGAGCCCCGACACCCCGTTCGACGCCACCGAGAACGCGTTCACGATCACGCCGTAGAACATCGCGTTCGGGACGAACTCCCGTACCGTCCAGCCCGCGTTGACGGCGTAGAGCGAGAACGGCGGGCCGCCCACCCCCGCCGCCGAGTTCATGAACCCGCCCGCCGCGCCCGCGAACACGGCGCCTCGGGTGCCGCGCAGAGCGGCCACCCGGGCACCGCGCATGACGAGGAGCACCGCCGCCGTCACCAGGCCGCCCATGACCAACAGGAGCCAGGGTTGCGGGAGTTGGTGGGTCACCCAGGTGCCCGCCGGGACCGTGCAGGCCGCCGCTGCGCACAGGGGCACCATCGCCCGCGGCCGTACCAGCCGCCACCCGCCGGCCAATCCCACGAGACAGATCACCCCGGCCGCGCAGTTGGCCAGGACGACTCCTTGTGCCGGACCGAGCAGCAGGATCAGCGCGGGTACGGCGACCAGGGCGAAGCCCATTCCCGTGAGCCACTGCACCGAGGAGCCGAGCAGCACGATTCCCGTCAGAAGCACATCCGCCGTCACGGTCATGGTGTATCTCTCTACACCCCGGGTTCGGGAGAGCACTCCCTCGTGACGGGCCCCGCGAAACGGGATCGTTGATCTCACCAGGTCAGCCACTCCGCACCGAAGGAAAACCGTCATGAAGACCCTGCTCTCCTCCACCCCCGTCCTCTGGTTCCTCTTCCTGTTCAACCTGGTCGTCGCCGCGGCCGCGCCGTTCGTCGTGGAGGGGGTGCAGGGCGTCATGACCGCCGTGGGGATGGGCGTGGTGTCCCTCGGGGCCGGGGTCGGCCTGCTGCGCGGACAGCGATCGGTCCGTCACACGGCGTGAATTGGGTATCCGCTGTCTCTCCCCTGTATCTCGCCTGCACGGGCCCTAACCAGCGCAAAGAGAGGCTGGAGTCACTCCCCACCGCGCAACGCGGAGGGGAGTGACCCACTTCTCACCGCACTGGAGACAGCGATGACCCGTCGTTCCATACCCAAGCGCGCAGCCATCGTCACCGCCGCCGCCCTGGCCGCCGTGGGCACCTTCGCCGCCGGTGTCAGCCTTGCGGGGTCGCAGGACGAGGCCGAGCCGTCCAAGAAGCAGATCGCCGGCCTCTTCGACACCTGGAACGCCGCGCTGCAGACCGGTGACTCGGAGAAGGTCGCGGACCTGTACGCCAAGGACGCGGTCCTCCTGCCCACTGTCTCCAACAAGATCCGCACCGACCGCGCCGAGATCGTCGACTACTTCGACCACTTCCTGGAGAACAAGCCGGTCGGCACGAAGGTCGAGACGATCGTCGACGTGCTCGACAGCAACACCGCGATCGACACGGGCGTGTACGAGTTCACGCTCACCGACCCCGAGAACGGCAAGAAGAGAGTCGTCAAGGCCCGCTACACGTACGAGTACGAGAAGCGGGGCGGCCAGTGGAAGATCGTCAACCACCACTCCTCGGCGATGCCCGAAGGCTGATCTCCACCTTCAGCCCGCCCCCCGGCGCGTCCGCCAGCGCCACGGTTCCGCCGTCGTCGGTCACCAGCTGCTTGACGACGGCGAGGCCGAGCCCCGAGCCGGAGCGTCCGGTCAGGCCCTGGCCGCGCCAGAAGCGGTCGAAGGCGCGGGACTTGTCGGCGTCGGGCATGCCGGGTCCCTCGTCGAGCACCGACAGCACCACCGCGTCCGCCCGGGACTCGACCTCGACGGTGATCCGCCCGCCGTCCGGCGAGACCTCCAGGGCGTTCGAGAGCACGTTGTCCAGCACCTGGTCGAGATGACCGGGGCTGGCCAGCACAGACGGCCGGTCGTCGACAACACTCCCCCTGAGCGCGATGGTGACCCCGCGCTCGTCGGCGGCCGGCCTCCACACCGTCAGCCGTTCGTCCACGATCTCCCTGAGCGGCAACGGCTCCGCGGCCGTCACCTTCGCCTCCGCACGGGCGAGGACGAGAAGGCCGTTGACCAGACGGCTCATACGGACCACTTCCGCCGTCGCCTGCTCCACGTCCTCCCGTACGAACTCGTCGTCCACCCCGTCCGCGATGTTGTCCAGCGACAGCCGCAACGCGGTCAAGGGCGTCCGCAGTTGATGAGACGCGTCCGCCACGAAGATCCGCTGCGAGGCCACCAGCGTGTCCAGGCGTTCCGCGCCCTGGTTCAGGGTGCGGGCGAGCGTCTGCGTCTCCGGCGGGCCCGTCACCGGGGACCGCGCGGTCAGATCGCCGTCGCTGAACTTGCTGGCCATCGCGTTGAGTTCGCGCAGGGGGGCGGTGATACGGCGGGCGGCGTACGCCCCGATCACGGCGGCCGCGGCCAGCACCAGCACGGCGAGAGCGGCCCGGAAGCCCCAGATCTGCCACAGGCGCCTGGTCATGTCCGAGGTCGAGTAGACGATCCGTACGGCAGCGTCGTCCTTCGCGGGGACGGTGACCGTCAGGTGTCTGCCCCAGACGAAGTCGGAACCCCAGTCGGTCGTCGATTCCTTCTTCTCCACGGCCCGCTTCAGTGCCGCGTCCGCGGCAGGAACCGGCAGCTCGGGGTCGCAGTTCGCGGTGGGGGTCGCCTGGACGTCGCCGTACGTCCTGGCCACCTCGGTCAGGGCCTCGCACGAGGTACTGGTGCCGTTGCTCAGCAGCAGCGCCATGGTGTTCGCCTCGCGCAGGACCGACTGTCTGGTGTCGTCCCGCAACTGCTTGGTGAGCGTGAAGGCGACCGGGACGGTGAACAGGAAGATGGCCACCGCGACCAGCAGGATGTAGCTCCGGATGAGCTGGCGGTTCATGAAACCCCGTCGTCCTCGGCGATCTCCAGCCGGAAGCCCACTCCCCGGACCGCCTCGATGACGACCGCCCCGGCGAGCTTGCGCCGCAGCGCCGCCACATGCACGTCCAGTGTCTTGGTCGGCCCGAACCAGTTCGCGTCCCAGACCGCCTCCATGATCTGCTCGCGCGACATCAGCGCACCCGGCTCCTCGGTGAGGAAGGACAGCAGGCCGTACTCCTTGGGCGCCAGGGACACCTCCTCGCCGTCGAGGTGGACCCGGGCGGCCTTGCGGTCGATGGTGAGGCGGGAGCCGTACGCGTCGGGGCCCGCCGCGGCGGCCTCGCCACGGGGCTGGACGCGCCGCATCACGGCTCGTATGCGCGCGATGACCTCACGGACCCCGAACGGCTTGGACACGTAGTCGTCGGCTCCGAGCTCCAGGCCGACCACCCGGTCCGTCTCGTCGCTGCGCGCGCTGATCACGATGATCGGCACGTCACCGCGCTCGCGCAGCGCCTTGCACACGTCGAGGCCGTCGGTGTCGGGCAGACCGAGATCGAGGAGTACGACGTCGTAGGGGCCCTCGTGGCTCAGCGCGGCACCGCCGGTGGAGACCCACTCGACCTCGAACCCGTACCGGATCAGGCCACGTCTCAGGGACTGGGCGACCGGTTCATCGTCTTCCACCAGGAGTACGCGCACAGTCGCACCCTAATGCTTGAAACTTAATTCACAGCTGCCACATGAGCCCCACATCGTTCTGTGACGCGGTGCACTTTTCCCGAGGTCCCCGGCTGGGCATGCGCTGACCTGGGCGTCCGAACTTCGCGATATCTCACGATGCGATACCGCAGAAGTGAAAATCGGGCGCTCGTTAAACTGAGCCGACACACACGGACTGAGCGAGGAGCGCACGTGGGCCTTGTCGTGCAGAAGTACGGAGGCTCCTCCGTAGCCGATGCCGAAGGCATCAAGCGCGTCGCCAAGCGAATCGTCGAAGCGAAGAAGAACGGCCACCAGGTGGTCGTCGTCGTTTCCGCGATGGGCGACACGACGGACGAGCTGATCGATCTCGCCGAGCAGGTATCTCCCATGCCTGCCGGGCGTGAGTTCGACATGCTGCTGACCGCCGGAGAGCGTATCTCCATGGCTCTGCTGGCCATGGCGATCAAAAACCTGGGCCACGAGGCCCAGTCCTTCACCGGCAGCCAGGCAGGCGTCATCACCGACTCGGTCCACAACAAAGCCCGGATCATCGACGTCACGCCGGGCCGGATCCGCACGGCCCTCGACGAGGGCAACATCGCCATCGTCGCCGGCTTCCAGGGCGTCAGCCAGGACAAGAAGGACATCACCACGCTCGGGCGCGGTGGCTCCGACACCACGGCCGTCGCCCTCGCCGCCGCGCTCGACGCCGAGGTGTGCGAGATCTACACCGACGTCGACGGCGTGTTCACCGCCGACCCGCGGGTGGTGAAGAAGGCGAAGAAGATCGACTGGATCTCCTTCGAGGACATGCTGGAGCTCGCCGCCTCCGGCTCGAAGGTGCTGCTCCACCGCTGTGTGGAGTACGCCCGTCGCTACAACATCCCGATCCATGTGCGGTCGTCCTTCAGCGGACTTCAGGGCACGTGGGTCAGCAGTGAGCCGATCGAGCAAGGGGACAAGAAGGTGGAGCAGGCCATCATCTCCGGTGTCGCGCACGACACCTCCGAGGCCAAGGTCACGGTCGTCGGCGTGCCCGACAAGCCGGGCGAGGCCGCCGTGATCTTCCGCACGATCTCGGACGCCGAGATCAACATCGACATGATCGTGCAGAACGTCTCCGCCGCCTCCACCGGGCTGACGGACATCTCCTTCACGCTCCCCAAGGCCGAGGGCCGCAAGGCCATCGACGCCCTGGAGAAGAACAAGGCCGGCATCGGCTTCGACTCGCTGCGCTACGACGACCAGATCGGCAAGATCTCGCTCGTGGGCGCGGGCATGAAGACCAACCCGGGTGTCACGGCCGACTTCTTCACCGCCCTGTCCGACGCCGGCGTGAACATCGAGCTGATCTCGACCTCCGAGATCCGTATCTCGGTCGTCACCCGCGCCGACGACGTGCCCGAGGCGGTCCGCGCCGTGCACAGCGCCTTCGGGCTCGACTCCGACAGCGACGAGGCCGTGGTCTACGGAGGCACCGGGCGATGAGCCTTCGCCCGACGCTCGCGGTCGTGGGCGCGACCGGAGCCGTCGGCACGGTCATGCTCCAGATCCTGTCCCAGCACGCGGACATCTGGGGCGAGATCCGACTGATCGCCTCCCCGCGCTCGGCCGGCCGCAAGCTGGCCGTGCGCGGGGAGCAGGTCGAGGTGGTGGCCCTGTCGGAGGAGGCCTTCGACGGGGTCGACGTCGCCATGTTCGACGTACCCGACGAGGTGGCCGCGCAGTGGGCGCCGGTCGCCGCTGCCCGCGGTGCCGTCGTCGTGGACAACTCCGGCGCCTTCCGGATGGACCCGGACGTGCCCCTCGTCGTCCCCGAGGTCAATGCGCACGCGGCCCGGATGCGGCCGCGCGGGATCATCGCCAACCCCAACTGCACGACCCTCTCCATGATCGTGGCTCTGGGCGCGCTGCACGCCGAGTTCGGGCTGCGGGAGCTGGTGGTGTCCTCGTACCAGGCGGTGAGCGGCGCCGGCCGGGCGGGTGTCGAGACCCTGAGGCGGCAGCTGTCCATGGTCGCGGGCACCGAGCTCGGGACGCACCCCGGTGACGTACGGCGGGCCGTCGGCGACCACACCGGGCCGTTCCCGGAGCCGGTCGCCCTCAACGTCGTACCGTGGGCCGGTTCCCTGCGCGAGGACGGCTGGTCCTCGGAGGAGATGAAGGTGCGGGACGAGTCCCGCAAGATCCTGGGCCTGCCCGCGCTGCCGGTCGCCGTGACCTGTGTGCGGGTCCCGGTGGTCACCGTGCACTCCCTCACCGTCCACGCCCGCTTCGAGGGCGAGGTCACCGTCCGCAAGGCGCGCGAGATCCTCGCGACCGCCCCCGGGGTCGTCCTCTTCGACGACCCGGCTGCCGGGGAGTTCCCCACGCCCGCCGATGTCGTCGGCACCGATCCCACCTGGGTGGGGCGGGTGCGGCGGGCGCTCGACGACCCCACCGCGCTCGAGCTCTTCGTGTGCGGGGACAACCTGCGCAAGGGTGCCGCCCTCAACACCGCGCAGATCGCCGAGCTCGTGGCGGCCGAGCTGGTGTGACCCTTTCTCCGGTGGCGGATCTGTCGTACGCAGTTGTACCTACCGGAAAAGTCCTGGCCATGGCCGGAACGCTTTGTAGGATCTGTGTGCGACATGTGGTGCGACTAATGGTCCGTACCACTTGATCCCGGCGCCTTGGCGTCCGAAGATTTTCCTCCCCGCTCTCCGCAACCGTGCGAAGGGCGGGGAGCGTCTTTGCGAACGCCCTTTCAGGGGGCGCGGGGATGCATGCGGGGCGTGGGGACGCCTCGCCCATTCAGGACACAGGGGAAGAGCGGGTAGGGCATGAGCGCGTTCGACGCACGGTCAGTTGTGCTGCCTGAGAGAAGATGGACGGTTGCGTACAACCCTCACCGGGGTGAGCGTGTCCAACTGGCGTGGCTCAGGTACTCGACTTCCCTGCCGCGCCGAGCGGCGCGGCTGTCCTCCGGCCCCGCAGGCCCGGGGCGCCCGGTGGCATGCCGGTGATCGCGCCCATGCCCGCAGCGCGGCCCGCCCGCATACCCAGCCAGCGTGACGGCGCCGAGGACGTGGCGGCAGCCGGGACCACCGTCGACCACCTCACCGAGACCTACCGGGCGCACTACCGCTCGCTGCTGGGTCTCGCCGCTCTCCTGCTCGACGACACCGCCTCCTGCGAGGACGTCGTCCAGGAGGCCTTCATCCGCGTCCACTCGGCACGCAAACGCGTCCGCGACCCGCAGAAGACCCTCGCGTACCTGCGGCAGACGGTCGTCAACCTTTCCCGCTCGGCCCTGCGCCGGCGCATCCTCGGACTCAAGTTGCTGTCCAAGCCGATGCCCGACATGGCGAGCGCCGAGGAGGGGGCGTACGACCAGCTGGAGCGCGACTCGCTCATCAAGGCGATGAAGGGCCTGCAGCGCCGCCAGCGCGAGGTACTGGTTCTGCGCTACTTCGCGGACATGACCGAGGCCCAGGTCGCCGACACCCTCGGCATCTCCCTGGGCTCCGTGAAGGCGTACGGCTCCCGCGGGATCGCCGCGCTGCGGATCGCGATGGAGGAGCCGGTGTGAGCGCGGATCCTGAGGAGCGGCGCCATGAGCCGACGCGGGACGGCCGGCATGAGCCGACCTGGGCGGCGCAACACGAGCACAAGCAATCGCACGCTGGGAACGGAACTGTGAATCACGGCCCCGACGATCTGAGCTCCACGGGGGAGTTCGACTCGGACGAGCTGGCACTGCGACGGCTGCTGCACCAGGCGGTCCAGGAGATGGAGCCGCGTGACGGCACCCTGGACCATCTGCGCAAGGCGGTACCCGCCCGGCGGGCGCGCAAGCGACAGGCCGTCGTCGGCATGGCGGCCGCCGCCCTCTTCATCGGCACCGCGATCCCCGCCGTCGTGCACGTCTCCTCCACCGGTACCAGTGCCAACACCTCCAACGCCGGGCACGCCTCCCAGATGCAGGGCGGCGCCGGCCAGGGCAAGCAGGAGGACGGGGGCGAGGCCACCTCCGGCGGTTCCTCGGGCAAGACCGAGGACAAGGGCAAGGGCGAGTCCCAGGGCACCGACAAGGGCAAGTCCGCGGGCGCGAGCACCGGAGCGACCAGCGGCACCGACCCCTCCGCCACGACCGCCGCGAGCGCCCCGGTCTGTACGGCCGCACAGCTCGGCACGCCGACGGCGAGCACCGCGGTGCCCGACGCCTCCGGGACGGTCTACGGCACGTTCCACGTCACCAACGCCTCCACCGCCGCCTGTACGGTCACCGGTCCCGGCATCGTGACCCCGACCGCTCAGGGCGCGGCCGACGCGAGCAAGATCAGCAGTGCGCGGCACGTCTCCGGCGACGTGGCGTCGGCCGGGCTGCCCGACCCGTCCCAGGAGGTCTCCCAGCTGCTGCTGCAGCCCGGTTCCTCCTACGACGTGAAGTTCGCCTGGGTGCCGTCCGAGACGTGCCCCACCACGGAACCCTCGACCGACCCCAGCCCCGACCCCACGACCTCCCCGGACACCTCCACCAGCGAGGGCTCCTCCACCGGCGGCGACACCGGCACCTCCACCCAGCTCCTCACGGAGGACGGCACGGCCGACGGGAGCGTCCTGGTGACGAACACGGCGGAGGGCGGCGGACCGTCGGTGTCGACGACGGTGTCCAACGCGTGCGCGGGGGTCGTGTACTGGACGGGCCTGCTCACGTCGTCGTGACGGTCTGAACGGGCTTCAACAGGATGAACGGGCGTCGGGGGACGCTCGGGTTCAGGCGCTCGCCTTCTCCTGGGGCTGCTCCTGGTCCCGCTCCTGCTGTTCGTCGTCCGGGAGGATCCCCAGTTCCGCGTCCCGGATGAACTCCACCTCGCGGCGCAGCAGGCGGAACCACATGAAGACCACGAAACCGGCGAAGACGAACCACTCACCGGTGTAGCCGAGGTTCTGGAAGGCCTTGAGGTCCAGCCCGCTGTCGGCGGGCGCGGTCGCCGGTACGGCGTTCATCCCGGAGTCACCGGTGTTGAGGGTGACCCACGCGTCGTACACGCCGTACGGCACGAGGTTGATCAGCGAGGCCGCGCTGATCGCCGCGGTCTGCCCGGCCGGAAGACCGCCCTGGGCACTGACGCCGTTGTCGCCGGGGGTCTCCGACGCCTGAAGCGCACCGGTGACGGTGACCTCGCCCTTCGGCGCGGCCGGGGCCTTGGCCGGATCGGGGGTGCCCGGCAGCCAGCCCCGGACCACGGGCAGGGCCTTGCCGCTGTCCGTGCGCAACAGTGTCAGGACGTAAAAGCCCTCACGGTCGTCCAGTTGCCGGTCGGGGACGAGCAGCTGCTTGTCGTAGCGCCCGGTCGCGGTGACCTGCTTGCCGGAGGTCGCCTTGTCCACCGGCAGCAGCTCGGCCAGTGGTCGCGCGGCCTCTCGCTCGTCCGTGCTGACCTGCTGCTCGGCGTCCCGGCTCTCCGTCATCCGGTCCTCGAACCGGCTCAGCTGCCACGACCCCATGAAGATGCAGAACGGGATGGCGAGCAGCACGAAGACGTTGATGCCAAACCAGCGGGGTGTCAGCAGAAACCGGTACACACTCCCACGGTACGGGGCCGTCCCGGGGCGGCGGGGCGCGGGGTCAGAACCTTTCCGTCAGGTGGTCCCGGCCCGCCGGGGGCTCGTACGGCTCCGGCCAGAAGTCGGTGATGACGGATATACGGCCGCTCTCGTCCCCGGTGAAGAAGGAGATGGCGTACATCTCCTCCAGACCCACCGTGAAGCGCGCCCAGGTGACGACCTGGCCCGGTTCGGCGACGATCCGCTCGACCCGCAGATGCCAGTCGCCTGGGTACTCACGGTTGAACTCGACGTACCGCTCCCGTCCGCTGATGCGCTCACGGGTCTGCGGCAGGGTGTAGACGACGTCCTCGGCCAGGGTGTCCGCGAACGCGGTCCAGTCGCGGGCCTCGGCGAAGGCCCAGAAACTCTCGACGGTCTTGCGCAGATCGGTCATGGGGGACGAGTCTGCACCCGGCCACTGACAGCGGGCCCTGGGCGGCCTTTTCGACCTGGTCGGACGGGGTTGGGTAAGCGGCTGGTAGAGGTTTTCCACAGGCTGGGGACCTCGTCTGCGCATTGTCTGTGAAGGCAGGCAGTATGGGGTCATGACTGAGAGCAACGGGTCCGCCGCGGCCGAGCGGAAGAACGACATGCCGGACTGGGAGAAGCGCTTCCGGGCGCCCCGGGTCTCCCTGCCCGACTGGGCGGAGGACGCCCCCGACCGCTCCTTGTTCGTCTCCAACGCCACGGGGACGTACGAGCTGTACGCCTGGGACAGAGCGACGGGCGGACAGCGCCAGGTGACGGACCGGCCGAACGGCACGACGGACGGCGTGCTCTCCCCGGACGGCGCCTGGATCTGGTGGTTCGACGACAAGGACGGCGACGAGTTCGGCGTCTGGCGCCGCCAGCCCTTCGAGGGCGGCGCGGACGAGCTCGCCGCGCCCGGTCTCGAGGCCTCCTACCCGGCGGGCTTGGCCCTGGGCCGGGACGGCCGCACGGCGGTCGTGGGGTGTTCGACCGACGACGAGGGCACCTCCATCCACCTCGTGCGCACCGGCGCGGACCCGGTGGAGATCTACCGGCACCGCGAGTCGGCGGGCGTCGGCGACCTCTCCCACGACGGCTCGCTGATCGCGGTCGAGCACACCGAGCACGGCGACGCGATGCACTCGGCGCTGCGCGTGCTGCGCCCCGACGGCACGACGGTCGCCGAGCTCGACGACACCAAGGGCGGCACCGAGGAACTGGGCCTGGAGGTCCTGGGCTTCGCCCCGGTCGACGGCGACACCCGGCTGCTCATCGGCCATCAGCGGCGCGGCCGCTGGGAGCCGCTGGTGTGGGACGTGGCCACGTGCGAGGAGACCGACCTCGACCTGGACCTGCCCGGCGACGTGGGCGCCGAGTGGTATCCGGACGGTACGGGTCTGCTCATCGCGCACAGCTTCGAGGCGCGCAGCGAGCTCTTCCGGTACGACCTGGCGAGCGGCAAGCTCGAGAAGGTCCCGACCCCGCCCGGTTCGGTCTCCGGGGCGACGGCCCGCCCCGACGGCAGCGTGGAGTACCTGTGGTCCTCGGCCGCCGAGCCGTCGGCGGTGCGCTCGACGACGGGTGAGGTGGTCCTGGACCCGCCGGGTCTGAAGTCCCCGGGTTCGGTGCCGGTGGAGGACGTGTGGGTGGACGGCCCGGGTGGCCGGATCCACGCCCTGGTCCAGAAGCCCGCCGGCGCGACGGGGCCGCTGCCGACGGTCTTCGACATCCACGGCGGTCCGACCTGGCACGACAGCGACTCGTTCGCGGCGGGCCCGGCGGCGTGGGTGGACCACGGGTACGCGGTCGTCCGGGTCAACTACCGCGGCTCCACGGGGTACGGACGCGCGTGGACCGACGCGCTCAAGCACCGGGTCGGTCTGATCGAGCTGGAGGACATCGCGGCGGTCAGGGAGTGGGCGATCGGCTCCGGCCTCGCCGACCCCGAGCGGCTGATCCTCACGGGGGGGTCCTGGGGCGGCTACCTCACGCTCCTCGGCCTGGGCACCCAGCCGGAGGCGTGGGCCCTGGGGATCGCGGCGGTGCCGGTCGCGGACTATGTCACGGCGTTCCACGACGAGATGGAAGCGCTGAAGGCGATGGACCGCACGTTGCTGGGCGGTACGCCGGAGGAGGTGCCGGAGCGCTTCGAGGCGTCGTCTCCCTTGACGTACGTGGACCAGGTCAAGGCTCCGGTGTACATCTCGGCGGGGGTCAACGATCCGCGGTGCCCGATCCGTCAGGTCGACAACTATGTGAAGCGGCTGGAGTCGAGGGGGGCGGTGCACGAGGTGTACCGGTACGACGCGGGTCACGGGTCGCTGGTGGTGGACGAGCGGATCAAGCAGGTGAGGCTGGAACTGGACTTCGCGGCAAGGCATTTGGGGTAGCGGGGGCAGGACTTTCGTCTGCGGGGCGGTGGGGGCTGGTCGCGCGGTTCCCCGCGCCCCTTGAGTGGGTACAGCTCGGCCGACTTCGAGTGCACCGACTCAGGGGCGCGGGGCTGAGTCGATATGCGGCTCCGCCGCGGGGCGCGACCAGCCACGACGAACCCGCAGCCGCGCAACGACCTGACCCGGCACATGCTTCGCGTACGGCTACCTACCCGCCCGCCCCCTGCGCCCCAGCAACTCCGCGAGCCCCCGACGAGTCGCCGCCAGCACCACCCGGTCCGAGGCCTGCAACACATACGTGTCCGGCAGGTCCCACGCCAGCCCCGGAGCGTCCCCCGACTCCTCCCGCGCCAGCACCCGCCAGGAACCCGCCCGGAACGCCTCGCCGACCGTCCTCCCCTCCAGTTGGGGATGCCCGCCCACATCGACCGCCGCGAACAGCAGCACCCGCCGCTCGACCGGAAACGCCCCCAGGATCTGGCGCCCCATCATCGCCCCGGCGAAGGCGGGAGCCGCCAGATGGGAGACACTCCGGCTCCGGGTGGACGCCCGGGGGTGGGCGGCCCGCAGGGTCCGGTACACCGCCGTCGCGAAGTCGTCGTCGTACAGCCGCAGCACCACCCGCAGATCGGGCCGCACGGCCCGCGCGTACAGCACGGCCTCGAGATTCGTCGTGTCCGCGCTGGTCACCGCGAGCAGCGCATGGGCGCGGTGGATCTTGGCGGCCTCCAGGACCCCTTCCTGGGTGACGTCACCGAGCACCACCGGCACCCGCAGCCGTCGGGCCGTGGCGAGTCCGCGGGCCTCGGGGTCGGACTCGACGCAGACCACGGGGATGTTCAGCTCCCGCAGCCGCGTCAGCACCCGGGTGCCGATCTTGCCGAGCCCGAGCAGCACGACATGTCCGCCGAGGCCACGGGGCGGTTTGCGCAGGGAGGACGTGGTGCGGAAGGTGCCGAGTACTTCCAGGACCGCCGCGAGGAGCACCGGAAGGAGCAGCAACCCGGCGAGTCCGGACAGCAGTTGGAGGATCTGCCGCCCGACGGACTCCCCGATCGCGGGATCGTCGATGGCGAACAGATCGAGCAGCGTCAGATAGAAGGCGCGCAGGGGATGGATCCCGGTCACCAGCCAGAGCGCGACGGCGAGCGCGACCACGCATCCCACCATCCCTGCCAGCGACCACCGCAGCCGCCGCGAGAACAGCGAGGCGAACCACGGCATCACACCCCGCCCGTCGGGCAAGGAGGGCCCGGCGTACGACACCTGCTCCAGCACGACGGTCGCGCGCCCGCCGCCGTCCCGTACCGCTGCCGCGTCCGGCAGCAGCGTCGGCCCCAGGTCGACGCCGGGCCCGGCACTGTCGGTCGGTGAGAGCAGGGCGAGCGTGGCAAGACCCGGGTCGGCGCTCGTCCCGGCCCCGGACGGCGGCCGTTCGACCGCACGCAGCAGCAGGCCGCCGGTCTGGAGCACCTTGCTGGTGCCGGTCAGGGCGGTGGCGGCCAGCGCGGGCGCGGCCGTGTCGGCGTCGGAGAGCACGGTCGTGGAGGCGTCGAACCCGGAACCGTCGGCCGGGCCGCCCACCCCCTCGCCGGAGGCCAACGCGGCGGCCTGGTCGAGGAGTTCCTCGATGTGCTGGCCGAGGCGCCGGTTGTAGAGCCGCAGCACGAGCCGCAGCCGGGGGTTGAGGCGGCGGGCGGTGAGGGCGGCACGGATATTGGTCTCGTCGTCGTCGTACACGAGCGCGAGCGCGTCCGCCCGCTCCACGCCCGCCTCGGCGAGCGCGGCCTCGTTCGGCTCGGCGGCCTCCATCAGCCGTACGCCGCCCGGGGGTTCGGCAGCGGGGGCGGCACCGCTGTTGCCGCCTCCGCCTCCGCCCCCGTTGCCGGTCAGGCCGGCGGCCGCCGTCACCACCCGGTCGAGCAGCGCGGACGCGGCTCGGGCCCGCACGACCACCGGTGGCCGCACGGACCGTTCGGAGGCCGGCACGACGAGCGTGACCTGCTCGCCGTAGACCCCTCTGAGCTCGGCCGCAAGCCGGTGCGCGAGCCCGTCGTCCCCGCACACCACCATGTGCGCGGCCGCGTCGCCCGGCAGCCCTGGACTCTGGTTCGGAACGCTCCCCACAAGGGAGAAGAGTGCCCCACCGTGACGGGTGGTGCCACGACCGGGGCCCCGGGTGGTGTCATGTAATGGCCAACCTTCCCCAAGGAATCCCCAAACCCCCGCGCACACTGAACAAACGGACCTTCACCGCCGTACGCACCAGCGGGGAAACCAGCACCTCACCACCGGAGGGAACCCGGCCGTGGCCGTCACCAAAGCACCTCCGCGCACGCGGGACACCGGCGAGGACCCGCGCCCGGCACCGGACCCGGAGGCGCGGCGCCTCGACTCCCCCCTCACGCTGACCCTGCTGATGCTCCTGGTGGTGCTGTGCCAGGGTCCGATCCGCGGGGCGCTGGGCGCGCCGGTCATGCAGAGCTGGATGACGGTGTTCGTCGCCGTGCTCGTCCAGGCGCTGCCCTTCCTGGTGCTCGGGGTGCTGCTGTCGGCGGCGATCGCGGTGTTCGTGCCGCCGTCGTTCTTCGCCCGCGCCCTGCCGAAGAACCCCACCCTCGCGGTGCCGGTGGCCGGGGTGGCGGGCGCGGTGCTGCCGGGCTGCGAGTGCGCGTCGGTGCCGGTGGCCGGTGCGCTGGTGCGCAGGGGTGTCACCCCGGCCGCGGCGCTCGCCTTCCTGCTCTCGGCACCGGCGATCAACCCGATCGTGCTGACGGCGACCGCCGTCGCCTTCCCGCGCAACCCGGAGATGGTCGTGGCCCGGCTCGTCGCGAGCCTGCTGGTGGCGTGCGTGATGGGCTGGCTCTGGCTGCGCCTCGGCCGCACCGACCTGCTGAAGACGCCGGCCCGTCACGCGTACGAGGGCCAGGGCAAGGGCGCCGCCTTCTGGGGTTCGGTGCGGCACGACGTGATGCACGCGGGCGGCTTCCTGGTCGTCGGCGCGATGGCGGCGGCGACCCTGAAGGCCGTGGTCCCGCAGACGTGGCTGCGTACGGCGGCGGAGAACCCGGTGATCGCCGTGCTGGCCCTCGCGGCGCTCGCCGTGGTGCTGTCGATCTGCTCGGAGGCGGACGCGTTCGTGGCGGCCTCGCTCACCCAGTTCTCGCTCACCGCGCGGCTGACCTTCCTGGTCGTCGGCCCGCTGATCGACCTCAAGCTGTTCGCCATGCAGACGGGCACCTTCGGCCGCGCCTTCGCCCTGCGGTTCGCCCCCGCCACCCTCGCGCTGGCGATCGTGGTCTCCGTCCTGACCGGGCTGGTGATGCTGTGAACCGGCAGGCACAGTCGGCGGTCCTGTTCGTCCTCGGCGCGGCCCTTCTGCACGCGGGCCTCACCGACCTCTACCTCCGCTACGTCAAGGCGGGCCTGCGCCCGCTGGTCCTCGCGGCCGGTGTCGTCCTCATCGCGACGGCGCTGGCGACGGCCTGGTACGAGTGGCGGGCCAAAGCCAAGGAGGAGGAACACGCCCACCGCGAACCCCGGGTCTCCTGGCTGCTCGTCCTTCCCCTCTTCGCCCTGATCCTCGTCGCCCCGCCCGCCCTCGGCTCCTACAGCGCGATGCGCACGGGTACGGCCCTGCAGCAGTCGTACGGCTATATGAAGCTCCCGAAGAGCGGACCTCTGCGGCTCGGCCTCGCCGACTACGCGGGCCGCGCCGTCTACGAGCACGGCCGGGGGCTCGAGGGGCGGCAGATCGTCATCACCGGGTTCGTCGCCCTGGACCACTCCGGCGCGCCCTACCTGGTCCGCATGGCCCTCAACTGCTGTGCGGCGGACGCCCAGCCGGTCAAGGTCGGGCTGACCGGGCAGATCCCGCCGGTCCTCAAGCCGGACGGCTGGCTCCAGGTGACCGGCACCTACACGGCCAGGCGGACCAAGGACACGGTGAACGGCGGCCCGATCCCGTACCTCGAGATCACGCAGGCGAAGCCGATCCCGACGCCGCGCGACCCGTACGACGAGACCTGGAACAACTGACGCTCAGCCCTTCAGCGAGGCGAACGCCTCGTCCAGCAGCGTGACGAGGCCGCGGCGCCCGTCGGAGGCCGTCCAGTACTCCAGGGCGATGTTCAGACAGTTCAGCGCGGCGCCCGCGCGCACGGCCAGGGCGGGCCGCCAGCTGTGCTGTTTCTCCAGGTGGCGGGCGCGCAGGGACGGCGTGTCACAGAGGCCCTCACCGAGGCGGGTGTCGAGTACCGCAGCGAGGTCTACGAAGGGGCCCGCCACGGTTTCACCCAGGCCGACACGGCGATGTACGGCGCGGAGCCGACGGATCGTCACTGGGCCGCGCTGCTGGACCTGTTCGCCCGCAGGCTCTCCGGCTGACCCCGTCCGGCGCGGGCCGGGGGCGTGGTGGTGACGGCGTCACGCCGACCCGTCTGGCCCTTGCCCCTGCGGGAACCTCCCCCTAGCCTGAAATCTGACGATCCATCAGATACCGGCTAGGGGGCAGGCAATGGCCGTCACCACCGAGAGCGGAACCCGGGACATCCCCAAAATCATCAGCGTGGACGATCACGTGATCGAGCCCGCGCACCTCTTCGAGACCTGGCTTCCGGCGAAGTACCGGGACAGGGGGCCGAAGCCGCTCACCGCCGGCATCGGGGACCTCGCGTACGTCGGCGGGAAGTACCGGTTCACCACCGATCCCGAAGGCCAGATGACGGACTGGTGGGAGTACGAGGGCGACCTCTTCCCGTACAAGCGGATCATCGCGGCCGTCGGCTTCTCGCGGGACGAGATGACCCTCGACGGAATCACGCGCGAGCAGATGCGGCGAGGCTGCTGGGATCCCAAGGCCCGCCTGGAGGACATGGACATCAACCATGTCGAGGCCTCCCTGTGCTTCCCGACCTTCCCGCGGTTCTGCGGGCAGACCTTCGCCGAGGCCAAGGACAAGGAGGTCGGGCTCGCCTGTGTGCGCGCCTACAACGACTGGATGGTCGAGGAGTGGTGCGGGGACAGCGGGGGCCGGCTGATCCCGCTGTGCCTCATCCCGCTGTGGGACATCGAACTCGCGGTCGCGGAGATCCACCGCAACGCCGCACGGGGCGTACGGGCCGTCACCTTCAGCGAGATCCCGACCTACCTGGGGCTGCCGTCGATCCACTCCGGCTACTGGGACCCGTTCTTCGCGGCCTGCGAGGAGACCGGGACGGTCGTCAACATGCACATCGGCAGCAGCTCCCAGATGCCGGCCGCGTCCCCCGACGCCCCGCCGGCCGTGCAGGCCTCCCTCTCCTTCAACAACGCCATGGCCTCGATGATGGACTTCCTCTTCTCCGGGGTCC
This sequence comes from Streptomyces canus, assembly GCF_030816965.1. Lineage (NCBI taxonomy): Bacteria > Bacillati > Actinomycetota > Actinomycetes > Kitasatosporales > Streptomycetaceae > Streptomyces > Streptomyces canus. The sequence goes on from NZ_JAUSYQ010000002.1 coordinate 5,576,546, forward strand.
TGGTGAAGTTCCCGCGGCTCAAACTGGCGTACAGCGAGGGCCAGATGGGCTGGATCCCCTACGCCCTGGAACGGGCCGACGACGTCTGGGAGGAGCACCGGGCCTGGGGCGGCGTCAAGGACCTGATCCCGGAGCCGCCGTCGACGTACTACTACCGGCAGATCTTCTGCTGCTTCTTCCGCGACAAGCACGGCATCGAGGCCATCGAGACCGTCGGCGTGGACAACGCGACCTTCGAGACCGACTACCCGCACGTCGACTCGACCTGGCCGCACACCAAGAAGGTCGCGTGGGAGCACGTGGCCGGGCTGTCCGACGAGGTGACCTACAAGCTGCTGCGGGGGAACGCGATCCGGATGCTGGAGCTCGGCTTCGACCGGTAGCCCGACAGCCCGGTCAGCGGCTCCAGTCGAGGGCGGCCAGCGCTCGCGCCCGCGCCTCCGTCACCGCTACTCGGGCCGCCCGCTCCGCCGTGTCCACGTGCGCCGCCTGCCCGGTCACCTGGCCCTCCCACTTGCGGTAGAGGAGGCCGGGCTCGGCGGTGAACCAGCCGCGGCTCACGGCGTCCAGGGCCAGCAGCAGGCCGGTGTCCTCGGAGGCGGGCAGGGCCATCCAGCCGCCGAGGGCGAGCAGCAGCTCACGGCGGACGAACAGGGTTCCGGGGACGACCATCGGGAGGGCGTGGGCCTTCCAGTGCGCGAGAAGCGCGCCGGGCGTGAGAGGCCCCTCCTCGGGGTCGACGGGGGAGGAGACCGTGGAGCCGTCGGGGAGCCGGTCCAGGGCTCGGGAGGTCGCCCAGCCGAGTGCGGGGTCGGCCTCCAGCACGGCCAGGTCCCGGGCGAGCGCGCCCGGGGTGAGCAGGTCGTCGGCGTCCAGGACCTTCACGTACGGCCCCGTCGCGTGCGCGAGCGCGATGGTGCGGGCGACGCCCGGCCCGCCGGGGCGGCCCTGACGGAAGGTCACCCGGGGGTCGTCGGGGACGTACGGGCGCACCTCGTCCGTCCGGCCGTCCTCCTGTATCACCCAGCGCCACTCCCAGCCCCCGGGCAGTTCCTGTGCGCACAGTGAGGCGTAGGCATCCGGCAGGAAGCGGGCGGACGGGGCGTGGACGGCCGTGATGATCGTTATGCGCACGGGCCCAGCCTAAATGTGATCAAGGCATGAAAAGACCCGACCGCTGGCGACGGGGGATGCACCAGCGATCGGGCTGTGGCCAAGACTAACAAGGCCGCAGGAACAGCGGGAGCGGACTGCTCAGCTGGGGGGAGGAGTTGTGAGCGGGATCACGTAATGCGCTTCAGTCGCACGGAGGATCGTACGAGAGCCGCGGCAGGTACTCCTCCCACTTCTGGCGGGTCAGGACGTTCCGGGTCGTGGCGCAGATGTGGCTGATCGCGTCGTCGACGTCCAGGTCCCACAGCCGGATGGTGTCCGCGCCGCTGGAGACCCCGAGCATGCGGCTGTCGGGGCTGAAGGAGAGGAAGCTGCCGGTCTTGGCGCTGGGGCTCATCGACCGCCCGATGGGGCCGGCCGCGGACGGGTCGGCCACGTCCCAGAGCCGGACCGTGTTGTCGTTGCCGCCGCTGGCCAGCGTGGAGCCGTCACGGCTGTACGTCAGTGACACGACCGCCTCGGTGTGCCCGGTGAGCGCCGAGCCCGTCTGCTCGGCGTGCGTGGGGTCGGTCACGTCCCACAGCCGGACCGCGTCGTCGTCGCTGCCGCTGGCCAGGGTGTGCCCGTCCGGGCTGAAGACGAGCACGTTGACGGGCCCGGTGTGCCCGGTGAGTGGCTTGCGGAGCAGGGTCGGACGGGCCGGGTCCGTCACCTTCCACAGCCGGATCGTGCCGTCCGCGCTGCCACTGGCCAGGGTCCGGCCGTCCGGGCTGAAGGCAAGGCCGTCGATGTACCCCCTGTGGCCGGCGATCGGGCCGTGGGAGACCGGGTGGGCCGGGTCGGTGACGTCCCACAGTTGGAATGTGCGGCTGTCGTAGGCGGTGGCCAGGGTGCGTCCGTCCGGGCTGAACGCCAGTGCGTCCGGACCCATGAACCGGGAGCGCAGGACGAGCGCCGGACCGTAGGGGGCGGGGTGGGCCGGGTCGGTGACGTTCCACAGGTGCACCCGGCCGGTGGTGAGCACCGCGAGGGTGCGGCCGTCGGGGGAGAACAGCACCTGGGAGTCCGGGTCGCGCGCCACGGGTGTGAACGGCTTGCCCAGGGCCACGGGACGGGCCGGGTCCGTCACGTTCCACAGCCGGATCCGCCCGTCCCGCCCGGCCGTGGCGAGCACCTCGCCGTCCCGTCGGAACGCCCCGCTGCTGCCCACCACGTCTCCCGCCGGGATCGACCACAGGCGCACCTTGCTGTCGCCGCTGCCGGTGGCGAGGGTCCGGCCGTCGGGGCTGAAGCCCAGCGCGTACATCTCCCCGCTGCTGCCGGCGAGGGGCTCGCCGATCTGCGAGGGGTACGCCGGATCGGTCACGTTCCACAGGCTCGCCGTGCTGTCCGCGCTGGCGGCGGCGAGCATGCTCCCGTCCGGGCTGAAGGCCACGGACCAGATGGGACCGGTGTGGCCGGTCAGCGGCGAGCCCACAGGCTGTGGATCGAGCGGGTCGTGCACGTCCCACAGCCGGACGGTGTCGTCCGCGCTGCCGCTCGCGAGCACGGTCCCGTCCGGGCTGAAGGCGACCGAGTGCACCAGGCCCGCATGACCGGCCAGGACCCGGTCGTACGGCCGTGGCCTGCGCGGATCGGTGGTGTTCCACAGCCGGATCGTCTGGTCGTCGCCCCCGGCCGCCAGCATGCGCCCGTCGGGGCTCCACGCCACGGACCGTACGGCGGCCCCGGCCCCGCTGAGCTCGGCGGGAGGCTGTTTCCTGTCACGCATGTTCCACAGCCGTACGGTCCTGTCCTCACCGGCGGAGGCCAGGGTGCGCCCGTCCGGGCTGAAGGCGATCAGGTAGATCGTGCCGCGGTGCCCGGTCAGGGGAGCACCGAGCGGCTTCGGCGAGCGCGGGTCGCTGACGTCCCACAGCCGGATCCTGCCGTCGTCCCCCGCACCGGCGAGAGTCCTGCCGTCCGGACTGAACACCGCGCTGCTGACCCAGCTCGTGCCGCCGGCGAGCGGCTCGCCCAGCGCCTTGGGATGGGTGCGGTCGCTGACGTCCCACAGGCGCACAGTCCGGTCGTAGCTGGCGGTGGCGAGGAGCTTGCCGTCCGGGCTGAACGAGGTGAGGTAGACGGCACCGGTGTGTCCGGTGAGCGGGGTGGCCAGCGGGGCGTTGACGATGGAGATCAGCCGGGTGTTGGTGCCCTCGTCGTCGGGCCTGAGGCGGTGTGCGACCAGGTCGATCCGGGCGGACAGCGACGGGTCCGTGTACTGGACGCGGTCCGCCTCGGCGACGACCTGCTCGAACACGGCGTCGTTGCGCTGCTGCCAGGCGACCACCGCCGAACCGACGGCCACCATCGCGAGGACGACCAGGGCCGACACCGCGCCCCGGGCGATCAGGACCGTACGCCGGCGCAGCCGGACCGAGGCGGCCAGGAACTCCACCGCACTGCGGGTCAGGTAGGTGTCCCCGGCGGACTTCGCCCACGTGCGCGCCTGTTCGAGCCGCGACCCCCGGTACAGCAGCGACGAGTCGCGGTTCGAGCCTTCCCAGGAGCGGCCGTCCTCCTCGATGCGCTGGCGCAGCAGATGGTCGCTGCGGTCCTCGTCGATCCACTCGCGCAGCCGCGGCCAGGCCGTCAGCAGGGCCTCGTGGGTGATCTCCACGGTCTCCGCGTCCAGCGTCACCAGCCGGGCGCGCACCAGCGCCTCCAGGGACTCCTCCGTCTTGCCCGGGTCCGTCGACTCGGCGGCCAGCCGGCGCCGGGTGCCGCGCCGACGGGTGGCCTGGGTGTCCTCGCCGAGGCGCACCAGACGGAGCAGCAGCAGCCGGGCCGCCGTACGCGCCGCCGGGTCCAGACCGGACCAGGCCCGCTCGGCGGTCGCCGCGACCGCGCCCTGGATACCGCCGGCCGCGCGGTAGCCGGCCACGGTCAGCCGGCCCGCCTTGCGGCGCTGCCAGGTCGCGAGCAGGGCGTGCGAGAGCAGCGGCAGTACGCCCGCGCCGTGCTCCCCCACGGCCCGAAAGGCAGGGGAGGTGCCCCCACCGCGCGGACCGTCGGCGCTCACCTCTCGGATGATCAGCTCCGTGAGCCCCGGTTCCAGTTCCAGGCCCACCGCCCGGGCCGGACCGGTCACGGCCTCGCGCAGCTCCCCGCCGGTCAGCGGCCCGAGCACCATGTGCCGGTGCTGGAGCGCGTCGGCCAGCTCGGGGTGGTCGAGGCAGCGCTCGTAGAAGTCGGCGCGGATGCCGAGGAGAACGAGGGCGGGCGCGGCCGTGTCCGGGCCGGCGGGCGTGCAGGCGGCGTGCAGCACCTGGACGAACGTACGCCTGGCCGTCTCGTCCGAGCAGAGCGTGAACGCCTCCTCGAACTGATCCACGATCACCACCGGCCGGGCGGTGGCGGCCTCGCGCTGAGCCCACGAGGCGACCGTTTCCCGGACGGCGGACGCGAATTCAGGAGGACGGTCGGGTTCCTGGGCTTCTGCGCCGGCCACAACGGCTTCCAGCCCGGGTATCCGACGGGTCAGTTCCGCGAGCGGATCGGCACCCGGCACGAGCTGAAGGATCGGGCGGCCGCCGGCCTCGCCGTCACCGTCGAGCGCGCCCTCCTCCAGGGCCGTCACCAGACCGGCGTTGAGCAGCGAGGACTTGCCCGCGCCCGAGGCGCCCACGAGCATCACCAGACCGCCGGTGCCGGTGTCGGCCGCCGAGCGCAGAAGCTTGACGAGCGCCTCCGTGCTCCGCTCCCGGCCGAAGAACCAGCGGGCGTCCTCCTGCCGGTAGGAGGCCAGGCCCCGGTACGGGCAGACCCCGGCGGGGGTCTCCGGCTGGGGCCCCTCGTCCTCGTCCGGAGCCAGCGCGCGCTCCCACAGCCGCTGCCACTGACCGAGGTCGTACAGTCCGGCCGAGACGGGGGTGGGACTGATGCGCCGTGCTTCGGGAATGAGGATGTGCAGCACGGCCGCGAGGGCGGTGAACTGAGCGGGCACGTTCCGGGCCCGCCGCCAGTCGCTGATCCGCTGCGCGGACACCCGGACGGGGCGCCCCCGCTCGTCGACACGCTGGAGCCGGCCGACGCCTTCGGACACCCGCTTGAGGGGTGGATTTCCCGCCTCTCTGTACAACAGGGCGAGACGTTCCGCGAAGGCCGTGCGTGCCCCTGAGTCGGAACTCAAGGTTCCACCCCTTACTTCCCTCGCGGTTGAATCCGGACCGGAAAACTCACTTTATATGGCTGACCTGCGGTAACACACTGCTCCTGGCACCGGAACCTCCTCTGCGGGCCCCCTGGCTGGCAGGATCATGACCCAGCGGCTCAGCCATCGGGCGACGCCAGAACAGGCCACCAGCCCGACGCCCCGCATTCCACCCAGCGCGCCGCACGTTCTCGGTCGATTTCCGTCCACGGTCACTCGCTTCCTCCGGTACCGGTCCCCACGAGGGGAGGGACCGGTACCGGACGAAGCGGGACGATCACTGCGCCGCCCCTACACTTGGTCGGGCGGTTCGGTGTGATCGATGCGGTTCGACCCGGGAGGACGAGAGGGCTGTGGCGAAGATCGTCGGCGGTTTCCAGGACCCGTCGTCGGAGGTGCTCGCCGAGGCGGCCGCCGCCTTCGGACTCCTCGCCTCCGCCGCCCGGCTGCACATCATGTGGGCGCTGTCCCAGGGCGAGAGCGATGTTTCCCACCTCGCCGACCGGGTCGGTGGCGCGCTGCCCGCGGTCAGCCAGCACCTGGCCAAGCTGAAACTCGCCGGTCTCGTCCGCTCCCGCCGTGAGGGCCGCCGGCAGGTCTACTACGTCGACGACCCCGACATCGTGACCGTGGTCCGCGTCATGGTCGGCCAGCTGACGGCCCGGGAAACCTCCTCCGCAACCCCGGACCGACTGCGCGAGGCCGGTGTCTGAGGAGCCGGAGGCGCGGAGGGAGGACGGAACACCGTCTGCCGCGCCTGCTGGGGGTGCCGTTCCGGAAGGGCCGATATCCGAGACCGACGGTTCTTCTGCGTCTGCGTATGCCTCTGTGGTTCCGGGTCGCTCGAGGTCAGGGTCTGTTGATTCCGCTGCGATGTCTGTGCCTGGTGGGGCGGCGCCTGTTGGTGGGGGCCGGTCGTCGTCCGGGCCTGTTGATTCCGCTGGGTCGGCGTCTGTTGGTGGGGGGTGGTCGTCGTCTGGGGCGGCTGGTTCCGTTGGGCGGGCGTCTGGGCGTGGTGGTGTGGGCGGGTCGGCGTCTGTCGGTGGGGGGTGGTCGTCGTCTGGGGCGGCTGGTTCCGTTGGGCGGGCGTCTGGGCGTGGTGGTGTGGGCGGGTCGGCGTCTGTCGGTGGGGGGTGGTCGTCGTCTGGGGCGGCTGGTTCCGTTGGGCGGGCGTCTGGGCGTGGTGGTGTGGGCGGGTCGGCGTCTGTCGGTGGGGGCCGGCTGTCGTCCGGGTCCGACGGTTCCGCCGGGCGGGCGTCTGTGTCCGGTGCGGTGGACGGGCCGATGTCTGCGTCTGCTGTTCCGGGTCCGGCAACGACTGGGCCGACTGACCCGGCTGCGCCTGCGGGTCCGCCCAGGTTGCCGCCCGGGGCCTTCGCTGCGGCTTCGCCTACGCCTGCGTCTGTTCTTGGGGGCGGGGCGGCGGATGATCCTGCTGCGGCCGATCCTTCGTTCCCCGTGTCTGTTTTTGGGGTCGGGACGTCGGGTGATCCTGCTGTGGCCGACCCCTTGCCTTCCGCGTCTGTTCTTCCGATCCGGCTGACGGGCGATCCCGCTGCTGGCGACCCTTCGCCTCCCGTGTCTGTTTCCGGGGCCGGCCCGGCGGGTGATCACGTTGCTCCCGACGCTTTGCCCCCCGCGCCCGCGGCTCCCGTACTTCCGGTCGCCTCCGGCACTCCTGCCGCTACCCCCTCGCCCGCCCTTCCCCTCCTGCGCGCTCTCCCTTCTGTGGTCGGCGCGGACGGGGACGGCGGCCCGGCAGACCCCCGTTCCGGCCCCGCCGCTCCCGCCGCCGGCCTCCTCGAGGTCTTCCGCCGGCTCGACACCGGCCCGCGAGGGCTGACCGAGGCGCAGGCGGAGGAGCGGTTGACGCGGTTCGGGGAGAACACGATTCCGGACGCCCGGGACCCTTCCTGGCCCCGCCTGTTCGCCCGCAGTGCGCGCGACCCGTTCACCGCGGTGCTGCTCTGTCTGGGACTCGTGTCGGCCGCCGTCTTCGCCTGGGGCACCGCCTCGGTGATCCTCCTGCTCGTCGTCGTGAGCTGCGTCCTGCGCGCCTCCGGCGAACACCGGGCCGCGCGCTCCACGGCAGGACTCCGTCGCCTGGTGGCGACCACCGTCACGGTCCAGCGCCGGGTGCGCGAAGACACGGCCCCGGTCACCCGTGAGATCCCCGTCGAGGAACTCGTCCCCGGCGACGTCGTCCGGCTCGGCCCCGGCGACCTGATCCCCGCGGACGTACGACTGCTGCGGTCGACCGGACTCACGGTCCACCAGGCCGCGCTCACCGGAGAGTCCGCGCCGGTGGAGAAGTCCGCGGTCGAGGACCCGGGGGACGACGGCGTCTTCCAGGACCCCCGGCTCTGCTTCCAAGGCGGCAGCGTCGCGTCCGGCAGCGCCACCGCCGTGGTCACCGCGACCGGTGGCGACACCCGTTTCGCCGCCGCCCACCGCCGTACCGGAAAACCCCCGGCGACCGCCTTCGAACGCTCCGTCCAGGGCGTCTCCTGGATCCTGATCCGCTTCGCCCTGCTGACGCCGCCCCTGGTGCTCATGGCCAACGCCGCCCTCCGCGGCCGCGGCCTGGAGACGCTCCCCTTCGCCGTCGCCGTGGCGGTCGGTCTGACCCCGGAGATGCTGCCGGTCCTCGTCACCACCTGCCTGGCCCGTGGCGCCGCGCTCCTCGCCCGTACCCACGGCGTCATCGTGCGACGGCTCACCGCCCTGCACGACATCGGCGCCATGGACGTCCTGTGCGTGGACAAGACCGGCACCCTCACCCAGGACCACCCGGTCGTCCACCGCGCGCTGGACCCCGAGGGCCACGACGATCCCGAGGTGCTGCACCAGGCGGCGGCCGCCGCCTGGTGGTCGCTCCAGCTCGCCGACCTCCCGGCCCCCGACGCCCTGGACGAGGCCCTGCTCGCGGCCGCCGACGCGGACGCCCTCATGTCGTACGACGGCATCACGGCCCTCCCCTTCGACCCCGCCCGCCGCCTGGCCACCGTGATCGTCCGCACCCCCGGCCGGCTCGGCACGCACACCCAGATCACCAAGGGCGCCGTGGAAGCCGTACTGCAACGCTGTGCCCTGTCCGACGACGAGCGCTTGCGCCTGCGCCACCTCGCCGACACGCAGGCCGCGGACGGGCTGCGCGTCCTCGCGGTCGCCACCACCGTCCGCCCGGCCGGGGCCCGCCCCCATGAACACGGCCTCACCTTCCGCGGCCTGGTCACCCTCCGGGACGCCCTCGCCCCCACCGCCGCCGAGGCCCTCGCCGGGCTCGCCGCACGGGGCGTCACCGTCAAGGTCCTCACCGGGGACCACCCGGGCACCGCGGTCCGGGCCTGCCGCGATCTGGGGGTCCCAGTGACCGGTGTCCTCACCGCCGACCGCCTCGACACCCTCACCGACACCGAACTCACCGAACTGGCCCGCCGTACGACCGTCTTCGCCCGCTGCACCCCCGAGCACAAGACCCGGATCACCCGAGCCCTCCAGGCCGGCGGCCACACAGTCGGCTTCCTCGGCGACGGCGTCAACGACCTGCCCGCCCTGCGCGCCGCCGACGTAGGCATCGCCCCACGCGACGCGGCCGGGGTGAGCAGGGAGAACGCGGACCTGGTCCTCGCCGAGAAGGACCTCACCGCGATCGGCCACGCGGTCGCCGCCGGCCGTCACGCGGGCGGCAACATCGCCACGTATCTGCGCATCACGCTCTCCTCCAACCTCGGCAACGTGATCGCGATGCTCTCCGCGGGCCTCCTCCTGCCCTTCCTGCCGATGCTCCCGGCCCAGGTCCTCGTCCAGAACCTGTGCTTCGACGCGGCCCAACTGGCCTTCGCCCACGACCGTCCCGCCCCGTCCGCCCTGCGCCGTCCGAGCGTCCTGGACCCCAGGGAGTTGCTCCGGTTCATCGTCGGATTCGGCGCGCTGAACGCGGTGGCGGACCTGGCGACCTTCGGTGTCCTGGCGTTCGCGCTGCGGGGCCCCGGCGACGACGAGGCGCTGTTCCACTCGGGCTGGTTCACGGAGAACCTGCTGACGCAGGCCGTGGTGATGGTGCTGCTGTCCTTCGGCAGGGGTGGCAGGCGGCCGGGCCCTGTGACCTGGTCGGCCGCCGCACTGGCCGGAGTCGGTCTGCTGCTCCCCGCGTCCCCTGTGGGCGCGGCCCTGGGCCTGAGTCCCCTGCCCGGCGTGTACTACGGACTGCTCGCTGCCGTCCTGGCCCTGTACGCCGTGGCCCTGACGGCGGCGAGGACACGCCACGAGCGCGTCTCGGCAGCCACAGTTGCGCAACCGTGAGACTGAGGGGCCTCAGGGGCAGGCGATGTCGAACCCGTACCGCAGAGGCTCGTCCGTCACCCCGTGATCGAGCCGGTAGACGTAGACCCCCTCCACCCGCACTCCGGGCGGCGCGCCGTCGGCCCGGCAGGGGTACGTCACCTGCACCACCCGCGGCCGATCGGCAACCTTGACCCGCATGCCGTCCGCCGGACCGCCATCGAGAACGGCGACTTCCCACCCGGTCACGTCGGCCGTCTCCACTGTCTCCGTTGCTTCCACGCCGACAGTTTAAAGCTTGCGCAATCATCCGATCCGTGCCCTCTTTGGGCCACGGCGCCCGTTGCTACGCTCGAAGCACTGAGCAGGGAGAGGGTGTTGAGCATGACGGACGGGTTCTCCGTGGACCTCGACGCGCTCCGCAAGGCCGCCTCCGGAATCAGCACCACCCTGGACGCGATGGCCACCAAGAAGGTGAGCGACATCGACGCTCCCAAGGACGCCTTCGGACACGACTCGCTGGCCTCGGCGGTCGTCGACTTCTGCGACCGGTGGAACATCGGAGTCTCCCATCTGGCCACCGACGGTGCGGAGGTCTCCGACCGGCTGAACCACTGCGTCCAGAGCTACGAGGCGGCCGAGAAGCACATCCAGCTCTCGGCCGAGGGCATTCTGAAATCCTCGTCCGGAACCGACCCGGGGGCGTCCTGATGGCGGCCGGGCTCGGAGAGACGTCGGACCCCCGCGAGCTCGTCCCCGGCGCACCGGACGCCCTGACCACGACCGCGCAGTCCCTGCTCGCCTACGGTGACGTCCTCATCGAGGCCGGCGAGGGACTCGCGAAGATCGACACCGAGAACGGCTGGAGCGGCGACGCCGCCGACGCGTTCCGTGACCGTTTCCACGGTCAGCCGGCCCGATGGGTCGAGGCGGGCAACAACTTCCACGCCGCCGCGAACGCCCTGTACGACTACATTGCCGCACTGCGCGCGGGCCAGCAGCGTGCGGGCGAGGCCATCACCCGGTACGCGCGCGGGCAGTCGGCCACCGCGACCGCCAAGAACGCCCACGACCAGCAGGTCGACGAGGCGCGCGGCAAAGGGGACACCACCGAGATCCCCTTCAATGATCCCGGCGAGGCCGACCGCGCCGCCGCCCGCGGGACTCTCGAGACGGCTCGCGGAAACGTGGACAGCGCGGGGCACACCGCTGCCGCGCTGGTGAAGAAGGCCACGGAGGCCGCCCCCGAGCGCCCGGGATTCTGGTCCAAGGTCGGCGACTTCTTCGGCGATGTGGGTGAGGACCTGCTGGACGGCGGCAAGACCGTCGTCAACGACCTCGCCTCCTTCGGAAACGCCATGGTCCAGCACCCGGGCGACAGCGCGGCGATGCTCGGCGGCATGCTCCTGGCCGGGGTCAGCGCCGGAGGTGAAGGGCTCGGCGTGGCCCTGGACGCCACGGGCGTCGGGGCGGTCGCCGGCGTACCGCTCAACGTCGTCTCCGCCGCCGGGATCGCCACCGGCGTCGGCCTGGCGGGCGCCGGCGCGGTGGACCTGGCCCAGCACGCCACGAACGACTCCAAGGTCGAACCCCTCCGGATGAACAGCGAGGGGTCGGGAACCGGCGGTTCCACCCAGCAGCCGGCGTCCGACCTGATCAAGAACGGCCGGCAGTACAAGGGCACCGGCGGTCGCGCGGGCAACAACCTGCCGGTGGAGAACGGTCCCAAGGACGGAACCCTCTACAAGACGGACCCGCAGACCGGAAAAGTCACCAACTACACGACGTACGACTCCGAGGGGCGCGCGGTCAAGCGCGTGGACCTGGAGGGCCGTCCGCACGGCGGAGTGGACACACCGCACGTCGTAGAGTACGTGCGTAACACCAACCCGAAGACCGGTGAGGTCTTCGTGCGCCCATCGAACGACGTGCGCGCCGCGTTCCCCTGGGAGATCCCGTGAGCAGCAGCAGGCCGTCGTGGTCCGACCGGAAGCTGCCGGCGTTCTTCACCCGGTGGCGCGCGGACTGGAAGGACGAGGAACTCACCCCGGCCAACTACCTCGACTTCGAGGGCGGCCTGCGCTTCGTCCTGGCCGCCGCCTGGCTGTTCTGCCCCGAGACGGTCGAGTACCGGGGCTGTGTGTTCCTCAAGGACCGCTTCGGCCAGGACAACATCGACAACTGGTTCACGACCCTGGACGGCGACCGGGAACGCATCGAAGCGGTGGTCAACCACGTCGAACTCTGGGCCCTGTTCGGCAACACTCCCCTCACAGACGACGACCACCTCGGCGAAGAACTTCCCCAACTCGCCCTGGCCCTGGGGGAGTCCTGGCAGGGTGTGCTCTCCACGCGCTATCCCGACCGCGAGATCACGGTCGAGGTGAGCGACGAGGAGGACGGCGCCTACGGGCCGACGGTGACGTTCTGGACGTCTCCGGCGACGTCGGTCTTCGGCTGACACAGCCGGTCACTTCGCCTGCGCCGCCCACGTGCGCGAGGCGGCTGACGGAAACTGGCTGGTCACTTGTGGTGAGTGGTACGGCCGCGGTGGCGACGCGGCGGGAAACGGCCACGGCCCCCGTCGCGGTGGTCCCGCCGTTCGCCGGCGGTCGGCGACTCGGACCGGGATCCCGGGGGCGGCGGCGTGGCGCGTGCTCGGTGGCCGGGCAGTGGAGTGCTGTACCGGTGCACGGCGATTCTTTCGGCGTGCTCGATGTTGAGCCGGTGGATCACGTATGCCGCAGCCGCGATGAGGACGATGAAGGCGGTGACCGTCAGGAAGGCGTTCATGGCGGCCGCCTCACAGTCCGACGATCAGGCGGCTCGGCCCACCGGCCCGATCGGCGCGACCGGGCTGTCGCGGGACGGCCGCGAACACGGGGGAGGCGCCGCCTTCGTACTCCCATGCCTCGTCCGCGTCCAGTGGCTCCCCGGTCGTGGCGACGCCGTGCCGGGCCTCGTCCGCGGCGATGAGCGCGCTCGCGGTCAGGGGCGGGCCGTCGTGGTCGGACGCGGCAGCCATCAGCCGGGCCGCCGACTCCGCCCCCGTCTCCGGCGGGATGATCAGCAGGTCCCAGCGGCCGGTGCCGTAGGAGAGCAGCAGCAGCTTGTGCGGGTCGATTTCCGGGGTGAACCAGCCGACCCTGACGACATGCCCGTCCACGGGAACCCGGCGGGGGATGACAGGCCAGTACTTCGGGTTGACGGCGATGCGCGTGATGCGCCCCCACACGGGATCCAACGCGTCGGTCAGAAGGGGCAGTTCACTCAGCAGATCCCGGGAGCGGGGCCACCAGGCACCGTCCAGGAGTCCACGGGATGCGCCGTCGGTCTTCAGAGCGAGACGCGCGGCCGGGGCTGCGACAGGCTCGGGGCGCGGCAGGGTGGGATGCAAGGTCGCCGACATGATGCGGACCCGTCTCCGGGCCGCCTCTGCGGTGGCCCGGGTTTCATCTCTCGCCGAGAACGACCCGGCGTGAAAGCCGGTGTGCGGCATGCCCTCGGTACCGTCCACACTACTCCGCGCTCCGCCGCGACGCAGAGTAGTGGCTGCCTAGAGGTGGAGCAGTCGCTGGGTGATCTCCCGGTACTGCCTCAGCGCGTGCCGGAGTTCGTCGGACTGCGTGTCGGGGTCCTGGTCCTGCCAGCCGGCGCGCAGGAGCTCCCGCCGTTCCGCGAGGGCGTTCACGAGCTGGGCGGTGGCGTCGTCGAAGGCGCTCTCGGCCTCTTCCAGCGCCTCGCGCGGCGTGTCGGCGAAAGTGTTGAGGGCATGCCCGAGGCGTACGGCGATCGAGTCCCGCTCGGCCGACGGGAGCAGCGGCTCCGGGCCCGCAGCGCGACGTTCGGCGCCGCCCCGCGGTTGGCTCGCAGGCTGCTGGGCGCGTGTCTGGTCGTACATCATCGAGGGTCGCTTCCGTTCCGCCTGAAGGTGTCCTTGGTCCTCTGGACAGCCTGGTTCAGGCTTCCGGAGACTTCCGTGATCCCGCTCGTCATCGTCTGCGCCTGGTTTCTGATGGTCCGTGAAACGGTCATGACCGGCCTCACTGTTGGAGTTCGCCTCACGGTAGTGCTGCTGCGCGTGCAGTGTCCCCGTGTCCGCCTCCCTCGCGTGGAGGCACCGCTGGAAACGGTACGTCTTGCCGTGGGCCACTTTCCCCGCTGAGGACCATTGAGGACCATTGAGGACCATCTCCTCACATTTCGTCGGGCTGTGTGTGGTCGTCCCGGGAGGACTGGCTGGTCAACAGCCAGGAGCGCACCGGCTCCGCGATGCGCGTGGTGTCCACGGTGAGCTGGAGACGTGTTCCGCCGTCAGCGCCTGCGGGGTAGCTGCGGGCTTCCGTGGTGGCGAAACAACCGCGGAGAAGCTCCGCGACATGGCGAGCCGCCTCAGGGTCCGCGGCGACGATACGAACCTCCGCGTGCCCGGGCGACGGCAGTTCCGGTGACTTCATGGTGGCCCCTTGCAGCTCTGTGGGTCGGGCTCGCGGTGACGTGGGTGATCCTGCCCTGCCCCAGGACGCGTCCAGCGCCTTCGCAGGAGCCTCCTCCGGGAGGCCGGTGTTGTCGCTCGCCGGGAACGGCACCGACGTGACGGCCGGTGCGCGAAGTACTCCCGGTCGTTTCACTCTACGCCGCTCGGAGGCCCCGGGACGGGCGCGTGAGCAGGCACTTTACCGAGAGACCACGAGTCCGGCACCGTCGGCGAGCCTGGCCGGTGCGCGCCGCACGACTTACGGTGAGAGGACGACCGAGAGGACGAGGTCCCGCGTTCGGTGGCGACACCGGATCCCGCAGACAGGCGGACACACCATGACCGAATCCGACCACGCCCGCGCGCCCGGGCTCCTGCCGGACGCGATCCACCGGGCCGCGAAACCCGGGACGGTTCTCCTGCGGCTGGAGATGACCCCATCCCGGGAAGGCAATCTCGACGGCGCGTGGTGGCCGCGTTCCCGCGACATCGGCGCGGAGCTGCCCGACCTCATCCACGTGCTGACCGGCCACCTGGGCCCCATCACGCGCGTCGGCCTGGACACCACCGCATGGGACGAACTTCCCACGCGCCTGGTCATCGACGACCGGGTGGTCCATATCGACTCCTTCCCGGTCGGTGACAACACCGTCCTGATCACTCGGGGCGACCAGGACCACTTCTCCCTGCTCGTGGTCCCACCGCACGCAACACCCGATGCCGCCCGTGCCGCCATGGCCAGAGCCGTCCGGCCCGACAACGTCTCCCCTGCCGCACAGATCCTCATCGACACCGGCACCCATCAGGCCCACCCGATCCCCGCGGAGGCCCCTCGAACGGGCGAGGAACGCCACGAGCCCCAGGTCTGAGGGCCCCGTAGGGCTGGTTTCCGAGGACGGATCGAGTTTCGTCGTTTCCAGCACCGGCACCGTCGTTGTCTCGACCCGGTCTGAGAAGCCGTTGAACCCCTCGACCGCCTTGCTGAACCTGCGATCCGCCCGCGTGGTCGCCCGCTGGGCGCATGGGCCGTGAGCAGAAGGGCAGCAGATCGTACGCAGGACGCACGGGAGCGCGCCGAGCGGGCATGGTGTTCCCGGCCGACTACAGGGCTGGATTCACGTACGCGCAGGTCCGAGTGCCCCTAAGCCGCCCCACTTCAGACGGCCTCACCAGCCACCCACGGGAAGAAGCCGACCAAGATCATCTCCCAGTTTTCTCCCAAGCTATCTCCTGGAACCACTCAGGGGCCTGACCCGCACTGCGGATCAGGCCCCTGACCTGGTGTTCACTGTCGGGGTGGCGGGATTTGAACCCACGACCTCTTCGTCCCGAAGCAACTTGGGCGGGGCCACGGCCTCGGGTTGGTATGCCTCTCACATGCGCTGACGGGCCGCAGACGTTCACGCTCGTCCGCCGTTGTTCGTCGGCGTTGTTACGCAGTTAGACACTCACTGGCTGGACGCCCGATGCCCCACTCCTGCTCAGGAGCGGGCCCGGCACATCCTCATACCCACCCGAGCGCTAACGGTCCTTGCCGAGGGTGGGAAGGCCACCGCGGAAGGGGCGGTACACGGAGCCGTTCGCACGAGGTGTTACACCGAGCTTCTTCTTCAGCGCGGCCAGGTGTTCCGCGTCCGTGGCCGCCTGCTTGGCCTCGTCCTCGGCTGCCCGCAGCCGTGCAGCCTCCGTGTCGGAGACGATCCGCTTGGGCTTACCCGAGTTGATTTCCTCTGTCTCGTGGAGGAAGCCGAGTCCCCAGAGCCGGTACTTTTCGGCTGCCTCGCTGTTGCCGCTCTCAAGTGCCTTGCGTTGCTGTGCTTCGAAGTGCCGGGCCGTGTTGACGCAGAAGGTGTGCCGGCTTTTACCGATCCAGGTCTTCCCCGACATGGTGTTGTCGCTGGCTCCCATGGTCCCCCCTCGATGCCTGTGACGGATCGTAGACGTCTGACCACGAGAGCAGGAGACTTTCGCGAAGCTGGGTGGGGTGAGCTTGGACGGGCTGGGGCTCGTTCGCGCGAAGGTGGATGCCTGCCCACGCCGTTGATCAGAGCGAGCCGTGATGCCTGACCGTGAGCCCTCAGCTAGGGAAGCTGCGAGCATTTTGGGTCGGTTCGGCCGCTGACCTGGACGAATAGCTGAGGAGCGGCCCCGTCGGGCCCGGCTGCTTTCACCGTGACTCCCCGCTTGATCTGGTGCGCTTATGGTGCCTACTTCTCCCTCGCAGGCGGGCAGCTGTGGTACTTTTGTCGGCTGCCTGCTTGGCAGTAGACCTGCGTTACCCCGGGGGAACTGTTATGCATGCGACGGACAGCCACGAGCATGAAACGCCACTGACGCCAGTCTATGGTTTCAATTCCCCTTCTGCGCCGATCGCTCTGTATGAAGGGCCCGTTGTGAAAGGCAGGTCACAAGGGCGCGCTGGGAAGATCGATCTGAAGTTTACCCCGAAGCCGTCACTTTGCTGGAGTGTCAATCCTGAGGATGCCGACTACTCAGACCTCGGTAAAGACGCTGTGGAGCTCCGCTTCGATGGACGTAATGGCCAAGTGAGTGTGGAAGCTCACCTCGCGGATGCATATTCTGGATGGATTGGCGAGGTCAAGATTGGGCAAGAGGCTGCGCACCTAAAAAGGGTTATTGTTCACTGGGTTAATCTTCCAAACATTCTAGGTAATCGCGTACTGGAAGAATCTGGGGAATTCGGAAAAGCCTGGTGGAGGGGGCGATTGCGTGCGGAAACCTCTGGCTGGGTACTGGTGTTTGACGCTCGCCGAGACTACAAGGAAGCAACTGAGAATTCCAAAGATGTCAACCTGTATGTAATGACACATGTAATGGAAGTAAGGAGGGTGGACGGAGGGGAATTTTCCGTAAGTGCAGTCAGGGAACTAATTGAGTGTGTGAGGGTCTGCTTGTCGTTTGGGTTCGGGCGGTGGGTGGCCCCCGCTCTGCCTGTTGGCTTCGACGGAAGTGATCAAGTCGTCTGGGAGCATTGGGCGTCTCCTATCTGCGATCCATTCGCATCCGTCGGAAGTGGTTGGCTTTACAAGGGGAGCTCGACCGACCTAATTTCCTTGATCGATCGAGGAGTGTCAGCCTTCAGTGATGCATCCCGTCCTGGAATCACACGCTTCCAAATGTCCCTGGCCGTCCAGGCCGTCAGCTCAGGGTTCTTAGAGCAGCGTGTCTTGGCTGCTGCTCCAGCCTTGGAGCATCTCGCTTGGTCGAACCTTGTCCTTGGGCAAAAGATGACTCCGGACGAGTATCGGGACTGCTATGCAGAGGATAGGCTTCGCTACCTTCTGCAGGAGGCTGGAATTCCAGTTCAGATCGATTCTAAGCTGCTTCCGGGGCTAGCTTCTTTCGCTCGCTCCAGGAATATTGATGGCCCGACGGCTGTCACTCGAGTGAGGAATAGCCTTGTGCATCCTCAGGACCCGCATGAGCAGATTTATCGCCACGATGGTCTGATGCTAGACACGTGGTTTTTGTCGCTACACTACGTGCGTTTGCTTATCCTGCATTCCATTGGATATGCGGGCTCATATACCAAGCTCCACAAGAGACGTTGGGCTGGGGACACTGAACCTGTTCCTTGGGCTGCCAGCGGTTCGTCCCGGACGGCGCCGTCCCTGCCTATGACTAGGTCCGCCATTCGCAGGAGCAGGCGAAATCCTCGTCGAGGGCGATAGGAGAGGGAAATCGGCTTGGGCCCGCCTGAGCGAGTGCGTGCACAGCACCGATCACTTGGCGACATCCGCGACCTGTCCAGCCGGGCTCTCACCTGGCAGGCCAGAGGCGCTGAAGGTGACGCCTTCAATTGGTGGCCAAGAAGCGCACGATCTAGCTCAGCAGTAGCGGGCACGGACGATCCTGTCCGAATACACGCCAGTAGGAGGTCACGCAAGAGGGACCATGAGGAGCACAGCGTCTCGCGAAGCTTTGCGTCCTCCATCTTGGCCCCATGCACAGCTTTAGAACGCAGAGCATAGAGACGCGCGCGGCACGGGCGCCGGCCGGGCTGGAGCGGGGCGGAGACAGGAACGCAGGCCCGGCCGGGGGTCGGGCCGCGCGCGGGGAGCGGAGCGAGCCGCCTTGTCTAGGTAGGAGAAATTGTTTCCTCGCCACTTCCATTCATCATGTTCCACTGCGCCGAGGCTTCCGTAAGCGCTCGGGCTGCCTGTTGAGACCTGGGCTTCCTGCGCGGATAGTTGGCCCACATTTCCGAATACGCCGAGCGGATTTCGGAACGAAATCGAAGGAAATGATTAGGGGCAGAGAAACATGCAGCCGTCACTACATGTATAGGCGTTTTGAAGGTGGGAAGTCCCAGCCAGTCGTACTGCGAAGGCAGATGCAGCTCAAAAGAGTAACCCCTCGGCCGCGTGAATCGTGTGATGGATCGGCTGTATGCATCCATCTGCCGTGACGCGATAGTGAAATTCATGCGAACGAATCCGCAATCTTCGATTATTTGCACAGCTTGACGGATTGCACTCAGGCTGGAACGGACCTCATCGAAGTCCGCCGTGCTTCTGCCACCGTGCATCCAACTGTTTCGCGCATCGGAAATGTTATTGCTCACCAATATCCGACTGACCTCTTGCAGGCGATTAACAATTAATTCTCGTGAGGCATCCGTCAGATCGAGGAATGGAATGGTGTGGCGGAACGGAAATTTGAGCAATTGTTGCCGATCTGCCCAATCGGGGAAGTCTTCTACGGGACGTTCCCAGCGCTGACGCTCATTGCTTACTATCTTAAGTTCGCTGCTCAGCCGCCCAAAACCCCTACACAAGGCGTATAGAGAATTTTTCCTCCCGTACTCAAGTACTGCGTCACCGGCAGACTCGACGGCGCGTTGGAGCCAACTATATGACTCCACCCTGTCTTCCCCGGGAGAATAGACGAACGACTTCCGGTCGGCGAAATGATCGTTAGTCAGAGCCCAAACTGTGAAGGCGAGGCTGTCGTCCAGCATGTTCTCTAGTTGTACAAAATAATTCGCTGCTATGCCGCGGAAATCCTCGGCAGATGGAGGTAGAGGGCCAGTAGCGCCAGCCCGTACCATGTCCTCCATCTCCTCATGTAGTCGCCAGAAATCGAAGTGCGGGTCGCTCAAGTCAGGTGAGGGGAACCCGAGTTTCCAAAGAACTGCTGACATCAGATTTGGATCTTCGGGAGAGTTATCAGGCAATCCGAGAATCTCGCACGCCGTGACCGCGTTGGATTTGCGGGCAAGGATCAGATTTTTGGCGGCTTCTTCAGGTGAGTGCCTATTTAGGTAGCTATCCAGCCGGGCCTCCAACGACTCACCGGTCTCTGAACGAAGCTGCCAATCGAGTTCCTCTCGATCCTCAACCGAGTCGACCCGATACATACGTTCGACGAGATGCCTTAGGCGAAGCGGTGCCATGTTCATGGTGTCAGAAAAGATTCGGGCTCCCCGGTAGCCCACTTCAGCCGTCAGGCGAAACTTTCCGAACCTATTACCGCCGTTCACTTTTGCTCGTCGAATTTCTCCGCGTGGAACTTGTACCGCGGTCTCTCGAATAATGCCATCTATGCCTTGGATGATCATTTTATCTTCCAAGGTTAGGCACAGTTGCATCAATTGGGCGTGACCCAGATCCTGAGTCATATCCTCCGCGCGGCCACGCATGCCCAAATCGGCGAAAGTTTTCCTTAGTTCTCCCCGTGTATTATCGAGAAGCCAGCACGTAAGAGTTCTGAGTTCCACCTCAGTGAATGCTTCACCAATCAGTGGAATTAGCCCGTCTGCCGCATTATCCCTATCAGGATTAATGATCTCGTCAAAAATTTGAGACAAAAATGAACCCCAAGCACTGGGAGTCTCGCTCTCTGCACGCAGAATTCTTGATGTGTCAGCACGTCGTTTATTGATAGATGCGTCTCGGGCGGTTGCCAGATAGATAGGGTGGATTTTCGCGCATGAGAGGTCGCTGCAGTGATAAAGGTTCACGCGTCGCGAAGCCGGATAGTATCTCCACTGCCTGCTTTCAAGGATGCCATAGGGTCCAGTGATGAAGGAGTTCTCCTGGAAGACTCCTTGCGGTGTATCTGTCAGTAGCGCCGACGTCTCGGCTAGGTTGATGCTATGCGTTCCGTCGGATATGTTGAGGATATCGAAGGCCTTGTCGTACAGGAGACGGCCAAAAATGAACGGGTAGATTACTTCTCGCTGTTTAATTTGGTCGCTGATTGCATCTCGCAGGTCCGTGAGGTTAGTTTCAACAGGGTCTACGAGGAGGTCTACCCAGGAGAATTGAAGCAGGCACATTAGGCGCGCCTCAGAATATGGAATTCTTTTCCTGAGGAATTGTTGAACCTTCTCTTCGCCGTAGGCTGTTAGCTTAAGAGGCTCGTGGAGGCGGGCTGGAACTCTATAGTTGTTGGGGATGGTGCATTCCGTAAGGATATTGCTTAGCGATGAAAGGAGGAGGATTTTTTCCCTCAGTGTTCGATCGGGATAATCGGCAAGCAGCTCATCCTTCGACTTGACCATCAGGCCCCCTCGTGCGCGTAGCGTGGTTGCCAGGCTACGGCGCTACCGTCTCCCTTGGCAGTGGTTTCACATAGATCGCGGCGCGGTCGAATCGCAGTGTGTGGAGCACGGGCGCCGGCCGGGCTGGAGCGGGACGGAGGCAGGAGCGCAGGGGCCGTGCGCGGGGAGCGGAGCGCATGCGGGGCCGTGGGGGTGCTCGTAGGCTGATCCTGCTCGGGGCTCACGCGGAGGTCTCCCATGCCCCGAACTGTGTGGAACGGCGCCATCAGCTTTGGCCTGGTCACGGTACCTATTCACGTCCAGAGTGCGACCGAGAACCACAGCATCCAGTTCCACCAGTACCACCTGGAGGACATGGGCCGGGTGCGGGTCAAGAAGGTGTGTGAGCTGGAGGACCGTGAAGTCGCCCAGTCGGAGATCGGCAAGGGCTACGAGTACGCCAAGGACCAGATCGTCGCCATCTCCGATGCGGACCTGCGGGAGCTGCCGTTGCCCACGGCGAAGGCCATCGAGATCGAAGCCTTCGTGCCGCTCGAGTCCCACAGCAACAGTGAGCGGCGGCTTCCGTTCTACTGGTGGGAGGCTCCTGAGGGGAGCGTGGGTGCAACGTACGCAGTTCGCCCCTCGGTGGCAGCGGTGTTCCTGGCGGCTCAGCTCGACGCCGCGTGATCTGCACAGCCACAACTGACCACCGGCGGCCGTGACCTGCGGCGGTCTTATCGATCAACGCCCTCACCTGCTGCTTGAGCTGTCGGCAGTTGTCGACGTTGGTCATCGTTGAGCGCCCTTCCACGGCCCCAGGACGGCCCGGGAGGGCGCGCGTGCTGCACTCCGGAACAGGCCGCGGAGTGTCCCGCGCGGTCATCGTGCCCCCCATAGCCGCAGGATCTACCTGCTCGTTGGGCTCTGAGGGGGCTAGTTTGCCAAGCTGAAGCCAAGGCCAAAAGTTCTTTTCCCCGGGGCGCTACACGTCGTGAGAGACCTCATGCTTGGCGTCCTGCGTCGAAGCTTATTATTCGGAATTTTTGTCAAATCGCTTGCTAGCACCGGATATATCGATCGAAGCAATTCGACACGCTCTCGGCGACTCATGCGCTTTATCTCTCTACCGTCAACTGTCGCTTGATGGCTTGAGAACTCATTTCCGTCCACGGGCCCCTGCATTCCGCTTCGCATGGCAACGAGTGCCTTCTGCAAGACAGGGTCAATTTCACCTACCTGTGCAGCGGATTGAACACTCACGAGCGTATCGGAACCCATGATGGGGCACGAGAAGGCGGCAACCAGGAAATCTACCATGGTGAGCTTTGTGATCTCAGTAGGTAGCATCCTGCCTATATCGCCGCCCCCTATCTCCTGAGAACGAAGGGCGGAAGCAATTACAGCCGCGGCATCTGCATAGTGTTCGGAATCATCGGGATCGATTTCACATGCACGCACGTGCGCCTCGATTGCATCCACCTGCCGACCACGGGTTGCCATGGCACTACCCAACCAAGCGGCAGAACTCGCGTCGACACCTGGAGTGGTGACAGCGCGGCTGTAATATTCAAGAGACGCATCCCGCTTACCGGTTTGATTCAGCGCTCGGGCATGATTACGGAGTACAACCGTATTGTCCGGCAACTTCTCTACTAGCGCTTTGGTGATCTTCAAGGCGGCGTCATCAAGGCCATCCCGGTGGTACGCATCGAGCATGATTGCAAAAGCATCGTCAACGTGATCGGGAAGAATCACACCACCATCCTCGACGCGAATCCCGAGGAGATTCCCCAGTTCTTCTCGGGCCCGCTCTCGATCCCTGGGGTCTTCTGAGTGCGCCAAGGTGCCCAGCAGATGGCGCTTGAAGTTCTGGTCGTTCGGCCGCAGTTCTAGAGCCCGTTCCTGCAGTTTTATGGCCACATCCGGGAGATCCAGGGCGAGCGCGTCCGACGCAAGAGTCATCCATGTATTAGCCGAGACGGCAAAAGAACTCCCATTAACCAATTGCATAAGAATACCGAGGAAATCGACTCTCTTTTCTTCGTGTGCCAACGTTCGTGCCTGGTTTGCTAGATCGACTGGCAGTTCCCCGCGCTGCGCCTTCCCGAGGGTCAGTGAGATTACATCTACAATGCTCTCCGCCTGTATTGTTCCCGCGGGCTCGATGCCATAGCGATCCAGTGCTGTCTTAAGGCGGGCATTTTCCTCTCTCAAGTCGCCTTCAGTAGATCCCTTTGCGTGAGAGAAGATGTTATCAGGAAGGGACGGGAGGAAATCGTGCACCGGGTTATCCTTTGACCCATCCGACGCCTCGCCCGTGGCAGCCGCCTTCGCGAAGTTGACAAGCATGCTGCGCAGCTTTTCAACACCCCGCAGATCGGGACTGAACTCGATAATTCGATAAGGCTTCAAGTCGAATGGGATGGTCGACTTCTCAGTATCAACCATCATGACGGTCCCTTGGCCGCGCAGAGCGTGTCGAATGCCCAGCTCGTAGAAGACATTGGCATTCAAGTCTGTTAGATCTGCTACTACGAGGTCGGCAGTTGTGAGGCGACGAACTATGTCGGCTGTTATAGCCCCGCCCTTCGCTACGTCGTCGGCACGCGTAACTTTATACCCAAGCTCTTTGATGACTGGCTCAATTACCGTATCGCGTAGCGCGCGATAGTGTTCGTACTCTTCTGTTCCTGGCTTCCTGATGGGCATAATAACGAAACAGTTCTTCGTGCCGGCCATGAGTGTCACCTGCCCCTGCAGCTCCGGTGTGACGGCTCTCGCGTGCCAGAAGCGCCCACCGCCGTCAGTCGGCTCTGAGGCCGATTTTAGAGTGAGATAAATCGCAAGGTGATAATCCAGCCCACCATAGTTTGGCGCTTGGTTGCGTCCCCTCTCCTTCTAGTGAAAGGGGCATTCTGCCTGCAGTCAAAAGGATCATCATTCACCGAGCCTGACCATGCCACAAGGGCTGTCGAGGGGCGTGCAGTGGTCCATGGCTTGGCTCGTCGTGGTGTTGTCGCCCCTCGCGCTTGCGCTCACGCAGCTGCACAAGCGAGGTACAGCAGCCGTGTGAAGGTGGACGTTTTTCGCGACGGTTCTTCCGGTGATTGAGGACGGTGACAATCCTCAGCCCACCACCCCCTCCAGCTCCCATCCCGTCTGCCGTCGACCCACACACCGTGGAGCGGGCGTGGTTCAGGGCGTCAAGGTGGAGCGCCCTGCTGGACGAACGACCTTGACGCCCTGGGCCGCGACTGCTCGGCTCTGCCTGGGGCGATGGCAGACGGGATGGGAGCACCCCGCGCACGCCACCACTCGACCGGCACCCGCGAACGCCGCCCCCGCCGCGCCGCAGAGGCGGCGCGCGCCCGCGCCGTGCGCGGGCCTTGAACTAGTAGAGATAGTTGTAACTCAGTCGGGCGCACGGGCCTGTTGGGCCTCTGCCGGTGAGTGCCTGTCGGACTTGGCATCGACCTGGTCCTGGTGACCGGTGGCTCGGAACTCGTCCAGGAGCTCGAAGAACATCTGCATGGCGGGCCTGCCGGATCGCTCCGCCTCATGCTGGATCTCGACGGCCCAGCCGAGGGGGGAGTGACGGCCCAAGCGCTGCCATAGCCACTCGGTGAAGCGGCCCTGACTGCCCGGGATCCAGAAGTCGAACGGCTCCGCGATGTCGTGGATCCCTAGCGCAACGCGGTAGCCGGTGAGCATGGAGTCCAGGTGCTGCAAGGAGCTGTGATGGACCCACATGCCTGGGCGGAGTCGTACTTCCTCCAGGAAGTCGTACACGTCGGTGAGATCTTCGAGGTGCCTGGGCTTGCGCCTCGTTCCGCCTACGTCCGAGTCGGTCATGCGTGCACCCTATTGAGAAGCTGTGCCCGTTGAAGGCCCTGTATGAGGCTTGAACTGGTGCGCGCAGGCTGGGATGTCGAGGACCTGGCGGCGTGCGAGGGGCAGGAAGATCACAGGTCGGATTGTCCAGGTGATGCGAGTGCTGGCCTGGGTGAGGGAGACCGTGCAGGGCTCGGCGCGTAGGAGTGCCTTCCTCGTGGTGATGCGGCCGTCGTACAGCCATTCCCAGGCTTGCTGTGAGGCGTCGGGATCCAGTGCCGGTGAGATCGTGCGGAGGGCGACCGCTACCCATCTGTCGGCTTGCGGTGCCGAGTATGCGTCGAAGGAAGCTCGCAAGACCAGCCGAGTCTCCTCGGCAAGGTCTTCGGTCCAGCACTCGCACCAGTAGCCCCGTTGCGGCTTGTCCATCAGCACGAGTGGCCTCCCGCAGGCGGGCCCGTGAACAGTTCCGCGATGACCGTGTGACCGCCGTCGCTCTCGTGGACCACGACCCGGTGGGCGATCACGCTGACCATGCCCAAGCCCCGGCCGTGCTCGGCGCCCTGGTCCTGGCGCTCGATCTTCGGGGTGGTGCCGGCGCCTCCGAGATCGCCAAGGACGCCGTCAGCGGTGAGGCGCTGATGACGATCGGCGTCGTGTACATCGAGGACGGTGAGTCCTCGCTGATCAAGGTCACCGTGCCGGAGGGCGGTGTTTCCGAGGGGCTGAACCTCGGTGCTCCGGTCTCGCTGCCGGGGCTCATCGCCCGGCCGTGGGAGTCGGTGTTCAACGGCCAGCAGCGTCACGGCATCGCCTACCGGGCCGCCGCCGTCACCTCTGCCGCTTTCCCGGCCACCATGGGGGCCACCGCCTGATGACCGATCTGACGACATTCCTGGAGGTGGGTGGTCCCCTCGCCGCGCTCGGCGGCGGGGCCGCCTACACCCGGGCCAAGTACCCGGCGGTCTACTGGTCCGCCGTCGGCGTCCCGATATCCACCGTCCGCCTGCTCAGCTCGTACGCCTCCGTCATGGAAGCGTGCGGCCTGACCGTCGCCCCGTCCCGGCTGCGGGTCCTCGCCGTCAAGGCCACCACCCGGCGGGAGGTCCGGCCTGTCCCGCCCCGCCGGGGGCTCATCCGACCGACCTCGACAGGGCTGCGTATCTGGTTGCGGCTCGCTCCAGGGCAGGAGCCCGCTGACGTCGCTGCCTCGGCTGAACGGCTGCGGCACGCCCTGGGGCGTTCACGCCGTCTACGTCACCACCGTCAAACCGGGTGTCGTGGAACTGCGGCTTGTCGGCTATGACGTTTTGCGGCGGGTCCGGATGCCTCGCAAGGCTGACTCCGGGTTCCTCAAGGTGCCGGTCGCCCTGAGGGAGGATGCCACTCCGTTCGTACGGGACTACCGGACCGTTCCCCACCAACTCACCCTCGGCGCAACCCTGTCTGGCAAGTCCATGTACCTGCGCCACCTCATCGCCGGACTCGCCCCTCAGCCTGTCGCGCTCGTTGGCATCGACTGCAAACGCGGCGTCGAACTGGCGCCCTTCGCCGCCCGCTTGTCCGCCCTCGCCACCGACCCGGACGAAGCCGCTGGGCTGCTGCCCGTGCTGGTCAAGGAAATGGAGGACCGATACGACCTGATCAAGGAACGGCAGAGCATCGCGCCCGGCACCCCGGACGAGGAGATCACCTCCGACATCTGGGGCCTGCCCGAGAGCGAACGACCCGTGCCCATCGTCCTGTTCGTCGACGAGGTCGCCGAACTCTTCCTCACCGCCACCCGCAAGGACGAGGAACGCCGCGACGAGATGGTCACCCAGCTCATCCGCCTCGCCCAGCTCGGCCGCGCCGCCGGCATTTACCTCGAAGTCTGTGGGCAGCGCTTCGGCGCCGAACTCGGCAAGGGCGCCACCATGCTCCGCGCCCAGCTCACCGGCCGCGTCTGCCACCGCGTCAACGACGAAGCCTCCGCCAAGATGGCCCTCGGCGACATCGCACCGGAAGCGGTCTCCGCCGCCTGCGCCATCGCCCCCGAACTCCCCGGCCTCGCCGTCGCGGGCGACACCTCCGGCGGCTGGTCCCGCATCCGCACTCCCTATCTCTCCCTCGGCGATGCCGCCGAGATCTGCCGGGAGGCGGCGCACCTGGTGCCCGACCTCGTCGCGCTCAAGCCCTTCCGGCCCGACGTCCCCGTACGCCTCGTCGAGACCCCGGACCCCGTGGTCCTGCCGCACCCGGTGACCGACTGACGCTCACCTCCACCCAGTCGGCGTGACCTCCTCGCGCCACGTCCCTACCCCTGTCATGCCCGAAACCGAAAGGAGCCGGACCGTGCGCGTCCATCTGGCCCGTGTCGACGCGGTGTTGGTCCAGGCGCTCATCGCCGCCGCACTGTCCTTCGCCCACATCCACGACATCGCCATGGCGACCGGACAGGACGGATGGAAGGCGTGGGCCTACCCGATCAGCGTTGACCTGCTGCTCGTCGCCGCATGGCGTCGACTGCGCTCCGGTACGGCCAAAGCGGCGGCCTGGTGCTGGTTCGTCATCGCCCTCGCCGCCTCCCTCGGCGCCAACGTCGCCACCGCCGGACTCCTCGACATGACCAACGTGCCGGCCTGGCTGCGCATCCTCGTCGCGGGCTGGCCCGCGGTCGCCTTCCTCGGCGGAACCCTCCTCGCCCACTCAGCGCCCAAAGCGGCCACCGACGAGAACGGCGCGGAACTCATCGAGGACCAGGAGGACGAGCCCGAAGCCACACCCGACCCGGCTGTCCAACCCGCCACCGACTCGACCCCGCCAACTCCGCCCGTCCCGGTCCCGGTTGCCTTGGTCGATCACGCCCGCAAGGTCGCCGCCGAACACCACACCCGCACCGGCATCCCCATCGACGTCCCAACCCTTCGGGCCCGCCTCGGCGTCCCGGCCCCGATGGCCGAAGCCATCGCCGCCCAACTCTGAAAGGAGGCCAACGTGTCCGCGAACCGCCGCTTCCGCAACGTCACCCGCATCGGCCCCGTCCAGGTCGGCACCTCCTACGACGGTCGGGGACGGGAGAAGCACACCGCCGCCTGCGCGGCACCGCGCTGCGGCTTCTCCGCCGACTACGACAGCCGCGCCGCCGCCGAACTGGCCGCCCGCACCCACCGCTGCCCCGTCCGCTGAAAGGACCTACCGCCCCGTGACCGTCAGCCTGCCGCTCGTCGTCGTGCTCGGCTTCTTCGCCTGGGGAGCGGTCAAGTTCCTCGGCGTCCGCACCTGGATCGTCGTCCTGATCGCCCTCTTCGGCTTCTGGCTCTCCCACACCTTCCTCGCCCCCGCCATCGAATCCGGCACGCGCTCGGGCGTGACCGTCATAAACGGCTCACATGCCTAGACGAGTAGATAAGAAAGGCTCTGTCGTGTTCCTGCCCAAGTACCCCGACAACCCGACGCCGCCGCCCGCACACACCCACACCGCACCGACCGACCCGGCACCCGCTCGCCGCTCGCTGCCCTCGGTGTCCATCGATCAGAAGACGGTCCTCGCCCTGGTCGTCGGCGGAGTCGTCCTCACCGCGCTCCTGGCCGCCGTCGCCGTCACGGCCATCTCCGTCGCCGTGGCCGCCGTGGTCCTGCGCTCCCTGCTCCGCGACCAGCACCACCGCTGAGCCCACTCGGCCTCCGGGGCGGCGGCACACGACCAAGCATTACGCCGCCCCGGGGCCTGTTCCTCCCGACCGAGCAAGCCAGAAGGAGAAACGCCATCTTCACCCGCACCACCCCGGCCCCCGTGCCGGAACTCGCGAACCTGGCCGCCCAGGGCATGCTCCCCGGTATCCTCCGCCAGCTCTCCACCCTCGGCGGCTGCACCCACCCCATCCGCCTCGACGGCCACCGCACCGAATACGACCTCGACACCGCCACCGGCGAGATCGGCCGCATCCTCCAGCACCTCGACTCGACCAGTCTCCCCGCCGGCCAACTCCTGGTCCGCTGCAACAACCGCCGCACCACCCGATGCGCGGCCTGCGCGGAGGTCTATCGTCGCGACACCTTCCACCTGATCACCGCCGGACTGCGGGGCGGCAAGGGCACCCCGGAACAAGTCGGTGCCCACCCTCGCGTGTTTGCCACCTTCACCGCCCCTGGCTTCGGCCCGGTCCACAACCGCCGCACCGACGGCCGCCCCTGCCGGTGCGGCCTCCACCACGACCAGGACGACGAAGCCCTCGGCACCCCGCTCAACCCGAACACCTACGACTATGAAGCCGCCGTGCTTTGGAACGCCCACGCAGGCGCTCTCTGGCGCCGCTTCTCGATCTACCTCCGCCGGGAGGTCGCCAAGCGAGCAGGCCTCTCGCAACGCCGCCTCCGCGACCACGCGCGCGTGTCCTTCGCCAAGGTCGCCGAGTACCAGAAGCGCGGAGCCGTCCACTTCCACGCGGTAATCCGCCTCGACGGCCCCGGAGGCGGCAACACCTCACCGCCCGCCTGGGCCACGGCCGAACTCCTCACCGATGCCATAGAAGCCGCCGTCTCCAAGGTCCGCGTGGACGGTCCCACCCTCGACGGCCGCACCCACACCTTCACCTTCGGCAGCCAACTCGACGTCCGCACCATCCGCTCCGCCGACTTCAACGACGGTCAGCAACTGACCGAACGAGCCGTCGCCGCCTACATCGCCAAGTACGCCACCAAGGGCGCCGAAACCGCGACAGGCGCTCTCGACCGCCCGCTGAAGTTCGTCGCCGAACTCGCCCAACTCGACATTAGCGACCACGCCCGCCAGCTCATCCGCACCGCCTGGGCCCTCGGCGCCCGCAAAGACCTCGAACACCTCCGCCTCCGCGCCTGGGCCCACATGCTCGGCTTCCGCGGCCACTTCTCCACCAAGTCCCGCCGCTACTCCACCACCCTCGGCGCCCTCCGCAACGCCCGCGCCGAATACCGCCGCGCCCAAGCCGCAGAAGCCACCAACCCACAGCCGGACACGACATACGTCCTCGCCCACTGGGTCTTCGCCGGAACAGGCCTCTCCGACACCGAAGCCTGGCTGTCCGCATCCCTCGAACCCGCCCCCGGAACAGAAGGAGAACCCACCGCATGACCACGGCCACGCCCGAACTGCTCACTGTTCCGGAGGTCATGACCCAGCTCAAGCTCGGCCGTACCAAGGTCTACGACCTCATCCGCACTCGCCGCCTGGTCTCCATCAAGGTCGACGGCTGCCGCCGCATCCCGGACAACGCTGTACGCGACTTCATCCGTCACCAGATGGGAGAAGCGGCCTGATGACCAAGCGTCGTAGCCGCGGTGACGGCGGCCTGCACTGGGACGAGAAGAGACAACGCTGGATCGCCACGGCGAACCTCGGCTTCGATCCGAGCGGCAAGCGAATCGTGAAGCGGGGGAGTGGCAAGACCAAGACGGAAGCGAAGAACAAGCTCAAGGAGGTGTTGCGGGACCATGAGGACGGCCTTGCCATCGCCCCGACCAACTACACGGTCAAGGACGCGGTGAGGGACTGGCTCACCTACGGTCTGGCCGGCCTCGACCCCAGCACCGTCGAGACCACCACGCTCCTCAGCGAGAAGCACGTCATCCCGTCGCTCGGCGCTCGCAAGCTCCGGGACTTAAGCGCGGAGGACGTAGACCGTTGGCTGGCCACCAAGGCGAAGACACTGAGCACGCGCACGCTCCAGGGCCTCCACTCCTGCCTGAACCGGGCGGTCAAGCGGGCCATGGCGCGGGACAAGGTCAAGCGCAACGTCGTCGAGCTGTGCTCGGTCCCTCAAGGCCAGGCCGGGCGGCCGTCCAAGGCGCTCACGTTCGCTCAGGCTGAATCGGTGCTCAAGGGTGCCGAAGGGACCTCGATGTACGCCTACGTCGTCCTTGCGCTGCTGACGGGAGCCCGTACGGAAGAGCTCCGGGCCCTCACCTGGGACCACGTCTTCCTGAAAGGACGACCCGAAATGGACCCGCCTCAACCTCCGCACATCGCCGTCTGGCGCTCGGTCCGGCGCACCGGAGACACCAAGACCCACAAGTCCCGGCGCACCCTCGCTCTGCCGGCGCGCTGCGTCGAAGCCCTCTGGCAGCAGTTCGAAGATCAGGGCTGGGATCGGCTCGCCGCCGGTGACGCGTGGGAAGAACACGGCCTCGTCTTCTCCTCGGCCGTCGGCAAGCCGCTCGACGCCGCCAACGTCCGCCGCGCCTTCCGCCAGGCGCTCAAGGACGTCGACGGGGTCAATGCCGACGAGTGGACGCCCCGGGAGCTCCGGCACAGCTTCGTGTCGCTGCTCTCCGACCGAGGCGTCCCGCTGGAGGAGATCTCCCGGCTCGTTGGGCACTCTGGGACAGCGGTGACTGAGGAGGTCTACCGGAAGCAGATTCGGCCCGTGATCCAGACCGGCGCCGTGGTCATGGACGGCATCTTCAAGCGGGACCCAGAGCGTTAGTCACGCAGATAGACACGCACGCAGAAACAGGTGAGGCACTTACGGATATCCGTAAGTGCCTCACCTGGTGTTTCGGCTGTCGGGGTGGCGGGATTTGAACCCACGACCTCTTCGTCCCGAACGAAGCGCGCTGCCAAGCTGCGCTACACCCCGATCGTCGCTGCTCGTCGCGGCGACGTCGTTTACTTTAGCCCACCGGTGGCTTGAGACGAAATCCGGTTTTGCCGCAGTGGCGGATGGGGTTCGGGCGGGCGTGGTCGAGGGCGATCAGGAGGATCGCGAGAGCGTAGAAGGAGAGGCCGAGGAGGAGGGCGTTGCCGAGGACGTTCTTGTAGCCGTGGAGGTCCACGTCCAGGAACGGGTAGAGGTAGCGGCCGCCCGTGCCCGGAGGGATCAGTTCGCCTCGGGTGAAGGAGAACAGCAGGTACGCCAGGGGGTACAGCAGCCACGACGCCGCCTGGCGCAGGTGCAGGCGGCCGGGGGCCGTCAGCAGGAGCCAGTCCGCCAGTGCCGCCGCGGGGATCACCGTGTTCAGGAGGTGGGTGGTCACCGCGTGCCACCCCGTCGGGTGCGCCGCCGCGCCTGTGAGGGAGAAGGGGCTCGCCGCGTTCGCCAGCAGCAGGTGGTGCACGAGGGCCGTGATCGTGATGTAGAGGAGGGCCGCGCCTGTCACGGATGACGGCAGGGGGCGGCGGGCGGTCCACGCCCTGCGGGCCGACAGCAGGAGCACCATCGCCAGCAGGATCGTGCTCTGGATCGAGAAGTGGCTCAGCGTGCGGATCGGGCTGCTCAGGAGCAGTTCGATGGTTACGGCCGCCGCGCCCGTCAGGGCGACCAGCACGCGGTAGACGGCGACCATGGGGTGGCGTACGGGAGCCACCACCGCCGTGGCGGGGACGGGGGAGCGCAGGAATGCGGGCATGCCCGGGACAGCGGGGAGGTCCGGGATGTCCCTCGGTATCGGCGCGGTCATGCCCTCACGCTAGGCATAACCGGCGAAAGGGGCGATACGGGCGGGCCGTGCGGGTTAATCTCCCCGGCACGGCCTCAGTCGTACGGCGGCCATCCCCTACTCTCGGCCCACCAGCGTCAGCAGCGTCACCTCGGGCGGGCACGCGAACCGCACCGGCGTATAACGGCTCGCCCCGCATCCCGCCGACACGTGCAGGTACGACCTGCGGCCCTCCGCCTCGTGCGTGGACAGGCCCTTCACGCGGTCCGTGTCCAGGTCGCAGTTGGTGACGAAGGCGCCGTAGAAGGGGAGGCAGAGCTGGCCGCCGTGAGTGTGGCCGGCGAGGATCAGCGGGTAGTCGTCGGCCGTGAAGGCGTCCAGTACGCGGAGATACGGGGCGTGTACGACACCCATGGAGAAGTCGGCCGCGCCCGACGGGCCACCGGCCACCTCCGCGTAGCGGTCCCGCTTGATGTGCGGGTCGTCCAGGCCCGTCAGCTCCACCGACACGCCCTCGATCTTCAGCATGCCGCGCGTGTTCGTGAGGTTCTGCCAGCCCGCAGCCTCGAAACCGTCCCGCAGGTTCTCCCACGGGTTGTGGACGACTCCCACGGCGGGCGCGTTGCCGTTCAGCCCGTGGCGGCCCTGGGCCTTCTCGTACAGGTAGCGGGCGGGGTTGCGGAATTTGGGGCCGTAGTAGTCGTTCGAGCCGAAAACGTACGCGCCCGGGAACTCCATCAGCGGGCCCAGCGCGTCCAGGACCTCGGGCACGCCCTCCGGGTCCGACAGGTTGTCGCCCGTGTTGATCACGAAGTCCGGGCGCAGGCCGGCGAGCGAGCGCAGCCAGCGCTGCTTCTTGCGCTGGCCGCTCACCATGTGGATGTCGGAGACCTGGAGCACTCGCAGGGGGCGCATGCCGGACGGCAGGACGGGGACCGTCACTCGTCGCAGCCGGAAGGAACGGGCTTCGAAACCCGCCGAGTAGACGAGACCGGCGGCGCCAACCGCCGCGAACCCCAAGGGAACTCCGTATCGCGCGCGCATGCCTCCATCGTGTCAGATCACGAAGGCACCCTTGACCGGACGCCCGCCATCCCTTGGAGCCGGGTGCCCGCCCTCCCGTAGAGCCGGGCGTTCGTCGCCCCGTAGGGCAGGGTGCCCGCCATCTCGTCAGCCGGCCGCCCGCCATCCGTATCGTCGGCCGCCCGCCATCCCGTGCAGCGCCGCCCGCAGCCCCCTGGAGCCGGGTGCTCGCCGTCCCGCTAAGCCCGGCGCCCGCCCTCCATAAGGCCGCGCGTCATCCCGTAGAGCTGGATGCCCGCCGTCCCGCTAAGCCCGGCGCCCGCCGCTGCCCCGTACAGGCCCGGCGCCCGCCGCTGCCCCCGTACAGGCCCGGCGCCCGCCGCCGTCCCGTACAGGCCCGGCGCCCGCCCCGTCCACTAAGCCGTCTGCCTTCCCGTAGGGCCGAGTGCCCGCAGCCCCCTCGGCCCACGCCCCTCCACAAAGCCGCGCGCCGTCCCGTACAGGCCCGGCGCCCGCCCCGTCCACAAAGCCGTCTGCCTTCCCGTAGGGCCGAGTGCCCGCAGTCCCCTCGAACCCTCGCCCCTCCGCGAAGCCGCCCCCCTCCCTCCCGTAGAGCCCGGCACCCGTCCACCCACACCACACCCGCAAAGCCGCCGCCCGCCTTCCCCTGTAGCCCGGGGCGCCTGCCGTCCCGTAAATGCGCGGGCAACCCCCGCCCCGCACCTGCGACAATCAAACGCATGACCACGCTCAAGTCGAAGCTGCAGGAAGACCTCACCGCCGCCGTGAAGGAGCGCGACGAGCTCCGCTCCTCGACGCTCCGGCTGACGCTCGCCGCGATCACCAAGGAAGAGGTCGCGGGCAAGACGAAGCGCGAGCTCTCCGACGACGAGGTCCTGAAGGTGATCACCAAGGAGGCGAAGAAGCGCCGCGAGGCCGCGGACGCCTTCGCCCAGGGTGGTCGCGCCGAGTCCGCCGAGCGGGAGAAGGCGGAGGGCGAGGTCCTCGCCGGCTACCTGCCCAAGCAGCTCAGCGACGACGAACTGAACGACATCGTCGCCCAGGCGGTCGAGGAGGCCAGGGCGGCGGGTGCCGAGGGGCCCCGGGCCATGGGCGCCGTCATGAAGATCGTGAACCCGAAGGTGGCCGGCCTGGCCGAGGGCGGCCGCGTCGCCGCGGTCGTGAAGAAGCTTCTCGCCGGCTGAGACGAGCTCCTGGCCGGCTGAGACCGGCACCAGGCAGTCGTACGAGAGCCCGGTCCCGCGCATTCGGCGGGACCGGGCTCTCAACTTTCCGTACGCCTCGGGGCGTCAGCCGCGCCCGCCCCCGTTGCCGTTGCCGTTCCCGTTGCTCGTGCCCTGGATGAAGTTCTCCGGGATGGAGAAGGTCGGCGTCGGGAAGGTGGTGTTGCCGTCGTCTCCGCCGTCGTTCCCACCGTTGTCGTTGCCGCCGTTGTCATTCCCGCCGTTGTCACCGCCGCCGTCGTCCTTTTTCTTCGGCGGGTCCGGGATGTAGACGAGGTTGAAGCTGGGGGCCTCCTTGCCCTCCAGCGCGCCGCTCATCATGTCGCGCCAGATCGGGCCGGGGACCTTGCCACCGAACACCTTTTGGTTGTACACGCCGCCGATGGTGATGTTCTGCATCTTGCGCTTGTGCGCGGGGTCGCCGACCCAGACCGCGCCGGCCATGTTCGGCGTGTAGCCCACGAACCAGGCCGCGTAGCGCTCGTCGGTCGTACCGGTCTTGCCGGCGCTGGCACGGCCGCCGCCGAGGCCTGCCTCCGAACCGGTGCCGTCCTCGACCACGCCCTTCAGGAGGGTGTTGATCGTGTCCGCGGTCTTCTCCGACATCGCCCGCGAGCAGGTCGACTTCGGCACCTGGAGCGACTTCGACTTCTCACCGACCCGCTGGGTGATCGACTCGATGGCGACCGGGGTGCAGTACATACCGCGCGAGGCGAAGGTCGCGTACGCGTTCGCCATGGTCAGCGGGGACATCTCCTGTGTGCCCAGGGCGATCGACGGGGCCTGCTGCATCTTGCCGCCGTCGGCGCGCGCCACGCCCATCTTCGCGGCCATCTCCGTCACCGGGCAGATGCCGATGTCGCTGATCATCGACACGTAGTAGGTGTTGACCGACTTCGCGGTCGCGGTCTTCATGTCGTACGGGCCGACCTCGGAGGTGTTCTCGTTGGTGACCGGGACGCCCTTCTCGTTCCAGATCTTGCCGTTGCACGCCTGGACCGGGGCCGGGTAGTCCATCTTGTACGGCGAGGGGTACATCTTCGTCGCCGGCATACCGCCCTCGATGGCGGCCGCGGCCACGATCGGCTTGAACGTCGAACCGGGCTGGTAGCCGGCTCCGCCGCCCATGGCCGCGTTGACCGAGAGGTTGAGCGTCGTCTCGTTCTTCTTGTTGTTGATGCCGTACGGCCGCGACTGGCCCATCGCCAGGATCTTGCCGGTGCCGGGCTGGACGATGGTCGCGGCGGTGGCCACGTCGTCGTCCTGGTAGACGTGCTCCTTGATGGACTTCTGCGCCGACTTCTGGGCCTGCGGGTCCATCGTGGTCCTGATCGTCAGACCGCCCTGGTTCCAGACCTTGGCCCGGGCCTCCTTGGTCTTGCCGAAGACCGGATCGGTCAGGAAGACCTCACGGACGTAGTCGCAGAAGAAGCCCGCGCCCTTGACCGCCGTGATGCAGCCGTTCTTGGGCTTGCTGACTTTGAGGCCCAGCGGCTGCTCCTTGGCCTTGTCGGCCTCCGCCTGGGAGACGTCACCGACCTCGGCCATGCGCTGGAGCACCGTGTTGCGCCGCTTGGTCGCCTCGGCCTCGTCGTTGACGGGGTCGTAGCGGCTCGGGGACTGGACGATGCCCGCGAGCAGCGCCGACTGCTCGAGGTCGAGGTCCTTGGCGTGCTTGGAGAAGTAGCGCTGGGAGGCGGCCTCGACGCCGTAGGCCTGCTGGCCGAAGAAGGTGATGTTGAGGTAGTTCTCGAGGATCTCCTTCTTGCTCAGTTCCTCTTCGAGCTGGATCGCGTACTTCAGCTCGCGGATCTTGCGGCCGAGGGTCTGCTGGGTGGCCTCGGCGACCTTCGTCGGGTCGTCACCGGCCTCCTCCACCGCGACGTTCTTCACGACCTGCTGCGTCAGCGTGGAGGCGCCCTGGGAGACACCGCCGCTCTGGGCGTTCTTGTTGAGCGCGCGCAGGACGCCCTTCAGGTCGACCGCACCGTGCTGGTAGAAGCGCGAGTCCTCGATCGCGACGATCGCCTTCTGCATGTACGGCGAGATGTTCTTGAGGTCGACCACCGTGCGGTCGCGCGAGTACACCGTGGCGATGGTGCCGCCCTCGCTGTCGAGGATCGTGGTGCGCTGGCTCAGCGGCGGGGTCTTCAGGTTCGTCGGGAGTTCGTCGAAACTCTCCACCGACCCCTTGGCCGCGAGCCCCAGCGCGCCGGCCGCGGGCAGCGCGATGCCGGCCATCACCGCTCCCGCGAGAACACTGACACCGAGGAACTTGGCGGCCTGCTGCGTGGGCGACAGACCGCCACCCGAGCGCTTCTTCGACATAGAGGGCAGCCTAATCCGTACTCATGAGCGTTCAGAGGGAGCCCATGTCACGGCATGGCGACGGAAGCGGGCACGACCGCGTCGGAGCGGGCATGGCGACAGGAGCGCCTACCTTCTCATTCGCCGGACACGCGCACAGGCCTTGGCCTAAGCTGCTCTCAACTGTCACAGCAGTAGGGCCACGTATCAATACGTCCGGCGACCCCGAATCGTTCCGGAGGTTCCCCAACTTTTTCGGTGGGGGCGTGTCCGAATCCGCCTCGTGTGTCATCAGGTGCCCGTTGTGACGCAAGACAAGTGTCCTGGTTTGCCGGGATAGTCATGTATGTCGCGGGCTCACTCCCCCGGGTGATCTGCCGCTTACGCATAGTCCGTTCGGGCCATTCAAGATTGGGCCCGAAGGGGGTGTTGCGCTGTGCCTCCCTTCCGTAACGTCCTCAACTGGCGGCGGTGAATATGCCGCTGCCGCCGTGGGGGAGCCTCGATTCGGGAGAGGACGGCGCCGGTATGGGCTGGGTAGTCGACTGGAGTGCGCAGGCGGCCTGCCGCACTACCGATCCGGATGAACTGTTCGTTCAAGGAGCAGCGCAGAACCGGGCGAAGGCGGTGTGCACCGGATGTCCGGTGCGTACGGAGTGCCTCGCCGATGCGCTGGACAACCGCGTCGAGTTCGGCGTGTGGGGAGGCATGACGGAGCGCGAGCGCCGCGCACTGCTGCGCCGGCGGCCGACCGTCACTTCGTGGCGCAGGCTGCTGGAAACCGCGCGCACGGAGTACGAGAGGGGCGTCGGCATCCTGCCCCTCGAGGACGACGAGCTCTACGAGAACTACGCGGCGGTGAGCTGAGGAGGGCACCCCTCGGGTCAGTGTCAGTCCACGGCAGCCTCGGGCAGCTCCGGCCGTCCGGCCGCGAGCCGGTTTCCGATGTTCCGCAGCCCCGCGAGGTCGTGCACATCGCCGGGCAGTGCGGCCACTTCGGCCACCGCCACCTCGGGGTGGAGCGCCGTGAAGCGGTCACGCGTGCGCTGCTCGCGGGAGAGCAGCTGCATACGATCGGCATGCAGTCTCAGCAGGCCTGCGGTGAGCTGGTCGACGGACCGGTCAACGGGGTCGGCGGACCGCCCCTTCTCCGTGCGCTCCGAGCTCGGGTTCTTCGGGTCGGCGGGGGAGCCTTCGTCAGGAGCCGGTGCCTCGGAAGCGGGAGATTCTGAACTGCCGTACGTGTCGGGAGAGTTACGAAGTCCAGCTTTCCCGCCCTCCTGATCGACAATGCGGGGCTCTTCAAGATTTTCCGCGACCTCGAGATTCTCCGCGGCGGCGAGCGCCCGCTCGGCCGAGAGCCGGTCGGCGCCGCTGCCATGGACCCGGTTGAGCACCAGACCGGCGAGCGGCATGTCCTCCGCGGCCAGCCGCTCCACGAAGTACGCGGCCTCGCGCAGCGCGTCCCGCTCCGGGGCCGCGACCACCAGGAACGCCGTCCCGGGTGCTTGGAGCAGCTTGTACGTCGCGTCCGCGCGTGTGCGGAACCCGCCGAAGGTCGTGTCCATCGCGGCCACGAACGTCTGGACGTCCTTGAGGAGTTGACCGCCCAGAAGTTTGCCGAGGGTGCCGGTCATCATCGACATCCCGACGTTCAGGAACTTCATCCCCGCCCGTCCGCCGAGCTTGGCCGGGGCGGTGAGCAGCCGGATGAGCCTTCCGTCGAGGAAGGAACCGAGCCGCTTGGGCGCGTCCAGGAAGTCGAGGGCGGAGCGGGAGGGGGGTGTGTCGACGACGATCAGGTCCCACTCGTCCCGGGCCCGCAGTTGCCCGAGCTTCTCCATCGCCATGTACTCCTGCGTGCCCGCGAAGCCCGCCGAGAGCGACTGGTAGAAGGGGTTGTTCAGGATCGTGGCCGCCCGCTCGGCGTCCGCGTGCGCCTCGACGATCTCGTCGAAGGTGCGCTTCATGTCGAGCATCATCGCGTGCAACTCGCCGCTCGCGGAGTCGTCGAGACCCTTCACCCGGCGTGGGACGTTGTCCAGCGAGTCGATGCCCATCGACTGGGCGAGCCGGCGGGCCGGATCGATGGTGAGCACGACGACCTTGCGGCCCCGCTCGGCGGCCCGCAGGCCGAGAGCCGCCGCGGTCGTGGTCTTCCCGACGCCTCCCGAGCCGCAGCAGACCACGATGCGGGTGCCCGGATCGTCGATCAGCGGATCGAGATCGAGCACGGGGGCGGGAGAAAGACGACGGTGCCGGTCGTGCGCGTCGGCGTCCGGGCTCATGACATCCCCTGCTTCCGCAGCTCGGTGGCCAGTTCGTACAGACCCGCCAGGTCCATGCCCTCGGTCAGCAAGGGCAGTTCGTGAAGCGGCAGACCCAGTTCGCCGAGGGCCGCGCGCTGTTCGTGCTCCAGGTCGTACCGCTCGGCGTACTCCTCGGCCTGCTGGATCAGCGGGTCGACCAGCTTCTCGGCGTTCCCCCCGCGACGGGCGCCGCCGAGTCCGGCCGCGGACAGCGCCTTCGCCACGGCTGAACGCTGTGTGGTGCGTACGAGTTCCAGGTCGGT
Source organism: Streptomyces canus (assembly GCF_030816965.1). Lineage (NCBI taxonomy): Bacteria > Bacillati > Actinomycetota > Actinomycetes > Kitasatosporales > Streptomycetaceae > Streptomyces > Streptomyces canus. The sequence goes on from NZ_JAUSYQ010000002.1 coordinate 5,615,495, forward strand.
GCTGTCCAACACCTCCGGGCGCACCATGTTCACGACGATCCGGCCCACGGGAAGGTGGGCCGCCCTCAACTCCGCGATGCCGTCCGCGGTCTCCTGGACGGGCATCTCCTCCAAGAGCGTCACCAGGTGGACGGCCGTCTCCTTGGACTTCAGCACCCGCATCACGGCCTGCGCCTGATTGTGTATCGGGCCGATCTTGGCGAGCCCCGCGACCTCGTCGTTGACGTTCAGGAAGCGGGTGATACGGCCCGTGGGGGGCGCGTCCATCACGACGTAGTCGTAGGCGAAGCGGCCGGACTTGTCCTTGCGGCGGACCGCCTCGCACGCCTTGCCCGTCAGGAGGACGTCTCTGAGGCCGGGTGCGATGGTGGTGGCGAAGTCGATGGCGCCGAGCTTCTTCAGGGCGCGCCCCGCTCCGCCGAGTTTGTAGAACATCTGGAGGTAGTCCAGAAGGGCCAGTTCGGGGTCGATGGCCAGGGCGTACACCTCCCCGCCCCCCGGAGCGACGGCGATCCTCCGCTCCTCGTAGGGCAGCGCCTCGGTTTCGAAGAGCTGCGCGATTCCCTGGCGGCCCTCTACCTCGACGAGAAGCGTCCGCTTCCCCTCGGTGGCGAGGGCCAGCGCGAGGGCTGCGGCGACCGTGGTCTTTCCGGTCCCGCCCTTGCCGCTGACGACCTGGAGCCTGCTCACGTATTCGAGCGTAACCAGTCGGCGGCGAAGCTAAGCAGGGGGCTGTGGATAACGCGGCACGGGCCGTGGGTGAGCAGCGGCTGAAAGCCGGTGGTGAGCAGCGGCTAAAGTCGGCCGCATGACCAAGAAGTGGGAATACGCGACCGTTCCGCTGCTCGTCCACGCCACGAAGCAGATTCTGGACACCTGGGGCGAGGACGGGTGGGAGCTCGTGCAGGTCGTGCCCGGGCCCAACAACCCCGAGCAGCTGGTGGCGTACCTGAAGCGGGAGAAGACGGCGTGAGCGGGGCGGTCGAGGCGCGGCTCGCGGAGCTGGGGCTGACGCTGCCGGCGGTGGTGCCGCCGCTGGCCGCGTATCAGCCGGCCGTGCAGTCGGGTGTGTACGTGTACACCTCCGGTCAGCTGCCCATGGTCGACGGCAAGCTTCCCGTCACCGGGAAGGTGGGCGCGGAGGTCACGGCCGAGGAGGCGAAGGCGCTGGCCCGCACGTGTGCGCTGAACGCGCTGGCGGCGGTGAAGTCGGTCGCGGGTGACCTTGACCGGATCGCGCGCGTGGTGAAGGTCGTGGGGTTCGTGGCGTCGGCCTCGGACTTCACGGGTCAGCCAGGTGTGATCAACGGCGCGAGTGAGCTGCTGGGCGAGGTGCTGGGCGACAAGGGCGTCCACGCGCGCAGTGCGGTGGGTGTCGCTGTGCTGCCGCTGGACGCGCCCGTCGAGGTCGAGGTGCAGGTGGAGCTGGTCACCGCTTGATGCGGGTGCCTGCGGCGCCTGTGCGGGTTCGGTGAGGGTGCGCGTAGCGCCTGCGGTTTCGTCGTGGGTCGGGGGCGGGGTGTCCGTCCTCGGTCCGGCGGCTCGGCCGCTCCAACAGTGTTCTGTGACGGACCCCGGCGCCGCGGGGTCGATGGGAGTGCGCGTAGCGCCTGCGGCTTCGTTCGTGGCTCATTTGCGGCTACCGCGGGCGCGACCAGCCACAACGGACCCGCAGCCGCCGGACGACCCGACCGGCACCTCCGCAAGGCGCCCGGCCCTCGAACATCCGCTCCCCAAGAGTTAGCCTCCGCCCATGGCAAACGGGCAGTGGTACCCAGCGGAATGGCCGGACCGCATCCGCGCGCTCGCGGACGGCTCGCTTCAGCCGGCCGTGCCCAGACGCGCCGCCACGGTGATGCTGCTGAAGGACGGGCCGACCGGAACCGTTGTGCACATGTTGCGCAGGCGAGCCTCCATGGCCTTCGCGGGAGGCGCTTACGCCTATCCCGGCGGCGGAGTCGACCCCCGTGACGACGAGCACCACATCCACTGGGCGGGCCCCACGCGCGCGTGGTGGGCGGCTCGGTTCGGGGTGGACGAGACGACGGCCCAGGCGATCGTCTGCGCGGCCGTGCGGGAGACGTACGAGGAGGCGGGTGTCCTGCTCGCCGGGCCGACGCCCGAGTCGGTGGTCGGTGACACCACGGGCGCCGAATGGGAGGCGGACCGTGCCGCTCTCGTGGCCCGGGAGCTCTCCTTCGCCGAGTTCCTGGAGCGCCGGGGGCTGGTCCTGCGGTCGGATCTGCTCGGGGCCTGGACCCGCTGGATCACCCCCGAGTTCGAACCCCGCCGTTACGACACCTGGTTCTTCGTCGCCGCCCTCCCCGAGGGGCAGCGCACACGCAACGCCTCCACGGAGGCCGACCGCACGGTGTGGATCCGGCCCCAGGACGCGGCGGACGGCTACGACAAGGGCGAGCTGCTCATGATGCCGCCCACCATCGCCACACTGCGGCAGCTCACCGCGTACGGCACCGCCGCCGACGCGCTCGCCGCCGCGCCCGACCGTGACCTGACCCCTGTGCTCGCCCAGGCCCGGCTGGTGGACGGCGAGATCGTGCTCTCCTGGCCGGGGCACGACGAGTTCACCAAACACATCCCGACCGGTGGAGCCTCCGCATGACCGACGCCGCAGCCCTCCCCGGCCGGCCGCGGGGAGGGGTCCTCTCAGGCCCCGCCACCCGGCGGGCCGTCAACGTCCTCGCGCCCAACGCATCCGCGATGACCCTGGACGGGACGAACACCTGGATCCTGTCGGAGCCGGATTCGGAGCTGGCGGTCGTCGTCGACCCCGGCCCGCTCGACGAGGGGCATCTCCGCGCGGTCGTCGACACGGCCGAGGCCGCAGGCAGGCGCGTCGCCCTCACCCTGCTCACCCACGGCCACCCCGACCACGCCGAAGGTGCCGCCCGCTTCGCCGAGCTGACCGGGACAAAGGTGCGGGCCCTCGACCCGGCGCTGCGGCTGGGAGACGAAGGGCTCGGCGCCGGAGACGTGGTGCGCGTCGGTGGCCTGGAACTCAGGGTCGTGCCCACTCCCGGGCACACCGCCGACTCGCTCTGCTTCCATCTCCCGGCCGATCAGGCCGTCCTGACCGGTGACACCGTCCTGGGGCGCGGCACGACCGTCGTGGCTCATCCCGACGGCCGTCTGGGCGACTATCTGGACTCGCTGCGGCGGCTGAGGTCCCTGACGGTCGACGACGGCGTCCACACCGTCCTGCCGGGCCACGGCCCCGTCCTGGAGGATGCCCAGGGTGTCGTCGAGTTCTATCTCGCCCACCGGGCCCATCGGCTCGCCCAGGTCGAGACGGCCGTGGAGAACGGATACCGCACGCCCGGTGCCGTCGTAGAACATGTGTACGCAGATGTGAACCGGGCGCTCTGGCCCGCCGCCGAGCTGTCGGTGCGGGCCCAGCTGGAGTACCTGGAGGAGCACGGGCTCATCTAGGGGCCTTCGTGCCGTGCACACGCGTGTACTCGTCCGCCAGCCAGGGGCCCAGATCGTCGACATATGTCCGCAGTACGGCCGTGTCGGCGGTCGGGGTGTGTCCCAGGACGGCTGCCGTGCGTAGCTGCTCGGCGCGCTGCGGGTAGTACGCGCCGAAGACCTCCGCCATCTCTCCCAGATCGCTCGTCCAGCCGTTCCAGCGGGGCATGACCAGGGTGAACGCGGTGCGGACCAGGTGGCGGGACATGAAGCGGACGAGGCGGGTCCGGGTCTTGTCGGAGTCCGCCTCCTCGATCCGTTCGCGCCAGCGGGGGAGCAGGAGGGCGAGGTCGCCGTTCGTCTCGCGGGCCAGGAGGGTGTCGGGGCGGTAGCGGGGGAGGTACTCCGCCAGGTCGTCGCCGAGCAGCGGGGTGCACAGACAGGCCACGAACCAGCCCAGGTCGTGCCGCTCCAGCTCGCTCAGCAGGAGATCCCGGCTGTACAGCAGCGTTCCGACGCCGTCGATCTGCGGGAACTCCTTGTCGAGCGCCTCCCCGAGCTCCCGTACGCCCTGCCGGGTCCGCGTCGGTCGGTTCGTCCTGCAGGGCGAGCAGGAGGTCGAGGTCGCTGCGGCCCACGCGCGCGGTGCCGCGCGGGATCGAGCCGTAGAGGTACGCGCTGTGCAGTCTCGGCCCGAACAGGTCCAGCACCCGGTCGCGGGCGGCCGCGACGACCGGGTGGAAGGGCTGCGGGATCCGTCCGAGGGAGCCCTCGCGCTCGATGTAGCCCTGGGCGTCGAGGCCCTTGCGGGCGATGGGGGGAACGTTTTCGGCGGCCATGGGATCACTGTGCCTGCGGGCGGGCCCGGGGACAGCTCATTTACGGCCCTGGACGGACCGTGTGGGGCCGAACGTGGTCGGCGCCGGTGGAAGCCGGTGGAAGCCCGCGGAAGACGCGCAGGGGGCGTGAGGCGCCGCGAGAGCGACAAGGGGTGGCGATCACGTCGCCGGACATGGCGGCAGGCAGGCCGGATCCGATACCGCCCGGCCGACGGCGAGCCACGAGCCGGCCGTCGGCGGGGTCGAGAACGGCGAGACGGTCGCCCCGGCGATGCACGAACAGGAACCAGCCGGGGTGGCCAGGGGGAGCAGGAGGGGATCGCGCCTCCTTGTCCGAGGGGAACGAGACTGCCCCGGTGCTGGGTCCGGTTGGTTCAGGCGAGCGTGCCCAGGGCCGGGCCGAGGGCGGTGACGCCGACGCGCCCTGGGCGGGCGGCGCCGTCTTCGTGGCGCGGTACCGCCTCGCGGCCGCCCCGGACGTCGGCAGCGCCACCGCGACGACGTCCTCGCCGTGCGTGCTCCTCTGGGGACCGGTCGAAGCCGACGTCCATGACGGGCCGGCGGTGTGTCGCCAAGGCCGCTCTCGCCCTGCGATGTCCACCGCCCGTGCCGTCGGACCGACCCCGGCGCCCCGTCCTCGCGGATGCCCACCCCTGGCGACGCGAGAAGGGCCCCGCCGTGCGGCAGGGCCCTTCGAAGTCGTACGACGACCTGCGCTCAGCGCGAGCGCTTGGCGAGCCTTTCGACGTCCAGGAGGATCACCGCGCGGGCCTCCAGGCGCAGCCATCCGCGCTGGGCGAAGTCCGCGAGGGCCTTGTTGACCGTTTCGCGGGAGGCGCCGACCAGTTGGGCGAGCTCCTCCTGCGTGAGGTCGTGGACGACGTGGATGCCCTCCTCGGACTGCACGCCGAAGCGGCGGGAGAGGTCGAGCAGGGCGCGGGCCACGCGGCCGGGGACGTCCGAGAAGACCAGGTCGGACATCGCGTCGTTGGTGCGGCGCAGACGGCGGGCGACGGCGCGCAGGAGCGCGGTGGCCACCTCGGGGCGGGCGTTCAGCCAGGGCTGCAGGTCGCCGTGGCCGAGGCCCAGCAGCTTGACCTCGGTCAGCGCGGTGGCGGTCGCGGTGCGCGGGCCAGGGTCGAACAGGGACAGTTCGCCGATGAGTTCGCCGGGGCCGACCACGGCGAGCATGTTCTCGCGGCCATCGGGGGAGGTGCGGTGGAGCTTGACCTTCCCCTCGGTGACGACGTAGAGCCGGTCTCCCGGGTCGCCCTCGTGGAACAGCGAGTCGCCGCGCGCGAGGGTCACCTCACTCATGGAGGCGCGGAGCTCCGCGGACTGCTCGTCGTCGAGAGCCGCGAAGAGCGGGTTGCGCCGGAGGACGTCGTCCACGAGTTCTCTCCTTGTCGACCTGCTCAGGGGATCTTGTTCCCCCTTGGTACCAGGGGACCGTGGTGCCCATTTTGCCGGACGGTCCAAACAGTGTGATCTGTCACAAGGATGCCGCACACATGTCCCGGGGTACGCGGCAGGGGTCCAATTGGGGGCCGGACTTCGAGGTCCGGGGCGGATGTCAGTGCCGGGCCCTAGGCTGGCCGGGTGTCCAAAACGCCGGTGAGAGCACAGGCCAAGGGGGCTGGACGGGTGGTTGTACGTCGAGATTCCGCTGTGGGCGAACAGGGCGCCGGGGGCGGAAAGAAAACGGCAAAAGCGGCAGGGAAGGCTCCGGTGGAGAAGAGGGCTTCGGCGAAGAAAGCGGCTCCCGTGAGGAAGGCCGCCGCCGTGAAGAAAGCGACCGTCGCTCCCAAGAAGGCGGCGGCCCCGGTGAAGAAGGCCTCGGCCACGAAGACGGTCGCCGTGAAGTCCCCGCGGAACGAGTCGCGGACCGCCCTCGTCCGCCGTGCCCGGCGCATCAACCGCGAGCTTGCGGAGGTGTTTCCGTACGCTCACCCCGAGTTGGACTTCGAGAATCCCTTCCAGCTGATCGTGGCGACGGTCCTGTCCGCGCAGACCACCGACCTGAGGGTCAATCAGACGACCCCCGCGCTGTTCGCCAAGTACCCGACCCCCGAGGATCTGGCCGCGGCCAACCCCGAGGAGGTCGAGGAGATCCTCCGGCCGACCGGGTTCTTCCGAGCCAAGACCAAGTCGGTGATAGGGCTGTCCAAGGCCCTCGTGGAGAACTTCGGCGGTGAGGTCCCGGGGCGGCTCGAGGACCTCGTCACGCTGCCCGGTGTGGGCCGCAAGACCGCCTTCGTCGTCCTCGGCAACGCCTTCGGGCGGCCCGGCGTCACCGTCGACACGCACTTCATGCGACTGGTCAGGCGCTGGCAGTGGACCGACGAGACCGACCCGGACAAGATCGAGGCCGCCGTCACCGCGCTCTTCCCCAAGAGCGACTGGACGGACCTGTCGCACCACGTCATCTGGCACGGCCGTCGTATCTGCCACGCCCGCAAGCCCGCCTGCGGCGCCTGCCCCATCACCCCGCTCTGCCCGGCCTACGGCGAGGGCGAGACGGACCCGGAGAAGGCGAAGAAGCTCCTCAAGTACGAGAAGGGCGGCTTCCCCGGACAGCGGCTGAACCCGCCGCAGGCCTATCTGGACGCCGGAGGCAAGGCCGCACTGCCACTGGGGGCCTCCGAGTGAGGATGCGGAGGGCGCGGCCGGGAGGTTCGGCGCGGGTCGGCGGGCCGGACCGGGAGGCCGGGGCTGCCCGTGCGGTGCGGCCGGTCGGGCAGCCCCGGCACCGCTGTGCGGTGCGGCCGGAACGATCTAGGGCCCGTCAGGCGTTGAGCGATGCAGGACGACGGGGGTGGCGATGACACGGGCGAGCCATACGAAGGGCGTGACGCTCAGCACGGACGGCCTGCCGAGCTGGCTGGACCCGGTGGTGCACGCCGTGGAGACGGTCGAGCCGCTGCAGCTGAGCCGCTTTCTGCCGCCGGCGAACGGCGCGGGCCGGCAGTCGGCCGTGTTGATCCTGTTCGGCGAGGGCGAACGCGGCCCCGAGCTGCTGCTCATGGAGCGGGCGAGCTCGCTCAGGTCGCACGCCGGGCAGCCGTCGTTCCCCGGCGGCGCGCTCGATCCGGAGGACGGCGATCCTCATGGCGACGGGCCGCTGCGGGCCGCCCTGCGCGAGGCCGAGGAGGAGACCGGCCTCGACCCCTCCGGCGTCCAGCTGTTCGGCGTGCTGCCCAAGCTGTACATCCCGGTCAGCGGCTTCGTGGTGACCCCGGTGCTGGGCTGGTGGCGCGAGCCGACCCCGGTCGGGGTCGTCGATCCGAATGAAACCGCCCGCGTCTTCACCGTTCCCGTGGCGGATCTCACTGACCCCGACAACCGTGCGACGACCGTCCATCCCAGCGGCCACCGAGGTCCGGCATTCCTGGTCGAATCGGCCCTTGTCTGGGGCTTCACCGCCGGAATCATCGACCGACTCCTGCACTATGCGGGCTGGGAGCGCCCCTGGGACCGCGAGAAGCAGGTCCCGCTCGACTGGCGCGCGTGACAGGGTGAACCCCGTGTTGTGTCTTTTCGGGGGGCGCTGTATCCGATTGCCGCTTCGCGGCGGGCCGGACCCCCGGCCGACCTGTGGTGAACGCGAAGTGATGAGGCGAGGCTCGAACCGGTGAACGTGCTGGACATCCTGTTGCTGGTCGCCGCCGTGTGGTTCGCGATCGTCGGCTATCGCCAGGGCTTCGTCGTCGGCATCCTGTCGGTGATCGGATTCCTGGGCGGCGGTCTCGTCGCCGTCTACACCCTCCCGGTCATCTGGGACGCGCTGACCGACCACACGGAGGTCGGCACGGTCGCCGCCGTCGTCGCCGTGGTCGTCGTCATCGTCTGCGCCTCCGTCGGCCAGGCCCTGACCACCCACCTCGGCAACAAGCTGCGCCGGTACATCACCTGGTCCCCGGCCCGCGCCCTGGACGCGACCGGCGGCGCCCTCGTCAACGTCCTCGCGATGCTCCTGGTCGCCTGGCTCATCGGCTCCGCCCTCGCCCAGACCACCATGCCGACGGTCGGCAAGGAGGTCCGTAGCTCCAAGGTGCTCCTCGGCGTGCAGGAGGCGCTGCCGGGCGCTGCCGACACCTGGTTCAAGGACTTCACCTCGGTCCTCGCGCAGAACGGCTTCCCGCAGGTCTTCAGCCCGTTCTCCAACGAGCCGATCAAGGAGGTCCAGCCGCCCGACCCCAAGCTCGCCCACAGCGCCGTCGCCACCCGTGCCCAGCGCTCCATCGTCAAGGTCATGGGCACCGCGCAGAGCTGCGGCAAGGTCCTGGAGGGCTCCGGCTTCGTGTTCGGTGACCGCCGCGTCATGACCAACGCCCATGTCGTCGGCGGCGTCGACGAGCCCACGGTCCAGATAGGCGGCGAGGGCCGCAAGTACGACGCCACGGTCGTCCTCTACGACTGGGAGCGCGACATCGCCGTACTGGACGTCCCCGATCTGGACGCGCCCGCGCTGCAGTTCACGTCCCAGGACGCCGCCAGCGGGGACAGCGCGATCGTCGCGGGCTTCCCGGAGAACGGCTCGTACGACGTCCGCTCCGCGCGCGTGCGCGGGCGCATCGACGCCCACGGACCGGACATCTACCACCGGGGCACCGTCAGCCGCGATGTCTACTCCCTCTACGCGACCGTCCGCCAGGGCAACTCCGGCGGCCCGTTGCTGACCCCGGAGGGCAGGGTGTACGGCGTGGTCTTCGCCAAGTCGCTCGACGACGCCGACACCGGGTACGCGCTCACCGCGGACGAGATCCAGGAGGACATCGCCAAGGGGCGCACCGCGAACCAGCAGGTGGACAGCGACAGCTGCGCGCTGTGAGGGGTGTCAGGACGAAGGCGCGTCAGCCTCGGGGATGACGCAGGCGTACCGAGACCCAGCGGGCCCGGCGGCGCAGGATGCGCGGGATGCCCACCCTCAGGTCCGTGCCGCCCGGCAGTTGCGGGGCACCGCCCTGATGGTGGGAGCTCAGGCCACCGCCGGAGCGTCGATTGCGTGCTGCGTCACTGTAGTCGTGCGTCCAGCCCATACCCGGACGTGTGCCCCTGCCCCAAGGTCCATAACCGCCCCCACGCCCCCCAATTGGCCTATGCGCCGGGCAAGTGGCCGTTCGTGGAACAGGTGTTCAGGTCCAGGTACCGGACGCGACGAAACGGTCACCGGTCGGGTTCGGGATCCTTCAGCCAGTTGATCAGTTCCGTCGAGAAGGCGACCGGGTCCTCTTCGTGCGGGAAGTGCCCCAGACCGTCGAACAGCCGCCAGCGGTACGGCGCTTCGACGTACTCCCCGGACCCGGCGGCGCTGCGCGTGCGCATCACCGGGTCGAGCGAGCCGTGCAGGTGGAGAGTCGGCACGCGGACGGGCCGCTTCATGCGCCGGTTGAACTGGATCCCGTCGGGACGGGCCATCGAACGCACCATCCAGCGGTACGGCTCGATCGAACAGTGCGCCGTCGAGGGGATGCAGATCGCCCTGCGGTACGTCTCCACCGCCTTGTCGTCCGGCTGGCGCGGGCCGGACCAGTCCCGGATCAGCTCGGCGACCAGCGCGCCGTCGTCGGCGGTCAGCTGCCGCTCCGGGACCCAGGGCCGCTGGAACCCCCAGATGTAGGAGCCGGCCCGCGTCTGCTTCACGTCCGACAGCATCGCCGAGCGCCAGCGCCGGGGATGCGGCATAGAGGCGACCGCGAGCCGTCGCACGAGCTTGGGACGCATCGCGGCCGCCGTCCACGCCAGATAGCCGCCCAGGTCATGGCCGACCAGGGCGGCGTCCGGCTCGCCGAGCGAGCGGATCACGCCGGTGACGTCGAGGGCCAGGTTGGCGGGGTCGTAGCCGCGCGGGGTGCGGTCGCTGCCGCCGACGCCGCGCAGATCCATGGCCACGGCCCGGAAGCCGGCGTCGGCGAGCGCCTCCAGTTGGTGGCGCCAGGTCCACCAGAACTGCGGGAAGCCGTGCAGGAACATCACGAGCGGTCCGTCGCCCAGTTCGGCGATGTGGAAGCGCGCGCCGTTGGCGGCCACGTCCCGGTGCGTCCAGGGACCGTCGGGCCGTACGAGAGAGGCGGGCTGCTGCGCCGAAGGGGTGGCGGGATCGGTCATGACGACGAGCGTGCCACAGCCTCGATGGCCTTCGTGTTTCGGACCCGCTCCTCCAGGACCTTGGTGTCGTCGGGTCGCGGGTGGGGCTTGGCGTTCTGGAGCACGCCCGCCGTCTCCTTCATCGACGCGGCGACCTTCTGCGGGCCCTTGCTCTTCTGCGCCTTCTTCGCGAAGACGACGCCGATCAGCGCGAGGACGAGCGCGACGAGGACGTTGGCCGCGAAGGACAGCAGGAAGCAGACCGCGAGGTTCCAGTCGCTCCAGGTCCGGATGCCGTACGCCAGCGCGAAGTTCAGCATCGGCAGGGAGAACAACAGGACCGCGCCGGCCACGCTGAACGCGCCGCCGCTCATCGCGCCCCGTTTGACGTCCTGCTTGAGCTGCGCCTTCGCCAGCGCGATCTCGTCGTGCACCAGCGCAGACATCTCGGTCGTCGCCGAGGCGAACAGCTGGCCGATGCTGCGTTCGGCGCCGACCGGGCTGCCGTCGGGTGCGCTCATCGCGGTCTCCCTATTCACTGGGACTCTTGTGTGTGGCGTGTCTTTTGTACCGTCCCGTCAGATCATGCCCGACGGTCGTCCTCCTCGCCTGCCCCGCCCGCTACTTCGGCAAGCCGCTCGGCGTTCTTGAGCTCGGCGATCCGGCGGTGCTCGGCGGCCTTTCGCTCGTGGATGGCCGCCATGCGCAGGTGGTACGCCGGGTCGTCCTCCTCGTAGATGTCCGGAATGCCGGAGTGGTCCTCGTCGCGCTCCTCGGCCTCGTACAGCCTGCGGTACTCGGCGTTGCGCAGCTTCAGCAGCACGGTCGCGAGGGTGGCCGCGATGAGCGAGCCGAGGAGTACGGCGGCCTTGACCTCGTCGGCCAGTGTGGCCTCACCGGCGAAGGCGAGCTCCCCGATGAGCAGCGACACGGTGAAGCCGATGCCGGCCAGGGTCGCCACCGCGAACACGTCGGCCCATGCGAGGTCGTCGCTGAGCGAGGCCCGGGTGAAGCGAGCCGTGAGCCACGTCCCGCCGAAGATGCCGAGCGCCTTGCCGACGACCAGCCCGAGCACCACGCCGAGCGTCTCCGGCTGGGTGAAGACGTCGCCGAGCGCGCCGCCGGAGACGGAGACACCCGCGCTGAAGAGGGCGAACAGGGGGACGGCCAGGCCCGCCGAGAGCGGTCGTACGAGATGCTCGATGTGCTCGCCCGGGGAGTGCTCCTCGTCCTCCCGCGTGCTGCAGCGCAGCATCAGGCCCATCGCGACGCCCGCGATGGTGGCATGGACCCCGCTGTTGTACATCAGCGCCCAGATCACCAGCGCGAGCGGGACGTAGACGTACCACCCGCGCACGCCCTTGCGCAGCAGGAACCAGAAGACCGCGAGACCGGCGGCCGCGCCGCCGAGCGCGGCGAAGTCGATGCCGGCGGTGAAGAAGACCGCGATGATCAGGATCGCGAAGAGGTCGTCGACGACGGCGAGGGTCAGCAGGAAGGCGCGCAGCGCGCTCGGCAGCCAGGTGCCGATGACGGCGAGCACGGCGAGCGCGAAGGCGATGTCGGTGGCCGTGGGCACGGCCCAACCGGCCAGGGAGCCGCCGCCGGTGAGGTTGGTGAGCGTGTAGACGAGCGCCGGTACGGCCATGCCGCACAGGGCGGCGACCACGGGCAGCGCGGCAGCCTTGGGGTCCTTCAGGTCACCGGCCACCAGTTCGCGCTTGAGCTCGATGCCGGCCACGAAGAAGAAGATCGCGAGGAGTCCGTCGGCGGCCCAGTGTTCGACCGACAGGTCGAGCCCGAGGGCCGCGGGGCCCAGATGGTAGTGGCTGACGCTCTCGTAACTGCTGTGCAGCGCAGGGACGTTCGCCCAGACCAGGGCGGTGACCGCGGCGACGAGCAGCAGCACACCGCCGACCGTCTCGGTGCGCAGTGCGTCCGCGACGAAGGTCCGCTCGGGGAGGGAGAGGCGTCCGAGAACCTTGCGAGGGGGCGCGGACATGGGGGAGACCTCCGGTCGGTGGGCACGGCTGAGCTGTTCGCCGACCAGACTTCCCGGCACACCATGAGGGTCACGCTGTTTTGTTTAGTTTAGCTAAAAGGGGCGCTCGGCGCGTTCCCGCGCCGGGCGCCCCCCTTTGGTGAAGGAGTCGGTCAGTCCTCGCTGGGCGCTGCCGGCAGCTTGGCCTGGATGAGATCCATGACCGTCGAGTCCGTCAGCGTGGTCACGTCACCGAGCTGGCGGTTCTCGGCCACGTCCCGCAGCAGACGGCGCATGATCTTGCCGGAACGCGTCTTGGGCAGCTCGGCCACCGGCAGGACCCGCTTGGGCTTGGCGATGGGGCCGAGGGTGGCGCCGACGTGGTTGCGCAGGTCGGCGATGAGGTTCTCGTCCTCGGCGTTCGCCGTGCCACGCAGGATCACGAACGCGACGATGGCCTGGCCGGTCGTCTCGTCCGCGGCACCGACGACGGCCGCCTCGGCGACCGACGGGTGGGAGACGAGCGCCGACTCGACCTCGGTGGTCGAGATGTTGTGGCCGGAGACCAGCATGACGTCGTCGACGCGACCGAGCAGCCAGATGTCACCGTCGTCGTCCTTCTTCGCGCCGTCACCGGCGAAGTACCTGCCCTCGAAGCGGGACCAGTACGTGTCGAGGAAGCGCTGGTCGTCGCCCCAGATGGTGCGCAGCATCGACGGCCACGGCTCGGTCAGGACGAGATAGCCGCCTCCGCCGTTCGGGACCTCGTTCGCCTCGTCGTCGACGACCGTGGCGGAGATGCCGGGCAGTGGCGTCTGCGCGGAACCGGGCTTGGCCGCGGTCACACCCGGCAGCGGGGAGATCATCATCGCGCCGGTCTCGGTCTGCCACCAGGTGTCCACGATCGGTGTCCGGTCGGCGCCGATGTGCTTGCGGTACCAGATCCACGCCTCGGGGTTGATCGGCTCGCCCACGGACCCCAGCACCCGCAGGCTGCTGAGGTCGAACTTCGCGGGGATGTCGTCGCCCCACTTCATGAACGTACGAATGGCGGTGGGCGCCGTGTAGAGGATCGTCACCCCGTACTTCTGGATGATCTCCCAGAAGCGGCCCTGATGGGGGGTGTCCGGGGTGCCCTCGTACATGACCTGGGTGGCGCCGTTGGCGAGCGGGCCGTAGACGATGTACGAGTGCCCGGTGACCCAGCCGACGTCGGCCGTGCACCAGTAGACGTCGGTCTCCGGCTTGAGGTCGAAGACGGCGTGGTGGGTGTACGCGGTCTGGGTGAGGTAGCCGCCGGAGGTGTGCAGGATGCCCTTGGGCTTACCCGTCGTGCCGGACGTGTAGAGGATGAACAGCGGCTGCTCGGCGCCGAAGGGCTCGGGAGTGTGCTCGGCCGGCTGCCGCTCGACGATCTCGTGCCACCACACGTCACGGCTGTCGTCCCAGGCGACCTCCTGGCCGGTACGGCGTACGACCAGCACGTGCTCGACGTTGTCGACCTTGCCGACCGCCTCGTCGACGGCGGGCTTGAGCGCGGACGGCTTGCCGCGCCGGTAGCCGCCGTCGGTGGTGATGACCACCTTGGCGTCGGCGTCCTGGATGCGGGTGGCGAGCGCGTCCGCCGAGAAGCCGCCGAAGACCACGGAGTGCGCGGCGCCGATCCGGGCGCACGCGAGCATTGCGACGGCGGTCTCGGGGATCATCGGCATGTAGACGGCGACCCGGTCGCCCTTCTGGACTCCCAGCTCCAGCAGGGCGTTCGCGGCCCTGGAGACCTCGTCCTTGAGCTCGGCGTAGGTGATCGCGCGGCTGTCGCCGGGCTCGCCCTCGAAGTGGATGGCGATGCGGTCACCGTTCCCCGCTTCGACATGCCGGTCGACGCAGTTGTACGCCACATTGAGCTCGCCGTCCTTGAACCACTTGGCGAACGGCGGGTTCGACCAGTCCAGGGTCTCCGTCGGCTCCTTGGCCCAGCTCAGTCGGCGGGCCTGCTCGGCCCAGAAACCGAGTCGGTCAGCCTTGGCCTGCTCATACGCCTCCGCCGTGACGTTGGCGTTTGCGGCCAGGTCGGCGGGGGGTGCGAACCTGCGCTCTTCCTTGAGCAGGTTGGCCAGGCTTTCGTTGCTCACGGCATCTGCCTTTCCCAGGGTGTCCGTTGTGTCCCGGGCCACAGCTCATCACCCCGGGGGCGTGATGACAAGGGTCGACCTGAAATTGGTTTAGACCTGTTGGGCGTCGAATCCGGCGGCCCGGGTCATCCGTACCCACGTACGCCGACCAGGCGGAGTTCAGTGTCTGTAACGCCTTTCACACTCCCGTGCGGCCCGCTCGTCTTTCGTGGCCCGGCGTGTCGCGGACCGCACAACGGGACCGACCTGACGGCGGAGATCTTCCTGGCGTTCCTGGACTCCGCCCACACCTACCGCCCGTCCCGGGGCAGCGACCGCGCTTGGCTGTACGGCATCCGCGCTCGGTTGTGCGGCATCGCGTGCGACGCCGCCGGGGAGCGCCGTCGGGGCGCCCGCGAGACCGACCGCGGCCGGAGCATCTCGGGGCGGCGAACTGCTGGATCTCGACGACATGGCCCGCCTGGAGGGCAAGCCGGGGCCGCGCTGGAACGGCTCCCCGCACGGGAGAGAGCCGTCTTGGAACTGGTCGCGGTCGACGAACTGGCGGTCGGCGACGCCGCGACGGCGTTGGGGGATCAGCCAGGTGGCGCGTGTACGGCAGCGCAGGGCGCGCAAATCCCTGCAGGGGCGGCCGGAATCACCTGGTGAGGAGCCACACGGCACCTCAGAGCCGGCAGGGTCTCCATCCACCTGACCGAGGCCGATGCCGAGCCCTGTGTCCCGCCCGGTGGAGCCGACGCCGGACCGATCCCAGCGTTCTGGGTGCCTCTCCGCGGGTGTGCGGCCCCCCTCCAGGACGGGCCGCACACCCCCGAGGCTCACGCCGGCAGGTCCGCCGCCGCCTCCACATGATCGAACAGTCCGTCCCCGTCCGCCCCGGTGAGCAGATACGCCTGCGCCTCGCCCACGTGGAAGTACATCCCGTGCAGCTCCAGCTCCCCTTCCCGCAGGGCCCGGGCGACCGATTCATGGGCGCTCAGATGCTCCAACTGCTGCACCACGTTGGTCAGACAGAGCTGCTCGACCGCGTCGGCGGGCGCCCGCCCGGCGAGTCTGGCCCAGGGCCGGGTGTCGTCGGCCAACCGCTCCAGGCTGGGCAGTCCGTGCCGCAGCCACCGCTCCAGCGGGGTCCGGGTGCCACCCGGCTCGGAGTTGAGCAGCGCCTGCATGGCCCCGCAACCGGAGTGCCCGCACACCGTGATGGAGCGCACCTTCAGCACATCCACCGCGTACTCGATCGCGGCCGCCACCGAGTCGTCCCCGCTCTCCTCGCCGGGCAGCGGAACGAGGTTGCCCACGTTGCGCACCACAAAGAGGTCGCCCGGACCACTGGAGGTGATCATCGAGGTGACCAGCCGCGAGTCGGCGCAGGTGAGGAAGAGCTGGTCCGGCTGCTGGCCCTCGCGCGCCAGTCGGGCCAACTCGCCCCGCACGATCGGTGCGGTGTTGCGCTGGAACGCGCTGATGCCACGGGCCAGTTCCTGCCCGCTGGACTCGCGGTCCGCGCTCGGACCCTGGGCCGCACCGGGTTCGCCGGACGCACCGGGATGTCCGGCGGTCGACGCGGTGTACGGGCGCTCACACTGGTGGTTGCGCCAGGGCGTCCAGGGACGGCAGCGGCAGTGGGCGGAATCGGACGGCTCGGCGATGCGCGTGCCCGGTCTGCGTCCGGTCAGCTCGACGGAGCCGCCCTGTGCGGTGTGCGTCTTCTGCCAGTCCTGCAGCGATTCGTACGCCGCATGGTCCATGAACGACCCGTCCAGCTCCACGACGGTGTCCGCTCCGTGAGGGATGAGATGCAGGGCCCGGCTCAGCCGGGGCACCGCGAGGAACGTCAACTGCCCTCGCACATGGACGTGATGGACTCCTTCCCTCTCGTGGTGCGTGATGCGGGTGCGGGTGAGGCGGTGCAGGGCGACTCCGACGGCGACGGCGACGCCCAGCGCCACGCCCTCCAGCACGCCGAACAGGACCACGCCGAGGGTGGTGACGGCGTAGACGGGAACCTCTCGGTGCCGGGTCACCGTGCGGATGTGGTGCAGGGACACCATCTGGATGCCGACGGCCATCACCAGGGCGGCGAGCGAGGCGAGCGGGATGAACTCCAGGACCGGGACCATCAGCAGTGCGGCGATCACGACGAGAACGCCGTGCAGCACGGTGGAGTTCCGGCTGACGGCACCGGCTTGGACATTGGCCGAACTCCGCACCGCCACCCCGGCGACGGGCAGTCCGCCGAGCGTGCCGGAGACGATGTTGGCGGCGCCCTGCCCGAGCAGTTCGCGGTTCAGGTCGGAGCGGCCGACGCGTGCACTGCGGCCGGATCCGGGGGTGCCGGAGATCAGGTCGGGGCGTCCGGCCACCAGCTTGTCGACGGCGACCGCGCCGAGCAGCGACTGCACACTGCACACCAGTGTGGTGGTGAGCACGGCGGCGGCGAGGCCGAGGAGGGGCCCCTCGGGCAGCCCGGCCAGGGCGTGGCTGCTCCAGGACGGCAGATCGACCTTGGGCAGGGTCAGCCCGGCGAACGAGGCGGCGGCGGTGGCTCCGGCGACGGCCACGAGCGCGGCCGGGATCCTGCGCAGCAGTTGTCCTGCCCGGCCGGGGATGCGTGGCCAGAGGAAGAGCAGCGCAAGGGTCAGCACGCTCACCGACACGGCGGCGGGCTGCAGGCGCGCCAACTGGGCGGGCAGGCCCCGGAGATTGTCGAGGACGGAGCTCTGCGGGGTGCCGCCGAGGACGATGTGCAGCTGGGCGACGGCGATGGTCACGCCGATGCCGGCGAGCATGCCGTGCACGATGGCTGGGCTGACGGCGAGAGCGGTGCGGGCCACGCGCAGGCAGCCGAGGCCGAGTTGGACCACTCCGGCAAGGACGGTGATGGCGCAGGTGGTACGCCAGCCGTAGCGGTGGATCAGGTCGGCCGTGACCACGGTGAGTCCGGCGGCGGGGCCACTGACCTGGAGCGGGGATCCGCCGAGCCGGCCGGCGACGATCCCTCCGACGGCGGCGGCCACGAGGCCCGCCTGGAGGGGGGCGCCGGTGGCGAGGGCGATGCCGAGGGACAGGGGCAGGGCGATCAGGAAGACCGCGATCGAGGCCGACACGTCGGCGCCCGCGATACGGAAACGGCGGG
This sequence comes from Streptomyces canus, assembly GCF_030816965.1. Lineage (NCBI taxonomy): Bacteria > Bacillati > Actinomycetota > Actinomycetes > Kitasatosporales > Streptomycetaceae > Streptomyces > Streptomyces canus. The sequence goes on from NZ_JAUSYQ010000002.1 coordinate 5,633,099, forward strand.
GCGGGGTCGGCGGGGGGCTGTGAGGTGGGTGGACGCGCCTCGTGGGGTTCGAGTCGCTCGGGTCGGTGGCGCGGGTGGGAACACAGGCTGACATTTTCCCGTCTCCTCCGGGGCAGCGCGGTCGCGGAACAGGTGGTCCCCCGTCGATGGCGGGGGTCGGGTCGCGGCCGTGGGTCACGGCGTGCAGCGGCGGGATGGTTCAACGCTTTGTAAATGGATCGTAATGCAGAGTAAAGGGCAGGCATAGACTTTCCGGGCAAATGGGTTAACAGCTCACCTGGACGGGTGAAGTGGAAATTTCATCGGCTTGTCGTACTAATTCCTTCTCGAGCCCATGCGAACTTGGCGGCGCTGTCGTTGGCCCCGAGAGAAGGAAGAAGGTGGGCGGAACATGGCCGCCACCCACAGGATCGCCGCGGGAGCCGTGGTCGCCGCGGTCTGCGCCGCCTCGCTCGCCGGTTGCGCGACCGGCACCGACGTCCCCGAGGGAGGCGCCGCCGGCCCGCAGAAGGTGAAGCCCGGACAGGCCCCGCCCAAGCGGGCGTTCCGCCTGATCGGCGACGGCTCCACCGCGTACACCGGAGCGCAGCCGCACCTGCCCAGAGCCGAACGCCTCAAGCCCGGCGAAAAGCCCCCGCAGTTCGTGGTGTTCTCCTGGGACGGCGCCGGCGAGGACAGCCAGAAGCTGTTCTCCCACTTCCGTGAGGTCGCCAAGGCGAACCACGCGACGATGACGTACTTCCTGAGCGGCGTGTACATGCTGCCGGAGGACAAGCGCGACGAGTACAAGCCGCCGCAGCACTCCCCGGGCCGCTCCGACATCGGCTTCAACGACGAGCAGGGCATCGCCGACACCGTCAAGCAGCTGCGCCTCGCGTGGCTGGAGGGCAACGAGATCGGTACCCACTTCAACGGCCACTTCTGCGGCAGCGGCGGTGGGGTCGGCCAGTGGTCGGTCGCGGAGTGGAAGGACGAGATCGCCCAGGCGAAGAAGTTCGTGAAGTCCTGGAAGACCAACACCGGGATGACGAAGGCCTCCCCGCTGCCCTTCGACTACGACAAGGAGCTCATCGGGGCCCGCACCCCTTGTCTGGAGGGCCAGAAGAACTTCATGGAGGCCGCCCGCGAATTGGGCTTCCGCTATGACACCAGCGGTGTCAACGACCAGGTCTGGCCGAAGAAGAAACAGGGACTGTGGGACCTGTCGATGCAGCTCGTGCCCTTCCCCGGGCACTCCTACGAGCAGTTGACAATGGACTACAACTTCATGGTCAACCAGTCCGGCACCGCGACCCAGGGCGACCCTGGCAAGTACGAGTTCTGGGGCGACCAGATGCGAGACGGCCTGCTCAAGGGCTTCCGTCGGGCCTACGACGGCAACCGCGCGCCTCTGATCATCGGAAACCACTTCGAGTCCTGGAACGGCGGCACCTACATGCGCGCCGTCAAGGAGACCGTCGAGCAGGTGTGCAACAAGCCCGACGTGCGCTGTGTCTCCTTCCGGCAGCTGGCCGACTGGCTGGACGCCCAGGACCCGAAGACCCTGGAGAAGCTGGGCGCCCTGGGCGTCGGCGAGGCACCGAAGCAGGGCTGGCCGGCCTTCATGTCGGGCCGGCCGGCCCCGGCACCGAAGGGTGTGCCGGGGGCGTCGGCCGCCAAGCAGCAGTAGTCGTCGGTCGGTTGTTCGCTGCTTCAGGCGGTCGTGGCCGCCACCGCACTCTCGCCGAGCACGAACGAGGGGTCGATCTGCGCCGCCAGGTCGGCCCCCGTGCGCTCATTGCCCCAGGCCTGGGCGTTCTTCAGGTGGAAGTGCACCATCTGCCGGGTGTAGCGCTCCGCGTCACGCAGCTCGTACGTCGCGTCGACGGCCGTCCGCAACCGGTGCAGGGCGCGGCGGTTGACGTCCTCCAGGAGCGCGAACCGGGGTGGCCGGCCCTTCTCCAGGGCGCGCACCCAGTCGGAGTGCCCGACCGTCACCAGCAGGTCGTCCCCGACTTCGGCGCGGAGGAAGTCGAGGTCGTCCCGGCCCTGCACCTTGTTGCCGACGACCTTCAGGACGACGCCGAAGTCGCGGGCGTATTCCTTGTACTGGCGATAGACGGAGACCCCCTTCCGGGTCGGCTCGGCGACGAGGAACGTGATGTCGAAGCGGGTGAACATGCCGGAGGCGAAGGAGTCGGAGCCCGCCGTCATGTCCACCACGACGTACTCGCCCCGCCCGTCCACGAGGTGGTTCAGGCACAGCTCCACCGCTCCCGTCTTGGAGTGGTAGCAGGCGACCCCCAGGTCGGCGTCCGTGAAGGGGCCGGTGACCATCAAACGGACGATGTGGCCGTCGAGTTCCACCGCCCGTGCGCAGGCCTCGTAGACCGGGTTGTCCTCGCGCACCCGCAGCAGCCGCGAACCCTCGCCGGGCGGAGTGGTCTTGATCATCTCCGCGGCCGAGGCGATCCGCGGGTTCGTGCCGCGCAGATACTCCTTGATCAGCGGCAGCCGCTCGCCCAGGGCGGGCAGCGCCGCCGCCTGGCCCTCGTCCAGGCCGAGCGCCGGCCCCAGGTGCTGATTGATGTCGGCGTCGACGGCGATCACCGGTGCTCCGGCGGCCGCGAGATGGCGGATGAACAAGGAGGACAGGGTGGTCTTGCCGCTGCCACCCTTCCCGACGAAAGCAATTTTCATGTTCACGAAGAGTAGTCACCTGATAGCTGTGTGTGACAGATGGGCGTGAAGAAGACCACTCCATCGAGGGGTACGCGGCTGGGTTGCGTAGGGTCGTACTCATGAGTACGACAGGCGCGAACGCCGATCCGCTCGCGGCCCTGGGCTCGCTGCCCGGTGTGGCCGAGTCCGTGGAGTCCGTGCGCAAGTCCGTGGACCGGGTCTACGGACACCGTGTCATGCGGGCGCCGCAGCAACGAGATCACCTCCGAGGCGGCCCTGCGCGGGGCCCGCGGCTCGGCCGCGCTGTCCGGCGCGGACTGGGCCCTCGAAGAGGTGCGCCGACGCTCCGACTTCGGCGTCGACGGTGAGGCGCGGATCATGGGTGCGGCGCTGCGGCTGACAGCCGAGGCCGGCCAACTGCTGTCCATCTGGCGGCAGTCGCCCCTGCGGGTGCTGGCCCGGCTGCACCTGGTCGCCGCGGCGACCGACGAGGACGAGATCGGGCGTCCCCGTCAGGCCGGCGAGACCGTCGACGAGCCGCTCATCGAGCTGCCCCTGCCGGGCGCGGCCGAGGTCTCGGGCCGACTGGAGGGACTGTCCGAGCTGATCATCGCGGGCAGCTCGGCCCCCGCTCTGGTCTCGGCCGCCGTCGTGCAGGGAGAGCTCCTCGCCCTCAGACCCTTCGTGTCCCACAACGGCCTGGTTGCGCGCGCGGCCGCGCGGATCGTCCTGGTCGGCAGCGGTCTCGACCCCAAGTCGGTCTGCCCGGCGGAGGTCGGTCACGCCGAACTGGGCCGTGCGGCCTATCTGGCGGCGCTCGACGGATACGTCTCCGGCACCCCCGAGGGCATGGCCGCCTGGATCGCCCACTGCGGCAGCGCGATCGAACTGGGTGCGCGCGAGTCGACGGCGGTGTGCGAGGCGCTCCAGCGCGGGGCAGCGTAAAACCCCCTGGAACAGAGTTGCGGCGGTACGAGGACTCGTACCGCCGCTGGCATGTTCACCGGGTTACCAAGCGTCCTCGATGTATTGCCCATCAGGTCGGGAACTTTGCCCGTCACCTGGTGCGGCTGGCCCGTAATCGACGGGTCGACGTCGCGTGGGTGCTCGGTGTCCATGCTCGGTCCGTGGGGCCAGATGCGTTTCTAAGGTGATCCTCTCGGATGTCCTTGGTCTCGCGGGCCGTTAACCCCTTTGTACTCCTGGACCGGAGCAAGCGGAACCCCTGGCCGCCGTTCTTTACTTTTGTCCTCAAACAGGGTCAAGCAGGTGGAATCACCTCAGGTCGCTGTCGCCCGTCGCCGATTCGCGTACCAGACGAGGCCTGCCGTCGCTGCCGCCGCTCCTATCGCGGCGACCGCGACGAGCGCCGGGCGCTGCGGTACGGCGAATCCAGGGAGCCGTTGCTTGAGCCGGACCGGCCGGTGGAAATCGAGAATCGGCCACCCGCGCGCGAGAGCCTCGCGGCGCAGTGTCCGGTCCGGATTGACGGCGTGCGCATGGCCCACGGCCTCGAGCATCGGCAGGTCGGTCGCCGAGTCGCTGTAGGCGTAGCAGCGCTCCAGGTCGTATCCCTCGGACTGCGCCAGCTCCTTGATCGCCTCGGCCTTGGTCGGGCCGTACGCGTAGTACTCCACCTCCCCGGTGAAACAGCCGTCCTCGCCCACGACCATCCGGGTCGCCACCACCCGGTCGGCGCCCAGGAGTTCGCCGATCGGCTCGACGACCTCGGCGCCGGACGTGGAGACGATGACGACGTCGCGGCCGGCGGTGTGGTGCTCCTCGATCAGGGAGGCGGCCTCGTCGTAGATGATCGGGTCGATCAGGTCATGGAGCGTTTCGGCCACGATCTCCTTGACCTGCTGGACGTTCCACCCACGCACGAGCGCGGAGAGGTACTCGCGGGTGCGTTCCATCTGGTCGTGGTCCATACCACCGACGAGGAAGACGAACTGGGCATATGCGGTCCGCAAGGCGGCCCTGCGGTTGATCAGCCCGCCCTGGTAGAACGACTTGCTGAACGTGAGGGTGCTCGACTTCGCAATGACCGTCTTGTCCAGGTCAAAGAAGGCAGCTGTGCGAGGCAAGGAGTGGTTTTCCACGACCCCGAGCATAGGTGCAGCCCATTCGGCGTAAGGTGAGGCGCGTGGGTTTGCCTGAGAGGGCTCTCGGGTACACCATGGAAGTCACGGATCGTTCGCGACCGTGCTAACCCGGTCCGGCTCCTCCCCCCCCGAGTCGGCCGTGGAGACGACCCCCACTCTCCCCCCCGGTGGGGGTCGTCGCATGTCCGGGTGGGTTTTTCCTCTTCTGTTCGCGGTCCCCCGACTGCCTCGAGGCGGCTTCGGTCGTCTCCTCTGCCTGCCCATGATCCGTCACCGTGTGTAGCCGTCGCGCTGCTCTGCGGAAGTTTTGCACAGGCGCTGCGCGACTCACCGGTATGAGTGACGGCGATATTCACAACCGCTGAGTTGTCCACAGTTATCGACCAAGATCCACACGATTTCCGGGATCGCTGCACCGTGATTCCCACACGTCCCGCTCCAGCCGACTTCAGGGCCGGTTCTGGTTAGTCGGGCGTGTTTGGCCGGTTCGTATCGGCCGTTCATATGGAGGCCGGTTGCCGGTTCTTCACATGTTTGGGAATCGCGGGGCCGAAGGGGCCGCGTGAGACAGGCGCCGCGCGGGCCCTTGTGGGGCCCTCGCGCGGCGCGGCGAAGGGGGATGGAGACCGTGACCGCAGCCGTCACACATGAGGGGCAGCCCGCCGCCGGAGGGCGACCGGGCCGACCGTTGATCGTCACGGAGGACGAGGACCTGCTCGACGACCTGCTGCGACTGTGCGCGGCGGCCGGGGCGAAGGCGGAGGTGCATCACGGAGTGCCGGAGCCCAGAGGAAGCTGGGAGGCCGCCCCGCTCGTCCTGGTCGGCGACGACGCCGCACGGCGCGTGCGCGGGGCCGCCCGTCGGCGCGGAGTGGTGCTCGTGGGCCGGGACCAGGACGACTCCGGGGTGTGGAAACGGGCCGTCGAGATCGGCGCCGACCACGTCCTGATGCTGCCCGACGGTGAGCAGTGGCTGGTCGACCGCATCGCCGACGTCACCGAGGGCGTCGGCCGGCCCGCCCTCACCGTCGGCGTCATCGGCGGCCGCGGCGGGGCCGGAGCCTCCACGCTCGCGTGTGCCCTCGCCGTCACCTCCGCGCGTGAGGGCCTGCGCACCCTCCTCGTGGACGCCGACCCGCTGGGCGGCGGACTCGACGTGCTCCTCGGCGGCGAGAGCACCGAGGGGCTGCGCTGGCCCGCGTTCGCCGCCTCACGCGGGCGGGTCGGCGGCGGCGCCCTCGAGGAGTCGCTGCCGCGGCTGCACTCACTGCGGGTGCTGAGCTGGGACCGCGGCGACCGCATCGCCGTCCCGCCACAGGCCGTGCGGGCGGTGCTCGCCGCGGCCCGGCGCCGAGGCGGCACGGTCGTCGTCGACCTGCCCCGCCGCCTCGACGACGGCGTCGCCGAGGTCCTCTCCCAGCTCGACCTCGGGATCCTTGTGGTCCCCGCCGAACTGCGCGCCGTCGCCGCGGCCGGCCGCATGGCCTCCGCCGTCGGCATGGTCCTGCGCGACCTGCGGGTGGCGGTACGAGGCCCGTACGCACCCGGCCTCGACGACCGTGAGGTGGCCCGCCTGCTGGGACTGCCCCTGCTGGGCGAGGTGCCGGTCGAGTCGGCGCTCCAGCGGCCCCGGGGAAAGCGACTCCCCTCCGGGGGCGGCCGCGCGGGGACCGCTCGCGCGCTTCTGCAAGGAGTTCTGGGAGCGGGCGCTGGCGGAGGCGGGAGCGGCATGAGCGTGTTCTCGGGAGTCGAGTGGGCGGACGGCGCGGGGGACGGCTCTGCCGAGGTGTGGCGGACGGGTGATCCGGTAACCGGATCCGTCGAGCGGCGGCGGTCGGGTGAGGTGCCGGTCGGGGCCATCGGGCTGCGGGCCGTCCCGGTGGGTGATCGTACGGCTTCCTCGACGGCCGATGCGGACATGGCTCCCGGGCTGCTGGACGGCGTACGGCAGTGGCTGGCCGAGAGCGGGGCCGAACCGACGCCCGCCCGTGTGGCGCAGGCGCTGCGCGAGCAGGGACGGGTCCTCGGGGACGCCGAAGTGCTGGGCGCGGCCGAGCGGTTGCGGTCCGAGCTGGTGGGCAGCGGGCCCTTGGAGCCGTTGCTGGCCGACCCCTCGGTGACGGATGTCCTGGTGTCGGCGCCGGACCGGGTCTGGGTGGACCGGGGCGGCGGACTCGAACTGACCGCCGTCTCCTTCCCGGACGCGGCCGCCGTACGGCGACTCGCGCAGCGGCTCGCCGCGGTGGCGGGGCGGCGCCTCGACGACGCGCGGCCCTGGGTGGACGCGCGGCTGCCGGACGGGACCCGGCTGCACGCGGTGCTTCCTCCGGTCGCGGTCGGCTGTGCCTGCCTGTCGCTGCGGGTCGTACGCCCGCGTGCGTTCACGTTGGACGAGCTGGTCGCGGCCGGCACGGTGCCGCCGGGCGGAGACCGGGTGCTGCGGGCGCTGCTCGACGCACGGCTGTCCTTTCTCATCAGCGGCGGGACCGGCACCGGAAAGACGACGCTGCTGAGCGCGCTGCTGGGGCTCGTCGGGCCGGGCGAGCGGATCGTGCTCGCGGAGGATTCGGCGGAGCTCAGGCCGGACCATCCGCACGTCGTACGGCTGGAGACGAGACCCGCCAACCAGGAGGGCGCAGGACTCGTCACGCTTGAGGACCTGGTGCGACAGGCGCTGCGGATGCGGCCCGACCGGCTGGTCGTGGGTGAGGTGCGCGGGCCTGAAGTGGTGCATCTGCTGGCCGCGTTGAACACGGGCCATGAGGGCGGCTGCGGGACCGTGCACGCCAACGCGGCGGCCGACGTGCCGGCCCGCCTCGAGGCGCTGGGCACGGCGGCCGGGCTCGACAGGGCCGCGCTGCACAGCCAGTTGGCGGCCGCGCTGTCGGTCGTACTGCATCTCGTGCGTGACCGGGCCGGGCGGCGGCGGATCGCCGAGGTGCGGGTGCTGGAGCGGGACTCCTCGGGGCTGGTGCGGACGGTGCCGGCGCTGCGCTGGGGAGCGGAGGCGTTCGCGTACGAGCGGGGGTGGGAGCGGCTGCGAGGGCTGCTTGGAGCCGCGATGCGGGGGCCGTCGGGGGAGGGCAGGTGACTTGGGCGGGCTCGGAGCGAGGGGACGACGACGAGATGGCTCGGACGGCGGGAGGACGGGGTGATCGGGATGAGGGAGATGTCGGTGGGCTCGACGGGTGTGGCCGTGGGGTGCCTCGGTGTGGCCGTGTGGCTGTGGGGCGGGCGGCGTTCCGGGGCACGGCGGGCGCAGGTGCTGCTGGCGGGTGGCGGGGTGGTGGGGGCCGCGCCTCCGCCGTGGCGGCGGCTGGTGGGGCAGCTGCGACAGGTTCGTGGGCGACTCGGGTTCGAGTGGTGGGCGGCGGCCGCAGGCCTGGTGATCGCCGGGCTGGGGTCCTCGGTGCTGCCGGTCCTCGCGGGAGCCGCCGGGGTGCCGTTGCTGCGGCGGGTGCGGCTGGCCCGGACGGAGCGCCGAGTGCGTGATCGGCGGGCGGACGAGGTGATCGCGCTCTGCGCGATGGTCGCCGGGGAGGTGCGCGCGGGGCGGCAGCCGGGAGAGGCGCTGGTGCGGGCTGTGCGGGACTTCGAGGGCACGGGGGTCGGCGGGGCCGGATCGGGTGGGTTCGGTCCTGGAGCGCCGGAGTTCGGTGGGCTCGGGGAGACGCAGGCCGCTGTGTTGGCGGCGGCCAGGTTCGGTGGGGATGTTCCGGGGGCGCTCGCGGCGGCGGCTCGGCGGCCTGGGGCCGAGGGGCTGCTGGGGCTTGCCGCGTGCTGGCGGGTGGCCGTGGACCAGGGCGCGGGGCTCGCGGCCGGGCTCGATCGGCTCGAAGGCGCGCTGCGGGCCGATCGGGACCAACGAGCCGACTTGCGCGCCCAGTTGGCCGGAGCCCGGTCCACGGCATGGATGCTCGCCGCGTTGCCGGTGCTGGGGCTGGGCCTCGGTGCCGCCCTCGGTGCCGATCCCCTGCACGTCCTTCTGCACACCGGCTCCGGGCTGGGCTGCCTGTTGGTCGGCGGCCTGCTGGAGGGCGTCGGGATGTGGTGGGCGACGAGGATCGTCCGGGGAGCCGAGGCGGCATGAACGCGGAAGTTGTCCACAGGCTGGGGGCGGTTGTGGGTGCGGCACTGGTGATCGCCTGGCTCGCCCGCTGGGCCGCGGCGGCGCGGCATGAGCGCAGAGTGCGGCGGCGGCTCACAGAGTTGCTGGCCGTTGCGCAGACCACGGTCGAGGACCCGCGGTTCGAGGCTCGGGATCTCGTGCGGCGGTGGCTGCCCGTGGTCGGCGTGGGGTGTGCGTGCTGGGTGCTGGTCGGCGGAGTCGCCGGTGTCGTGGTCGGACTGGTCGTCGCGGCGGGCTTGTGGCGGTGGCGGCTACGGCAGACGGCCGGCGTGGGCGCCGAGGAGCCCGACACGCGCGAGGCGGCCCGGCAACTGCCGCTCGCCGCCGACTTGCTCGCCGCTTGCATCGCGGCGGGCGCCGGTCCCGTGATCGCGGCCCAGGCCGTGGGTGAGGCGCTGGGCGGTCCCGTGGGTGAGGGACTCGCGCGCGGGGCGGCGGAGGTACGGCTCGGCGGCGAACCGGGCGAGGCGTGGCGGAGGCTCGCCTCGACACCGGGCGCCGGGGCGCTGGCGCGGCTGCTGGAACGCGCGGATGTGACAGGGCTGCCCGCGGCCGGACCGGCTGGCGCGCTCGCGGCGGACGCTCGCGCCGACTGGGGGCGCACCGCGACGGCCCGGGCCCGGCGGGCGGCCGTGCTGGTCACCGCGCCGGTGGGGCTGTGTTTCCTGCCCGCGTTCATCGCCGTCGGCGTGCTGCCGATCGTGATCGGACTCGCGGGTGGAGTGCTGGGAGGGGGTGGGCGATGACGGTCGGCGGCCGGTGATCCGGCGAACGAGCAAGTCAGGCGGTTGTTCAACAGAACTGATCCTTACGGGGGTTGAGATGTACAAGGCGGTATGGGCGCGGGTGCGTGCCTTGGTGTCCAGGACGATGAGCGGGGCGCGGTCGATGCGCGAGGACAGGGGGATGGTGACGTCCGAGTACGCGATGGGGATCGTCGCTGCGGTGGCGTTCGCGGTGGTGCTCTACAAGGTGGTGACGAGCGGGGCCGTCAGCGCGGAACTCCAGGCCATCGTGAAACGGGCCCTCGATGCGAAGGCGTGAAAGGGCGGGAGACCAGGGGTTCGTGACGGCGGAGTCGGCCATGGTGCTGCCCGTGCTGGTGATGTTCGCGATGGCGCTGGTGTGGGGGCTGCTCGTGGTGGCCGCGCAGATCCAGTGCGTGGACGCCGCCAGGACCGGCGCCCGCGCGGCGGCCCGTCAGGAGCCTGCCGAGGCGGTCGTCCAGGTGGCCCGGGACACGGCACCGCGCGACGCCAAGGTGACGGTCCGCCGGGAGGGTGACCGGGTCCGCGTGGTCGTCGTGGCCAAGCCGCCCGCGTTGCACGGCCTGCCCTTCGAGGTGCGGGAGGAGGCCGTCGCATGGGCGGAGGAGACGGTGGGGGAAGGAGGATGAGCGGCGGTTCGAAGAGGAGCGGATCCTCGGAGTGCGGGGTTGCGGTTGCGCGGCCCCCCGCCGCGCGGTCGGCGAAAGCCCGGTTCGCGGAAGCGAGCGGCGGTTCGAAGAGGAGCGGATCCTCGGAGTGCGGGGTTGCGGTTGCGCGGCCCCCCGCCGCGCGGTCGGCTAAAGCCCGGTTCGCCGAAGCCGGCCTCACCGGATTCCGCCGCGCCGTCGCCCGGTTCGCCGGCGCCCACCTGACCGCCGCCCGTTCGGACCGTGGTTCCGCCACCGTCTGGAGTGTCGGTGCCATCGCGGTGCTGTGCGTGGTGTTCGGGGTCGTGCTGGCCCTCGGGCAGGCCGTCGTCGTACGGCATCGGGCGGCCGGGGGCGCCGATCTCGCGGCGCTGGCCGCGGCGGACCACTGGGCCGACGGGCCCGTGGTGGCCTGCGCCCGGGCGGAAGGGGTGGCGCGGGACCAGGGCGCGCGGCTCGTGCGGTGCGCGATGGTCGGCGAGATCTCGGACGTGACGGCGGCCTCGGGGCGGGGGCCGTTCACGGCGGAGGTCAGGGCACGGGCGGGGCCGGCGGGACCGGTTACGTCACAGGCTCCGCTCCCGCCGGAATCCCAGGGGGCGCCGCGTCCTGGCGGTCCGGCGGCTCCTGGGGCCCCGGTCCCGGGGTCCCTGGGTGGTGAGAAGCCGCTGACTCGCTCGGTGCCCTGGTGAGGTCAGGGCTCGGGTTCTCGGTCGGTGCCTGGTGAGGTCAGGGCTCGGGTCCGCCGTCGGCGCCCCGGCGCAGCCAGGGCCCGGGTTCTCCGGCGGCATCCTGGTGCGGCCCGGGCCCGGGTTCTCCGTCGGCATCCCGGTGCGGCCCGGGCCCGGGTTCTTCGTCGGCGTCCCGAGGTGCTCCCGACGCCGTTCGCTCCATCGGCACCCCGGTGAGGCCAGGCTAGGGCCTCTCCTTCGGCAGCCCGGGAGGCTCCGCCTCCGCCCCCGCCTCCGGCGCCCCCCGCAACAGCACCGTGAGCAGTCGTACCGCCCCCCTCTTGTGCAGCGGGTCGTTGCCGTTGCCGCACTTGGGGGACTGGATGCAGGACGGACAGCCGGCGTCGCACTCGCAGGAGGCGATGGCCTGGCGGGTGGCGGTGAGCCAGGCCCGGGCGGTGTGGAAGGCACGCTCCGCGAAGCCCGCTCCGCCCGGGTGACCGTCGTAGACGAAGACCGTGGGGAGCAGCGTGTCGGGGTGGAGGGGGATCGACACGCCGCCGATGTCCCAGCGGTCGCAGGTCGCGAAGAGGGGCAGCAGGCCGATCGAGGCGTGCTCGGCGGCGTGCAGGGCGCCGCCGAGGATCTCCGGGTTGATCCGGGCCTCGTCGAGCTGGTCCTCGGTGACCGTCCACCACACCGCGCGCGTGCGGAGCGTACGAGGAGGGAGGTCGAGTTTCGTCTCGCCGAGCACTTCACCTGTGATCAGACGTCTACGGAGGAAGGAGACCACCTGGTTGGTGACCTCGACGGAGCCGTAGCACAACCTGCCCTCGCCCCAGGGGACTTCTACGTCCGTCTCCAGAACGGCGATGGACGTCGTGTCGCGGGCGACCGTCGAATACGACGGGTTCGCCTCCTCGACCAGTGCCACCGAGTCCTCCAGGTCCAGCGACCGGACCAGGTACGTACGGCCCTGATGGAGGTGGACCGCGCCCTCGTGGACGGCGGTGTGGGCGGAGCCCGCGTCCACCGTGCCGAGGAGGCGGCCCGTGCCCGACTCGACGATCTGGACGGGGCGACCGCCCTCGCCGCGGATGTCGGTGAGGTCGGCGGCCCGCTCCCGACGGGTCCAGTGCCAGGCCTTGGTGCGGCGGCGCAGGAGCTTCGCGGACTCCAGCTGCCCCAGCAAGCTCTCGGTCTCCGGCCCGAACAACTCCATGTCCTCGTCCGTCAACGGCAGTTCCGCCGCTGCCACGCACAGGTGCGGGGCGAGGACGTACGGGTTGTCGGGATCCAGGACCGTGGACTCCACCGGCTGGTCGAAGAGGGCCTCGGGGTGATGGACGAGGAAGGTGTCCAGGGGGTCGTCGCGGGCCACCAGGATCGCCAGCGCCCCCTGGCCGGCTCGACCCGCCCGCCCTGCCTGCTGCCACAGGGACGCGCGTGTGCCGGGGTAGCCGGAGATCAGCACGGCGTCCAGCCCCGAGACGTCGATGCCGAGTTCCAGGGCGGTTGTGGCGGCCAGGCCCAGCAACTCACCTGAATGCAGAGCCTGTTCCAGGGCGCGGCGTTCCTCCGGGAGATAGCCGCCGCGGTACGCCGCGACACGGCGGGCCAGGGAGCGGTCGACCTCCGCCAGCCGCTCCTGGGCGATCACGGAGATCAGCTCGGCGCCGCGCCGGGAGCGGACGAAGGCGACCGAGCGCACGCCCTGCACGGCGAGATCCGTGAGGAGATCGGCCGTCTCGGCGGTGGCCGTACGGCGAACAGGGGCGCCCTTCTCGCCTTGCATCTCGGTGAGCGGGGGCTCCCAGAGGGCAAACACCAGTTCGCCGCGCGGTGAGGCGTCGTCGGCGACCTCGACCACGGGGAGGCCGGTGAGGCGGCGGGCGGCCACCGACGGCTCGGCGGCGGTTGCGGAGGCCAGCAGGAAGACGGGGGAGGCGCCGTAGCGGGCGCAGAGGCGGCGCAGACGACGCAGCACCTGGGCGACGTGCGAGCCGAACACGCCCCGGTAGGTGTGGCACTCGTCGATGACGACGTACTTGAGCGCCTTCAGGAAGGAGGACCAGCGGGAGTGGGACGGGAGTATCCCGCGGTGCAGCATGTCCGGGTTGGTCAGCACGTAGTTGGCGTACTGGCGGATCCATTCGCGTTCCTCGAACGGCGTGTCGCCGTCGTAGACCGCGGGGCGTACAGAATTGCCGAGCGGTTGTGAAAGTTCCTTCACCGAGCGGCACTGGTCCGCGGCCAGGGCCTTTGTCGGGGACAGGTAGAGCGTGGTGGCGCCGCGGCCGTTCGGGGCCTCGGAGCCGTCCAGGAGTGTGGAGAGGACGGGCACGAGGTACGCCAGGGACTTGCCGGAGGCGGTGCCGGTGGCGACAACGACCGACTCGCCGTCCAGGGCGTGTTCGGCCGCGCGTGCCTGGTGGGCCCAGGGGTGCTCGATGCCGCAGGCCTGGACGGCTGCGATGACCTCCGAGCGGATCCGGTCGGGCCAGACGGCATGGCGACCCTCACGTGGGGGCAAGTGCTCCGTATGAGTGATGCGCGCAGCCCGGCTCGGCCCGGCGGCGAGTCGGTCCAGGACCGTGCTCGGCGTGGGGCGGGGACCGGCGTCCGTCGAGGGTCGATCGGATCGGAGATTCTTGGCCATCGGCACCGAGTGTGTCACTGGCGTGGCGGACAATGGGACCAAGGCGTCGTGCACGCCTGCCGGTAAGTGATTGAATGCCATCGCGGCTGGCGAACCGTCCCGGGGGCTCTGCCGAGGTGTCCCGAGGGGCGACCGCTCGATAGCAAGGTGCTGGAGGATCCGTGGACCTGTCCCTGTCGACCGAGACCGTCGGCGATCGCACGATCGTCAGGGTCGGTGGCGAAATCGACGTATATACCGCGCCCAAGCTGCGCGAGCAGCTGGTCGAGCTGGTGAACGACGGCAGTTTCCACCTTGTCGTCGACATGGAGGGCGTGGACTTCCTCGACTCCACCGGGCTCGGCGTACTGGTGGGCGGACTGAAGCGGGTGCGTGCCCATGAGGGCTCGCTGCGCCTGGTCTGCAACCAGGAGCGCATTCTCAAGATCTTTCGTATCACCGGCCTCACCAAGGTGTTCCCGATCCACACCTCGGTCGAGGAAGCGGTGGCGGCGACCGACTGACCCGTCCCCGGGCCCGTGCCCGGGGCGGCAGCAGGACGCCGGAAGAAGCAAAAGAGAAGGGGTCCGGGCTTTCGGCGGCCCGGTCCCCCGACAGCACGCCCGTAGTTCCGAGGGGGACGCATGGCCACCGTTGAACTCCGTTTCAGCGCGCTGCCCGAGCACGTCAGGACCGCCCGACTGGTGGCGGCAGCGGTGGCGCGCAGGTCCGGAGTGGACGAGGCCGTCCTCGACGAAGTCAGACTCGCTGTCGGCGAGGCCTG